>NZ_JAGHKN010000001.1:0-304469 GCF_023093475.1 Methylobacterium sp. 37f
GCTTGCGACTCGCCCCTTCGCAGAGGCGGGCGTCGTCGCGCGCAACCCCTCTCCCCTCTGCGGGAGAGGGTGGCCCGCGTCAGCGGGTCGGGAGAGGGGAGCGACGGTGCCGGAGAGGTTGCTGCCCCTCTCCCGGTCGCTCCGCGACCACCCTCCCCCGCAGAGGGGGGAGGGAAGGCGCCCGCTCCCGCCTCGCTCCTCTTCCCGCCTTGACCCCCTCCCCCGTCCGGCATAAAGAACCAGCGTTCGTTTCAGCGGATGGCAGCCTCTTCACCCGGCTTTTGGCGGGGCGTAGAAGACTGGCATGTGCGGGCCGGCGGGCCCGGGAGGATTTTGCGATGACCGATCGTCTGCCCGGCTTCAACACGCGGGCCATCCATGCCGGCGCGGCGCCCGATCCGACCACGGGCGCGCGGGCGACGCCGATCTACCAGACCGCCTCGTTCGTGTTCGACGATGCCGAGCACGCCGCCTCGCTGTTCGGGCTCGAGGCCTTCGGCAACATCTATTCGCGCATCACCAACCCGACCAACGCGGTGCTGGAGGAGCGCGTCGCCGCGCTGGAGGGCGGCACCGCCGCGGTGGCGGTGGCCTCGGGCCACGCGGCCGAGTTCCTGGTGATGCACGCCCTGATGCAGCCGGGCGACGAGTTCATCGCCGCCGACCGGCTCTACGGCGGCTCGATCAACCAGTTCAACCATTCCTACAAGAACTTCGGCTGGAATGTGGTCTGGGCCCAGACCGACGACCCGTCGTCGTTCGAGCGCGCGATCACGCCCCGCACCAAGGCGATCTTCTGCGAGTCCATCGCCAATCCGGGTGGCGTGATCACCGACATCGCGGCGTTGTCCGAGATCGCGAAGCGCCACAACATCCCGCTCATCGTCGACAACACGATGGCGAGCCCCTACCTGATCCGCCCCTTCGAGCACGGGGCCGACATCGTCGTGCACTCGGCGACCAAGTTCCTCGGCGGCCACGGCAATTCCATCGGCGGCCTCGTGGTCGACGGCGGCACCTTCCCGTGGGCGGGCGATGCGCGCTTCCCCATGCTGTCGGCCCCGCGCCCGGAATATGCCGACAAGGTGCTGGCCGAGACCTTCGGCAACTTCGCCTTCGCCATCGCCATCCGGGTGCTCGGCCTGCGCGACCTCGGGCCGGCCCTGTCGCCGTTCAACGCCTTCCTGCTGCTCGCCGGCATCGAGACCCTGCCGCTGCGGATGCAGCGCCATTGCGACAACGCGCTGGCCGTCGCCACCTTCCTGCAGGGCCACCCGGCGGTGGACTGGGTCAGCTATCCGGGGCTGGAGACCGACCGCTACCACCAGCTCGCCCGGCGCTACACGCCGAACGGGGCCGGGGCGGTGTTCACCCTCGGGCTCAAGGGCGGCTACGAGGCCGGCGTCAAGCTGGTCTCCGGCCTGACCCTGTTCTCGCATCTGGCCAATATCGGCGACACCCGCTCGCTGATCATCCACCCGGCCTCGACCACCCACCGCCAGCTCACCGATCCGCAGCGGATCGCCGCCGGGGCCGGGCCGGAGGTGGTGCGCCTGTCGGTCGGCCTCGAAGATCCACAGGATTTGATCGCGGATCTCGACGCGGCCCTGACGGCTTGAGCGGCGGCCGTGTTAACGCATCCTTTACCATGCGCGGTGGACCCTGGTCCGGCGACCCTCGGAGGCGATGATGTCGGCCTGGGCCACTGCGGACTCGATCAACGACGGATTGGCGTTCCTCGCCATCCTGGCCGGGCTGGTGTCGCTGGCGATCGCCTTCGCGCCGGAGTTGCCCGGTCGCCGCGTCACCGCGCCGGCGAAACGGATGCGCGACACCGCCCGTTATTGACGGCACTGCCGGCGGGGAATAGGCCCCGACCGTCCCCGTATCGCGAGAACGTCCGGCCGCCGATGACGCAACCCCAGCCAGACCTCCCCGTCGTGCTCCTCGTCGAAGATGACGGCCTGCTCCTGATGGAAGCCGCCGACACCCTCGCGGATGCCGGGTTCGAGGTGCTGGAAGCGAGCCACGCCGACAACGCCCTCACGGTGTTGGAGACGCGCAGCGACGTCGATGTGCTGATGACCGATGTCGACATGCCGCGCGGCTCGATGGACGGCTTCGCGCTCGCCCGCCTCGTGGCCCATCGCTGGCCGACCATCCCCGTCCTCGTCGTCTCCGGCATGGGCACCCCCGGCCCGAACGACATGCCCGACGGGGCGCGCTTCATCCCGAAGCCCTACGAGCCCTCGACCCTGGTCCGGACCCTGCGCGCCTTCACCCACCGCGCCGCCTGACCGCTCACCGCGCCCTTCACAGACGGGAGGCCCCGATGGCCACCGAGACCCAGACCCACCGCTTCGCGACCCAGGCCATCCATGCCGGCGCCGCGCCCGACCCCGCCACCGGCGCGCGGGTCCAGCCGATCTACTTCACCAACGGCTTCGTCTTCGAGGACACCCAGCAGGCGGCGGATATCTTCGCCCTGCGCCGCACCGGGTTCTCGTATTCGCGCGGCTCGAACCCCACCGTCGCCGCCCTGGAGCGCCGCGTCGCCGCCCTGGAGGGCGCCAAGGCCGCCGTGGCGGTGGCCTCGGGCCAGTCGGCCGTGCTGATGGTGCTGATGACCCTGATGAAGAGCGGCGAGGCTTATGTCGCCTCCTCGCGCCTGTTCGGCGGCTCCCTCGGCCTGATGAATCGCCTCGACGCGCGCTACGACCTCAAGCCCCAGTTCACCAAAGGGCTGACCCCGGCCGATTTCGAGGCGCAGATCACCCCGGAGACCCGGGCGATCGTGTGCGAGTCGATCGTCAATCCGTGCGCGACCGTGATGGATCTGGCCGGGATCGCCGAGGTGGCGCACCGGCACGGGCTGCCGCTCGTCGTCGACAACACCCTGGCGTCGCCAGCCCTGATCCGGCCGATCGAGCACGGCGCCGACATCGTCATCCACTCGACCTCGAAGTTCCTCGGCGGCTCGGGCCAGACTATCGGCGGGGTGATCTGCGATGCCGGCCGCTTCGACTGGGCGGCGGTGCCCGGACGCTACAACCTGATGAGCGAGCCCTGGGCCGATTACGACGACCTCGTGCTCACGGAGCGCTTCCCGGATTTCGCCTTCGCGTCGGCCTGCCGCGTCTTCGGGATGCGCGAACTCGGCCCCGGCCTGTCGCCGATGAACGCCTTCCTGACCCTGACCGGCATCGAGACCCTGCCGCTGCGGATGGAGCGGCACTGTTCCAATGCCCGGGCGGTGGCGGCCTTCCTCAAGGACCACCCGGCGGTGGCCTGGGTGAGCTACCCGGCCCTGCCCGGCCAGGCGGGCGAGGCCATGGCGGCCCGCTACGTGCCGCAGGGTCCGGGCTCGATCTTCACCGTGGCGCTGAAGGGCGGCGAGCCGGCGGCGGTCACGTTCATCATGAGCCTGAAGCTGATCTCGCACCTCGTGAACATCGGTGAGATCAAATCCCTGGCGATCCACCCGGCGACCACAACCCACCGCCAGCTCGACCCCGCCGACAAGGCCGCCGCCATGGTCGGTCCCGAGACGGTGCGCCTGTCGATCGGTCTCGAAAACGTCGAGGACCTGATCGCCGACGTGGAGCAGGCCCTGGCGCAGCTCGGCTGAGGCCGCTCCCTTCGCCACGACCGTCAGCGCGCTACGTCGCGCTGACGCCGATGACGCCGCCCTCCATCAGGGAGAAGCGGATGCCGAAGCGGCGCAGGGTCGCCACGGCCTTGTGGCGGGACTGCAGCGCGATCCCGTCGATGTTCTCCTCCATGCGCTTGACGGTAGAGAGCGACAGGCCGGCGGCCTGGGCGAACTGGGTCATCGACCAGTCGAGCAGGGCACGGGCGGCGCGCAGATGACGTCCGTCGATGGCCTGCTCGAGACCTTCGAGAAATTGATCGGCGACCGGCGACGTGGTCGAGCCCATCGGGCGGGTGACGCCGGCCCATTCCCGGACATCCCCGCCCTCAGTACGGACCGGGACGATGAAGCTCTCGAAGCGGCCGCGGTTGTTGCCGGCAAGGCGCAAGAGAGCGACCGACCGGTAGGCCTTCCCGGCCTCCAGCAATACTCCGTTCTCGACCCGCATGCGCTCCCGGTCCTCGTTCACGATGGCCACGAACGCATCGGTTGCGATTTCACCCATCGGGATGCCGGTCATTTCGGACGATTCTTCCTGCGATGAGAACCGATTGGTCTCATGGCTGGAGAAGGTCAGAATGCGCTTTTCCAGAAACAGCGCCCGCCGATGCCGTTTCTCGGTCAAACGCGCCTGTTGCAGGATCGCCTGATCCGTCACGTCCAGCACGACCCCGGCCGCGCCACGGGGACGTCCGTCCACGCCCAGATAGATCTCGGTCCGAGCCGACAGCATGCGGACGGTTTTGTCCGGTCGGAGGATGCGGAGAGTCTGCTGGCCGAGCGTCACGCCGTGCCTCAGGTCGGCGCCGGTCTGCACCCTGTGGCGGTCCTGGGGATGGATCAGGCCAACCAGACGATCGTAGCTCGGCCGGGTACTCTGGGCGTCGAGCCCGAGGATGCAGAACAGGCCCGGCGACCAGACGTGCTGGTGGTCGGCGAAACGCCAACCCCAGGTTCCGGTCACACCCTGGCTCTCGATCAGGGTGAGGAAATACCGGGATGAGAATCCGAGGTCGTCGACGTCCATGCGTTTCGGGCCAGAAACCAACAAAAGATATTTTAGACCTATAGTGACGATATTGGTCCGGGATCAACACGCGGTAATACAAGTTTACGTCAGTCAATCGAGAGTTGCATGAACGAACTCAAGCATCTTTCGGTCAGGACGAACTATCCATAGCAAGGTGGGCAGGCCGACACCCAGGCGAGCCGGCGTCGATGACGCTCATTTCAATCCGGACGCTGAGTTTGCCGAACCGGACGCTGATTTTTTGTCTCGCGAGGTTCGGTCGACCGAGCACTTCATGTCGCGCTGACGCCGATGACGCCGCCGTCCATGAGGGAGAAGCGGATGCCGAAGCGGCGCAGGGTTTCCATGGCCCGGTGTCGGGATTGGCTCGCGATCCTGTCGACGTTCTCCTCCATGCGCTTGACGGTGGAGAGCGACAGGCCGGCAGCCTGGGCGAGATCGGTCATCGACCAGTCCAGAAGCGCGCGGGCGGCGCGCAGATGGCGCCCGTCGATGGCCTGCTCAAGGCCCTCGCGAAGCCGGTCGTCGGCCAGGGGTGTGTGCGATCCGATGGGGCGGGTCAGGCTGCTCCAGTCCACCACCACGCCGGCCGCATCGCGGATCGGAACGGTGAACACCTCGAAGCGCCCGCGATCATCGCCGGCCAGGTACAGGACGGGTTTCGTCACATGCACCAGCCCTGAGCGCTGGCCCTCGATGCTCAGCCCGCGCCAATGCTCGCGCTCCTCGCGAACCACCGACAGGAACGCATCGGCCGAGATGTCCTGGAGCGGCAGACCGGTCAGCTCGGAGGCCTCCTGGGGCATCGAGAACGCGTAGTCCGGATCGTTGGAGAAGGTCAGTGTCCGCGTCTGCCGGAACAGGGCTCGCCTGCGCTGCTGCTCGGTGATGCGGGCCTCGCGCAGCCGCTCCTGGTCCGTCACGTCCAGCACGACGCCGGCCGCGCCGCGCGGACGTCCGTCCGCCCCGAGGTAGATCTCGGTCCGGGCCGACACGACACGGATTGTATTGTCCGGACGGAGGACGCGGAGGGTCTGCTGGCCGAGCGTCACGCCGTGGATCAGGTCGAAGCTGGTCTGTACCCTCTCGCGATCCTCGGGATGGATCAGGCCGACGAGACGATCGTAGCTCGGCCGGGTGCTCTGGGCGTCGAGGCCGACGACGTGGAACAGGCCCGGCGACCAGACGTGCTGGTTGTCGGCAAAGCGCCAGCCCCAGGTGCCGGTGACCCCCTGGCTCTCGATCAGGTTCAGAAACTGCCCAGACGAAAATACGAGATCGTCGACGTTCATTGGTGTCCGACCAAAGGAAAACAACAAATGATATTTAAATTGGATAATGTCAAATCGAACAAAGCATTTTTGCGTATGATGCAACTTAAAGTCGGTTATCTGGCGTACGAAACATGTAAATCAGACCGGATGGCGGTCGGTACCGAACTATTCGCGTGACGCGGTCGGCGTTGAACCCATGGCGAAGTGGTGCCGATGTTCGTCAGAGCCTGACGCTGTTCTTGCCCCGGGCGCATAACGTCCACTGGGCCGCCGCAGGGGCCGGCCCGACACGGTGCCGGCGCCGACCGCCCTGGAGCATGCCGGGCACCTGATCGCCGATGGAATGCGGGCCCCGGCGCGACGCGGCCGAGGGGCTTATCCCAGGCAGGGTGCCCCGGCCGACGGAGCGCGTCAGGTCGCGCTGACCCCGATGACGTTGCCCTCCATCAGGGAGAAGCGGATGCCGAAGCGGCGCAGGGTCGCCACCGCCTTGCGACGGGACGCCGGCGCGGAGCCGTCGACATTCTCCTCCATGCGCTTGACCGTCGACAGCGACAGGCCGGCGGCCTGGGCGAGGTCGGTCATCGACCAATCGAGCAGGGCACGGGCGGCGCGCATGTGGCGCCCGTCGATGGCCTGTTCGAGCCCCTCCAGAAGCAGTTCGGTGGCCGGAGAGGCCTTCGAGCCCATCGGCCGGGTGATGCCGGCCCATTCTCGGATCGCTCCGCCCGCATCGCGGATCGGGACGATGAACGCTTCGAACAAGGCCCGATCATGCCGGGCGATGCGCATGTGGGGCGTCACCCGGAAGGCCCTTCCCGCCGCCAGTGCCTCGGCATTCTCGGCCCGCGCATGCTCCCGCTCATCCGCCACGATCGTCACGAACGCGTCGGCTGCGATTTCGTCCGATGAGAGGCCGGTCAGTTCCGAGGCTTCCTCCTGACAGGTGAACAGATGGGACTGGTCGCTGAAGAACGTCAGGATACGCTGGTCGTCGTACCAGGCGCGGCGGCGGCGCTGCTCGGCCATGCGCGCCTCCCTCAGGATTTCCTGATGCGTCACGTCCAGCATGACCCCGGCCGCCCCGCGTGGGCGCCCGTCCGGGGTGAGAGAGATCTCGATCCGGGACGACAGCACACGGATCGCGCCGTCCGGTCGGCGGATGCGGAGTGTCTGACGGCCGAGCGTCACGCCATGGAGCAGGTCGACACCGGTCTCCACCGTGTCCCGGTCCTGGGAATCGATCAGGCTGACCAGGCGATCGTAGCTCGGCCGGATGGTCTGCGGGTCGAGGCCGAGGACGCGGAACAGGCCCGGCGACCAGACGTGCCGGTTTTCGGCAAATTGCCAACTCCAACTGCCGTTGACCCCCTGGCTCTCGATCAAATCAAAAAAATAACGAGAGGAAAATTCCAGGTTTTCGACGTACATCTGAATTGCGCCGGGAAACTCAATAATGATACTTGCCTCTATATTATCATTTGTCGTTCAAGATCAATAGAGGTGAATACAACCTGGGGTTGATTATCCGTTCGTGGAAGCGCGTATCATGACTTGGTTTCTGAACTCTTGAGCGACTTGGTGGGTCAGCCCCTTCGCTCTGGGACGGTTCGGGGCGCCCTGACCGACGATCCGATCAGGCGATTTGGCGCACGATTCCCGCTTCCTCGTCGCCGAGCCGGTCCAGGCGGTTGCGCAGGAAACCCGGGACGCGGTTTGCCGCCATCGGCTTGGCGTGGAGGTAGCCCTGCACGAAGGTGCAGCCGTGGTCGCGCAGGAAGCCAGCCTGCTCCGCCGTCTCGACCCCCTCGGCGGTGATGTCGAGCCCAAGGCTTCGGCCGAGTTGCAGCACGGCGGCGACGATGGCGGCATCGTTGGTGTTGCGTCCCAGGTCCTGGATGAAGCTGCGGTCGATCTTGATCTCGTCGACCGGGAACTGCTTGAGGTGGGTGAGCGAGGCGTAGCCGGTGCCGAAATCGTCGAGCGCCACGCGGATGCCGGCCGCGTGCAATTCCGACAGGACGCTGCTGACCCGGTCCACGTGGCTGCCGAGCAGGACGGTCTCGGTGACCTCGACCCCGACCCGCGCGCGCGGGAGGCCGGCGCCGTCGACGTCGTCGAGGAAGGCCCGGGTCAGATCGCCGTGCGCGAACTGCACCGAGGCGAGGTTGAGGAAGACCCGGCCCGGCTCGAGTCCGAGGCCGATCCAATGCAGGATGTCGGCGATGATCTGCCGGCGCAGGGCGTCGCTCGCCGCGATGCCGATCTCGCCGTCGTCGAACACGGCCGAGAAGTCCCGGGGCTTGAGCAACCCGCGGGTCGGGTGCTGCCAGCGCGCCAGAGCCTCGAAGCCGATCACGGCCCCGGACAGCATGTCGATCTTCGGCTGGTAATGGGCCACGAGTCCGCTGCCCATCTCCAGGGCCGCGCGCATCTCGCGGGTCACCGTCACCCGGTCCTCGATGCTGGCCCGCAGCGCCGGCGCGAACAGGGTGGCGCGGTTGCGCCCCGAGGCCTTGGCGGCGTAGAGCGCGAGATCGGCATTGGTGAACAGGTCCGCCGGATTGCGCGCGTGCTCCGGATAGAGCGCGAGGCCGAGGCTCGCCCGGAGCGAGACGACCCGCCCGCCGATCGGCATCGTGGGACGCAGGGCGTCGAGGATGCGCGCCGCGACGTCGTGGATGCGGCTCCGGCCGGACCCGTCGGTTCCGCAGGAGAGGATGACGAATTCGTCGCCGCCGAGCCGGGCCACGAGATCGTCGGGGCCGATCACCTGACACAGCCGCCGGGCCACCTCCTTGAGCAGGGCGTCGCCGGAATCATGCCCAAGGGTGTCGTTGATCTCCTTGAACGCGTCGAGGTCGAGGAGGATGAGCCCGACCTGCGCGTCCTCGGAGGCGGCGCGCGCCAGGGCGGTGTCGAGCGTCGCCTGGAACAGGGCCCGGTTGGCGAGGCCGGTCAGCACGTCGTGGTTGGCGGCCAGGCGGATCTGCGCCTCGGCGGCCTTGCGGCTGGTGATGTCGACGAGGCTGGAGACGTGGCAGACGATCCCGTCCACCTGCAGCGTCTCGACCGACAGGAGCACGTCGCGGCGCTCGCCCGTGAGGACCTCGATGCTGGTCTCCCGGTCCCGGATCACCGCCTGGCGGCCCAGGATCTCCTGCACCTGATGGTGATCGGCCTGGGAGAGGAAATGCCGGGTCCCGTAATTGGTCAGAACGTCACCGGCGCCGATCTTGAAAAATCGGAATCCGGCATCGTTGGTGCTGACGAGTCGTCCGGTGGCGGCGTTCGACATGACGATCGGCACCGGGACCGCCCGGAACATCGCCTCGAACAACTCGCGGCTCTCCGCGAGTTCGCCGCTCACCTTGCGCTCGGCTCCGGCCGCAGCCCATTCGAGCCGCCGCAGGCGGTTCGAGCGCGCGACGAACAGCAGGATCGTCAGGATCGCCAGGCTGACCTCGATCGTCATGCCGATGCCCGCGGCGGGCGCGGATCGCGGCATCAGGTATCCCGCCAGCAGGACGATCCCGGAGAAGCTGCCGGCGATGGCCGTCCAGGCGAAGCTCAGCGGCAGCAGGAGCATGAAGGCGGAGGGAACCAGAAGGGTCGCCAGGACGGCGTTGTCCGTCCGCGACCCGCAGAGGCAGCCGATGGCCACGCTCACCAGCACCTGCCACAGGATGAGGAGCTGCTGCAGCCGGGCGAACGTCCGGATATGCGGCAGGGCGACGAGCCCGCCCAGGGTCGCCAACAGGATGGTAAGGCGTGCCACCAGCATCTCGCCGAGACCGTCCTGACCGCTGATGAAGCTCGCATCGTTGGCAAACAGCAGCACGTTCACCGCGATGCAGGTCAGGAAGATCACCCACGTGTGCCGCAGCGTCTCCGGCAGGCGCTCCGCCTGGAACGCCGCTTCGCGGGAGGCGGAGGCGAACTCGCCGCCGAACGTGGTGAGACGATGAAGAGGCATGGGGCTGTAGGCTGCCATGCAAATATAGCGACGCCGTTAAGATCGCCTGTTCTTGATTGTGTTGCCGTCAGTTTGTCTTGCGAGTCATGAGGGCGCGCAAAGCGCCGCGCATCGTCCGCACATCCTGCTCGGTCATGGCCATGCGGTGGAGCATGTCGCGCATGTTCCGGGCGATGATGTCCCGCTTCTCGGGCGGATAGAACCCGGCCCGGGCCAGGCCCTCCTCCAGGGACGCGAACAGGGAGGCCATCGCCTCGCGGGTGGCGGGCGGCGACAGCATCTCCCCGGTGAAGGGCAGCGCCGACAGGCCGGCGGCCCGGCGCCACTCGTAGCCCATCAGCAGGACGCCCTGGGCGAGGTTCAGCGACGAGAAGCGCGCGTCGACCGGGAAGGTCACGATGGCGTCGGCGAGCGAGACCTCGTCGTTGTCGAGGCCCGCACGCTCGCGCCCGAACAGGATGCCGACGCGCTGGCCGGTGCGCCCCGCCACGTCGCGCATGGCCTCGTCCGGGGCGTAGACCCGCTTCATCTGCCCGCGCTCGCGGGCGGTGGTGGCCAGCACGTAGTGCAGATCGGCGATCGCCTCGCCGAGGGTGGCGTGAACGGAGGCGCCGTCGAGGATGTGGGTGGCGCCGGAGGCCGCCTCGCGCACGCCCTTCTTGGGCCAGCCGTTCTTCGGCGCCACCAGACGAAGCTCCGACAGGCCGAAATTCGCCATGGCGCGCGCGGTCATGCCGATGTTCTCGGCGAGCTGCGGCTGGACCAGGATGACGACCGGGCCGGCGGGCGGGTTCGAGTCTGGTTGGGTCGAGTCTGGTTGGGTCGAGTCTGGTTGGGTCATGGCGTCGGCAGCGGGTGGGGCGGCGGGCATCCGCGCCCTGTCGCACAGGCCGGGCGCGACGGCAAAGCGCCGCCGGCCCGGCCGGGCGTGGTCCGTCTCAGATCTTTCCGTCGAGACCCATCTGATAATACTTGTGGATGATCTTGTCCTGGTTCTCCAGCAGCCAGTCGATCGAAGGCTCGTTGGTCATCGCCTTGCGGATCGCCTCGGTCATGCCCCGGCGCTGGATGTCGAACAAAGCCTTGTGGTCGACGGTCTCGGCCTCGATCACGCCGGGGCTGAGCCAGACCGAGCAGATGATGCCGAGGTCGTTGGCCTTCTCCTTGGGGATGTAGCCGGCCCGCACCGCGTCGAGCACGCCGTTGGCGATGGCGAACTGCACCGTGCCCATCAGGATCGAGGTGTACTTGCTCTCGGTGACGCTGACCTTGGAGACGCACAGCGTCACCGGCCGCACCATGATGTCGGTGTTGAGGAGGGCGAAGACGCGGCTGTGGCCGACGACCTGATCGCCCGTCAGGGTGGCGAGCGCGGTGCCCACCGGACCGTCGAGTTCGCCGATGATGACTTCGGGCTCGGAGGCGGTGTTCGGCGGGCCGCCGGCGACCAGGGCCTCGCCGGCCCGGAGGATGATGCGTTCGCTCATGGTGATCTCATCGCTGATGGTGGCGGACAGGGGCCGCGGGCGGTTCGAGAGCCGCCCGGCGACCGTCGGAGCGGCAGATTCCGGTTGTTGCGGGCAATGTCCAGCCCTGGCCCGGCCGTGGTCCGGGCTTGATCCAGACATGAACCAGGATTGCGGGCGCATCCGGGAGGTCGGGCCGGCCTTGGCCGATGACCGCGACCTTCGACGACCGGCGTAATGCGACCTTAAGGCTTGGCGCGCATTGCTGGTCTAGACGGATTCGGACTGTGGATAGTCGGAGTGAATTCAAAGGAGCCCGCGGGTCTCACAATGACGGCACGGATTATAGACCCGGATCGACAGACATCTGGCGCCGCAACGACCGTCCTGCCGTTCGCAACGCGGTGCAAGAGACGGTTGTACGGATTTCGACGCTCCGCCAGCGGCGCGACAGCAGTCGAGTTCGCGATGGTCATGCCGTTGTTCATGCTCGTCTTCGTCGAAATCCTTCAATGCGGCCTGTATATCTTCTGTTATGCGGCCGTGGAGAAGGCGACGGCCGATGCGAGCCGCGCCGTCATGCTCGGCGCGCTGACGGAGGAAGCGTCCACCGCCAACGGGTTCCGCGAGACGGTCTTCTGCACCAAGCTGATCGCCGGCCTGTCGTGCGACCGGATCATCACCAGCCTTCAGACCACGACCCTGACCGGCTCCGACGGCGGATTTGCCGCCTTCATCAACCCGGAGGAGACCGGCCTCGTCCCGGTGGTGATGGACAAGGATCGGACGCCGTATTGCCCCGGCGCGCCGGGGACCTACGGCTACATCCAGGTCTTCTATCCGGTGCCGGTCTTCAGCTTTCTCTGGCTCGGCCTCAATCTCGGCACGGACTCGAAATCCGGGAAGGTCTCCTACGCGCGGGCGGCGATCGCCTTCCGCAACGAGCCCTTCACCACGCGCAACGTCCAGGTCCCATGCTGAGGCAGCCATGAGCCTTCGACTCTGCAGCCTTCGACTCTGCATGAGCCTGCGACGTCTCACGAGCCGCCGGACCCTCAAGCGGTTCCGCGCCGACCGGCGTGGGATCGCGATCGTCGAGTTCGCCCTGATCGTTCCAGTGATGATCATCCTGTCGGCGGTAACCTTCGACCTGGTCCGCTACATCATCATGATGCGCAAGGTGGAGCTGGCCGCCAGCACCCTGGCAGATCTCGTCGCCCGCAACGACACCGGCAGCATCACCCAGACCGACATCCTGGCGATCTCGCGCGCCCAGCTCGTGATGTTCCCGGAGGCCATGAAGGCGGCCAGGGAGCAGAACGTCTCGGTCTGGACGCTGCTGAAATGGTCGCTGTCGGGCGTCCAGTTCCGGACCCTGCCCCTCGGCTGCACCACGACCTGCACCTTCGTCCCCCGTGTCACCTGGACGTCGGGTCAGGGGCGCTCCTGCACCGACGTTCTGGTCGCGGCCCCCAACACCGCGGGGCCGAGCCCGGCGACGCTCCCGAACGACACCTTCGGGCCGGGGTTCCTCGTCGTGGCCGATGTCGTGTTCGACTACAAGCCGCTGATCGCCCAATCCGTGGTCGGCTCGGTCCGCATCGCCAAATCCTTCTACCTCTCGCCGCGCTACGTCGCCGGAATCGCGTTCGACCCGAGCGGCGGCACGACGACCGCCCGTGCCTGCCCTGCGTCGTGAGGCCCTCCCGATGATCGCCGCTCTTCTCTCCCGGTTCACGCGTTGCCTGCGTCGCCTGCGTGCCGATCGCGGCGGCAACGTCGTCCTGATCTTCGCCCTGAGCCTGGTGCCGCTGATCGGCATAACGAGCCTCGGGCTCGATTACATGCGCGGCTTCAACTACCGGACCCATTTCGACCGTGCGGCGGACGCCGCCA
The DNA here is from genome assembly GCF_023093475.1 of Methylobacterium sp. 37f. NCBI lineage: Bacteria > Pseudomonadati > Pseudomonadota > Alphaproteobacteria > Hyphomicrobiales > Methylobacteriaceae > Methylobacterium > Methylobacterium sp. 37f. Next base: position 13,295 of record NZ_JAGHKN010000001.1, read on the forward strand.
CCATCACCGCCATCGCGACGGCGCGGGACTACATTTCGCAGAATCCGAAGGGCGAAGATGACCCGACGCAATCGGCCCTGGCGCTGGCAAAGGCGCGCGGGCTCGCCGCTTTCCGGGTCAATGCCGGGCCGATGCTCACCAGTCTGCCGCTCATCCCGGACCTGACGGTGACCCGCACCGGCGGCGTCATCACGGCGCAGGTGACCTACGGCTCGAGTTTCCTGTCGCCGTTCAGCAAGGTCCTGGGCGATATGGCGTCGGTCGCGGTCGCGGGAAAATCCGTCTCCAGCCTGACGCTCAGCAGCTACGTCGATTTCTACCTGCTGCTCGATACGTCCGGCTCGATGGGCTTTCCGACCTCGCCCGTCGCGCAGACCGAGTTCGGCAAGCTCAACCCCGACATGAACGAAGGACTCCCCAACAACTGTTCCTTCGCCTGCCATTTCCCCGGATGGAAGGGCTTCGCCCTATCGAAGAAGTACAATGTCGAGCTTCGCATCGCGACGGTGAGCAACGCGGTCCAGGGATTGATTGCCAAGGCCAAGAGCAACCTGACCCTGAACAATCAGTTCCGCATCGGCCTGTACCCGTTCGTGAGCAAGCTCGAAACCGCCGCCGGCATTACCTCCGACTTCGATTCGCTGACCAATGTCGATCTCGAGAATTACATGGATATCGGCATGGAATCCGTTCCGCGCGGGAGCGGCGGGACGCACTACGACAACGTCTTTCCGGTGGTCAATCGCATGATCACCAGTGTGGGCGACGGCTTGAGCGCGAAGCGGGCGCTGCCCTACGTGTTCGTGGTGACGGACGGGATGAACAACAACCAGACTTACGAGGCGCCCAAACGCCCGGGCGATCTGCCCAAATGGACGGGATCGCAGGCGGGACCGCTCGATCCGTCCCTATGTCAGCCCTTGAAGGACCGGGGCATCACCATCTCGATCCTCCATATCCCGTATGTGCCGATCGCGAAGCCGAATCACCCGTTCCCGGCCGTCCAGGCTGAGAATTACCGGGTGAACAGCCTGATTCCGAAGGTGCCCGAAGCACTGCAGAAATGCGCGTCGCCGGGCTACTTCCGCACCGCGAGTTCGGCCACCGAGATCCAGGAGGCGCTGAACGCGATGTTCGATCAGGCCACCAAGATCGCGCGCCTCGTCGCGGCTCCCTGACAGGGCAAAAGGTTTGTCAGCGCGCAGGCCCCGAAGATGGGTCCGGGACAGGGCTGCCGCGCTTCCGCCCCGGGACCGCGCGGGCTAAGGACGGCGCGGGACCGGCATCCGCCTTGCGTGGAGCCGGTGGACATCCTGGCTCAGGAAGGCGTGCTGCTGATGGACAAGATCAAGGTTGCGAACCCGGTCGTCGAACTCGACGGCGACGAGATGACCCGGATCATCTGGAGCGAGATCAAGAACAAGCTGATCCATCCCTACCTCGATCTGAACCTCGAATATTACGACCTCGGCGTCGAGCACCGCGACGCCACCAACGATCAGGTCACCGTGCAGGCCGCCGAGGCGATCAAGCGGCACGGCGTCGGCGTGAAATGCGCGACCATCACCCCCGATGAGCAGCGGGTGAAGGAATTCAACCTGAAGGAAATGTGGAAGTCGCCCAACGGCACCATCCGCAACATCCTCGGCGGCGTGATTTTCCGCGAGCCGATCATCTGCCAGAACGTGCCCCGCCTGGTGCCGGGCTGGACCCAGCCGATCGTCGTCGGCCGCCACGCCTACGGCGACCAGTACAAGGCCACCGACTTCAAGGTGCCGGGCAAGGGCCGCCTGACCATCAAGTTCGAAGGCGACGACGGCACGGTGATCGAGCGCGAGGTCTTCAAGTTCCCGAGCGCCGGCGTCGCTCAGGCGATGTACAACCTCGACGATTCGATCCGCGACTTCGCCCGCGCCTCGATGAATTATGGCCTCAACCGGAAGTACCCGGTCTATCTCTCGACCAAGAACACCATCCTCAAGGCCTATGACGGCCGCTTCAAGGACCTCTTCGAAGAGGTCTTCCAGAACGAGTTCAAGGCGAAGTTCGACGCCGCCGGCATCACCTACGAGCACCGCCTGATCGACGACATGGTGGCCTCGGCCCTCAAGTGGTCGGGCGGCTACGTCTGGGCCTGCAAGAACTACGACGGCGACGTGCAGTCCGACACCGTGGCGCAGGGCTTCGGCTCGCTCGGCCTGATGACCTCCGTGCTGCTCACTCCCGATGGCCGGACCGTCGAGGCCGAGGCCGCGCACGGCACGGTGACCCGCCATTACCGCGAGCACCAGAAGGGCAAGGAGACCTCGACCAACTCGATCGCGTCGATCTTCGCCTGGAGCCGTGGCCTCGCGCACCGCGCCAAGCTCGACGACAACGCGGCTTTGGCCACCTTCGCCGCCACCCTGGAGAAGACCTGCATCGACACCGTCGAGGCTGGCTTCATGACCAAGGACCTCGCCCTCCTGGTCGGTCCGAATCAGAAGTGGCTTTCGACCACCGGCTTCCTCGACAAGGTCGACCAGCACCTGAAGACCGCGATGGCCTGAGACGGCAGACTCCGCAGCCCTCACGCGGGCGCGGGGTCGTTCTTTCGTCTCTGCCGGTGGGGTCATCGTGCCGACGAGGGTCCTGCCGGAGACTCACAGGAAGCGCGGCGTCATCCCGGGGCCGCGCAGCGGAGCCCGGGATCCAGACACGCAGGTGGTGCAGCACTTCGCGCCATCGGCGGATCTGGATTGCACGCCGCTGGGGCGCCCCGGAATGACGGCGCCGAGTAAATCGGCCAGCCGATCGGCTCTCGGCCGCCTGTCACGACGCGTGACGCGCCGCCTCGGCATTGCGCTTGCGGGTCGCGGCGGCCTTCTTGGCCGAAGCGGAGCGCTGTTCCGCAGTCCGGGAGGCGGAGGCTTTCCCTCCCGTCTCGCCGCCGCGATGGGCGGCTGGGTGCCCGGTCGCCCGGCCCCGCCCGGAACCGCCGGGCTTCTTGCCGCCGCCGTCGTCCTTGTTGACGGTTGCCCAGGCCCGCGCCTCGGCCTGCTTCTCCGGCACTCCGCGCGATTCGTAGGATTCGGCGATGTGCTCGGCCTTGCGGATCTGCTTGTCGGTGTATTTCGACTTGTCGCCCTGGGCCATCCGAACGCACTCCGGTGGGACGGACCCAGCCGGCGTCTCAGCCGAGGGGACCGGGTCCGTCGAGGATCGCCCGCACACGGCGGATCAGGTCCGTCCGGCGATAGGGCTTGTTCAGAAGATCGAACTCCGAGCCACCGGCATCGGTTCGCTCCAGGCTCGCCTCGGCGTAGCCGGTGGTGAGCAGAACCTTGAGGTCCGGGCGCCGCCGCTTGGCCTCGCGCCCCAGCGCGATGCCGTTCATGCCGCCGGGCATGATCAGGTCGGTGAACAGCAGGTCGATGGGACCGCCGGCGTCGAGCACCTCGAGGGCCTCGCGTCCGTTCTGCGCCATCAGGGTGGTGTAGCCGAAGTCGCGCAGGATGGTGCGGGCCAGTTCCGCCACATCGTCCCGGTCGTCGACGATCAGGATGGTCTCCGTGCCCGTGCCGTCCTGGGCCGGATCGAGCGCCGCCGCCGGGGCCGGGTCCGCCGCTTCCTGCTCGGCGGCCGGGAAGGACAGCCGCACGATGGTGCCCTCCCCCAGCACCGATTCGATCCGGGCGGCGCCGCCCGACTGCTTGGCGAAGCCGTAGACCATCGACAGGCCGAGGCCGGTGCCCTTGCCCTCCTCCTTGGTGGTGAAGAACGGGTCCATCACCCGCGCCAACACGTGGGGCGGGATGCCGCTTCCGGAATCCGAGAGGCTGACGGTGACGTAGCGGCCGGGCGCCAGGGTGCTCCCGGAATCGTCGGCGATGACGTGGTTCTCGGTCGCGACGGTGAGGCGCCCGCCCTCCGGCATGGCGTCGCGGGCATTGATGAAGATGTTGAGCAGGGCGACCTCGGCCTGGGTCGGATCGACCCGGCAGGTCCACAGCTCGGGACTGAGGTCGAACCCGATGCTGATGGTCTCGCCGAGGGTGCGGCTCGCCATGTCGGCCATGCCCTGCACCAGGGCGTTGAGGTTCACGGAGCGCCCCTCCAGGCGCTGCTTGCGGGCGAACGCCAGCAATTGCTGGGTCAGGGTGGTGGCACGCTCGGCGGCGGTGCGGATGTTGTCGGTGGCGCGGCGCAGGCGGCGGCGGTCGGCTTCGGGATCGTCGAGGCCGGAGCCGACGATGTCGACGTAGCCGACGATGACCTGCAGCAGGTTGTTGAAGTCGTGCGCGATGCCGCCGGTGAGCTGCCCGAGGGCCTCCATCTTCTGGGCCTGCCCCAGCGCTTCCTCGGCGTCGCGCCGGCGCGAAACGTCGAGCTGCGAGGCGAAGAAGTACACCAGCGTTCCGCTCGCGTCGTAGATCGGCGACACGAACAGGGCGTTCCAGAACGGCGTGCCGTCCTTGCGGTAATTGATGATCTCGGTCGCCACGTTCTCGCGGGCGGCGATGCCGCGCGCCAATTCGCGCACCGAGGCGCGGTCGGTTTCCGGCCCCTGCAGGAAGCGGCAGTTGCGGTCGATAACCTCGTCGCGACCGTAGCCGGTCATCTCCAGGAAGGCGTCGTTGGTGAAGATGATCGGATTGTCGGGCAGGCGGGGATCGCTCACCACCATCGGCATGCGCGAAGCGGCCAGGGCTGCGAAGAAGAACGCGGCCTCGGGACCGGCGTCGGGGCCGGCCGCCGCCATCGCGGGCCGGGTGGTCGCGCTTGTCTTGTCGGCCGAGAGGGTCTTGTCCGCCGACAGGGTCTCGTCCGTCGATGGGATGGTGGGGGTCTCGATCATGGTCGCGCAATCAAACCGGGAGGCTCCGGGAGGAGGCTCCCGCCGGCCTCGCCTAACATGCGACAAACACTGGGCGGACGCATCGTTCCCTCGGTGGACCGCGCGGCGGTGACAGTCTCGCGAGGCGGCACGCGCGATCCGGCCCCGCGACGGTCCGAAGACGGCCGCGCGGGGGGAGCGTGAGGCGGCCGCGCGACGGGGCGCGCGCGGCCGGTCCGGTTGGCGTCAGCGCTGCTCGGTCTCGAAGCGGACGCTGTTGACGTTGGCGCGCTCGAAGGCCTGCATCACGTGCTGGTAGGAGCGCTCCATGTCGCTGGCGTCGACGCCGTCGACCTCTTCGGGCTTGAGCACGAACATCAGCATCGAGCGCCCGGTGACGTCGTAGGTGGCGCCGATCGGCTTGCTGACCACGTCCTGGCTGTCGGGCAGGTTGGTGTCGAGAAGCCGGGTCCAGCCGACGCCGCCGACCGATTCCGGCAGCGTGAACGACACGAGGTCGTGATAGGCGTTGTAGAGGAGGAGCAGGGTGGCATCGCCGCCGCGCCGGTGGATGCCGGAGGCTTGGGCGCGCCCGTCGAGCAGCACCGCGATGGCGCGGGCGTCCCCTTGCGTCCAGTTCTCGGGCGACATCTCGGTGCCGTCCGGCTTCAGCCAGGTCACGTCCTTGACCCCGAACTCCTCGTCGTAGGCGCCCGTGAGGAAGCGTCCGCGAGTCAGGATCGGCAGAGCCTCGCGCAGCAGGGTCAGGCGCTGCGTGAACTCGGCGAGATCGCGCTCCTCCGGACCGACGGCCTCCCAGTCGAGCCAGGAGATCTCGTTGTCCTGGCAATAGGCGTTGTTGTTGCCGTTCTGGGTGCGGGCGAACTCGTCGCCGGCCAGCAGCATCGGGGTGCCGCGCGACAGGAACAGGGTCGCGAGCATGTTGCGCATCTGGCGCAGCCGGATGGCGCGGATCTCCGGATCGTCGGTCGGACCCTCGGCGCCGTAATTGTTCGACAGGTTGTGCGAGTGGCCGTCGCGGTTGTCCTCGCCGTTGGCCATGTTGTGCTTCTCGTTGTACGACACGGTGTCGTTCAGCGTGAAGCCGTCATGGGCCGTGAGGAAGTTCACCGATGCCCAGGGCTTGCGCCCGCGCTTGTTGAACTTGTCGGCCGAGCCGGTAAGCCGGGCGGCGAGATCCGGCAGCATGCCCTCGTCGCCGCGCCAATAGCCGCGCACGTCGTCGCGGAACCGGTCGTTCCACTCGGCCCAGCCGGGCGGGAAGCCGCCGACCTGGTAGCCGCCCGGACCGCAATCCCAGGGCTCGGCGATCAGCTTGACGTTGTTCAGCACCGGGTCCTGGCGGCAGGTGTCGAGGAAGCCGCCGCCCTCGTCGAAGCCGTGCGGCTCGCGGCCCAGGATGGTGGCGAGATCGAAGCGGAAGCCGTCGACCCGCATTTCGGTGGCCCAGTAGCGCAGGCTATCGGTCACCAGCTGCAGCACGCGGGGGTTCGAGAGGTTGAAGGTGTTTCCGGTGCCGGTATCGTTGATGTAGTAGCGCGGCTCCTTGGGCATCAGCCGGTAGTACGAGGCGTTGTCGACGCCCTTGAACGACAGGGTCGGACCCTTCTCGTTGCCCTCGGCGGTGTGGTTGTAGACCACGTCGAGAATGACCTCGAGGCCGGCGCCGTGCATGCGCGCCACCATCTCCTTGAATTCGGAGAAGGCGAAGTCCGGCACCGCCGAATAGCGCCGGGCGGGCGTGAAGAACGAGATGGTGTTGTAGCCCCAGTAGTTCACCAGGTCCTTCTCCTGCAGGTAGTCGTCCTGCACGAAGGCGTGGACCGGCAGGAGTTCCACCGAGGTGACGCCGAGGCTCTTGATGTAGTCGAGCACCGCCGGGGTGCCGAGACCGGCATAGGTGCCGCGCAGCTTCTCGGGCACCGCCGGGTGCAGCTTGGTGAAGCCCTTCACGTGGGTCTCGTAGAAGATCGTCTTCTCCCACGGCACGTGCGGCTTGCGGTCCCGGCCCCAGGTGAAGGCCGGGTCGATGACGCGGGACCGGCGGGTGAAGGGCGCGGAATCGCGCTCGTCGAAGGTCAGGTCGTCGCCCGTCTCCATCTGGTAGCCGAACAGCGCCGGGTTCCAGGTGATCGAGCCGACGAGGCCCTTGGCGTAGGGGTCGATGAGCAGCTTGTTGGGGTTGAAGCGATGGCCCGCCTTCGGCTCGTAGGGGCCGTGGACGCGGTAGCCGTAGATGGTGCCGGGGCGCGCGTCGGGCAGGTAGCCGTGCCAAATCTCGTCGGTGTACTCGGGCAGCTCGATCCGCTCGATCTCGTTCACGCCGTCATCGTCGAACAGGCACAGCTCGACCTTGGTGGCGTGGGCGGAGAACAGCGCGAAATTGACGCCGAGGCCGTCCCAGTTCGCGCCGAGGGGATAGGGCGAGCCCTCCTTGATGCGCGAACGCTTGGCGCGGCCGTACGGGATCGATCGGTCGGCGGGATTCGTCGTGTCGGCCATGGTGGCTCCGGGCGAGGATCAGGTCATGCGTCGAGCCGGACGCTGCGCGGCGCCCGGACTCGGAAAATCGAGACAGGAACGCTCACGCTTCCTCGGAAGGTCCGCCGGTGCGCAAATCTTTTTGCGACGCGCAACGCCGCGGGCCGGTGCGGCCGGACTCCGGGCGGAATCTCCGAACCCGTACGCCTCGCGCGAACTCTTGCCCCCGGGGCAAACTCTTGCCCCCGGGGCAAACACTTTCACCTGGGGCAAACTCTTGCACCCGCACGGTAACGGTTCGGGTTGTACCAGGAAGCGTTGTACGAACGGCCCTCCCGGCTTCCGCCGCGTGCCGGCTTGCGTCATGGTTGAACTGCATCCGGCCCGGCGTGGGCCGCCCATGCGAGGAGACCAGGGCATGACGGATCGTCCCAACGGACTGCAGGCCATCGCCGACCGCTACCGGGTCAGCCTCGATGCCGTGCGCCACCTCGTCCACGCCCTCGAGGCCGGGCACGGCCGGATGGCGCAGTTCAACCACCCGGATCTCGGCGGGTTCGGGCAATGGTCCGGCTCCGGCATGACCATGATCGGCGACATGTTCAACACCGACCTCAAGGCCCGGGTCGATGCCCTGTGCACCACCCTCGCGGCCGCGCTGCCGGCGACGGGCTGGTCCGACCCCGCGCGCGGCGGAGACCGGCCGGAGCCGCAACGCGGCACGGGTCCGTTCTGGCCCGCCGAATGGGGCTCGCCGGCCACCTCCGGGTCGCAGAACGGCATGCGCTACGCCTATTTCCCGGCCCAGCGCCGCATCGTGGTCGAGACCGAGAGCGGCGTCGCCATCTACGACACCGACGACCACCTGATCAGCGGGGTTTCGCAGCAGCAGGGCGGCGGCACGAGCCTGCGCTTCTCCGGCCCGGCCGGCGCGATCGACCTCGCGACCCTGCGGCGCCTCGACGGGGCCGAGCGTGGCGAGGGGCAAGCCGGGACGCGGCCTCCGACGCCCGAACCTTTTGCCCCCGAGCCGTTCACACACGAGCCGTTCGCCCCCGAACCGGCCTCGACCGATTCACACGCGGCAGCACCGGCCGGCGACGTGCTGACGACCATCGAGCGGCTGTCGGAGCTTCAGCGCAAGGGCATCCTAACCGCGGCCGAGTTCAACGCCAAGAAGGCCGAACTGCTGGCCCGCCTGTAGGGGTCGCGCGCGGATCGCCTTTCCGACGGATCGCCTTTCTGACGGATCGCGCTTTCGACGGAGCGCTCGCCGTCGCGGCGCGTTGCCGGGCTGTGGATCGGCCGCCGGCGGTCCGGAATGCCCGACAGCCCGAAGGCCCATGGCGCGCGCCCGCGAACTCCTCGACGTCAGCACCATCTACCACGAGCCGGCGGTGCCGGACTTTTCGCGGGGTCGGGAGATTCTCGATCGCTTCCCCGCGGCCGAGCGCATCGTGGTGCCCTCGCACTGGAACATCCCGAGCCTGCACGGCAATGCGGGGTCGGTGGAGGACTGGGTGCGGATCAAGCGCTCGACGCTGGTGCTCGGTGTGAAGAAGGGTCTGGCGATGCGTCCGAACGGGCGCAGCGCCCACTTCATCGCGCCTTCGACCTCGAACGGCTGCGCCATGGCCTGCGCCTATTGCTACGTGCCCCGGCGCAAGGGCTTCGCCAACCCGATTTCGCTGTTCGTCAATGTCGAGGCGGTGGCCGCCGCCATCGCCCGCCACGCCGCCCGCCAGGGGCCGCTGACCGAGCCCGACACCATAGACGCCGCGCACTGGGTCTACGACCTCGGCGAGAACGGCGACCTCTCCGTCGACGCCATGGTCAGCGACACCGTGCGCGACCTCGTCGGCCTGTTCCGCGACCTGCTCAACGCCAAGGCCTCCTTCGCCACCAAGGCGGTGAACCGGGACCTCCTCGCCTACGATCCGCAGGGCAAGACCCGGATCCGCTTCTCGCTGATGCCGGAGCGCATCGCCCGCATCGTCGATGTCCGCACCGCCCCGATCCCGGAGCGCATCGCTGCGATCGACGACTTCGTCGCCGCCGGCTACGAGGTCCACGTCAATTTCTCGCCGGTGATCCTCTACGAGGGCTGGGAGGCGGATTGGCGGGCGCTGTTCGAGGCGATCGACGACGCCATCGGGCCGGCGGCCCGGGCGCAGCTGAAGGCGGAGATCATCCTCCTGACCCACAATGCCGACCTGCACGCGGTCAATCTCGGATGGCACCCCAAGGCCGAGGACCTGCTGTGGCGCCCCGACATCCAGGAGGCGAAGGTCTCGGAAGGCGGCGGAGCCAACCTGCGCTACCGCACCGGCTGGAAGGGCCAATGGCTCGCCCGGTTCAAGGCCCTGCTCGCCGAGCGGATGCCCTATTGCACCGTGCGCTACGCCTTCTGACGGGCTGTCCTCACCACCTGAGCCGAGGCACCCTCAGCCCCAGCTCATCGCACCGGTGGCGACCTTGGCGCCGATGTCGAGGGCGATGCCCATGCCGAGGCCCGGGAACCGGGCCTGCATCGCCGCGGTCAGCGCGGCGGCATCACCGCCCTTGGCCAATTCTTCCTCGAAGGCCAGGAGGTAGGCCCGGGTGAAGGCGAGGGCTGACGCGTCGGTCGCCGCGTCCGGCACCTGATGGCCCGGCACCACGACGACGGGTCGGCGGGCGGCGATGCGATCGAGTTCGGCGATCCAGGCGGCGCGTGCCTTCGGGCTCTGCGTGTCGGCGGTCCAGACATGGACGCCGGAGAAGATCAGGACGCCGCCGAACACCGCGTTCAGCGCCGGCACGAACAGGGTGCGCCGGTTGGGCAGACCGGCGGCTGGCACGATCTCCACCCGCTCGCCATCGACCGCGAGGGCAGCCCCGTCGAACGCCTCCGGCATCACCGTCCCGTCCCGGGTCTGCGGGCCGTTGGTTCCGAGCTGCGGCCCCCAGGCGGCGATCTTCTTGTCGACCGAGGCGGCGATGGCCGCCACCGTGGCCGAGGCGGCGAGCACCCGCGCCTCGGGGAAGGCGTGGCAGACCGGCGTCAGGCCGAAATAATAATCCGGGTCCGACTGGCTGACATAGATCGTGGTCAGCCGCTTGCCCGTGGCGGCGATCGCCTCCGCGAGGGCGCGACCGTCGGAAAAGGTGAACCCGCCATCGATCAGGATCGCCTCGGTCGGCCCTTCGACCAGGACCGGGGCCCGAAAGAAGCCGTCCGGCCCGGCGGGAAAGTGGGTCCAGCGCAATCCGGTTTCGGGCGCCGTGGTGGTCTGCGTCATGATAATCCCCCTGATCCTGCCTGAAGCTCGGCGGCCAGCCCCTGCCGGTCGCCGAACAGAATGCCGCTCGGCATCAGCCGGGCGCCGCGCCCGTCCGCGATGACGAGGGCGGGAACACCCCGGACCCCGAACTGCGCCATCATCCGGCGCGCGGCGTCGATCCGGCGGCGGCCGCTGTCGCGGAGCGTTTCGTCGGACGCCGTCACCCGTGCGGCAGCCTCGGCGAAGCCGGCCCGGGTCAGCACATCCGCCACGACGGAACGGTCCGCGGTATCCCGTCCCTCGACGTAGCGGGCCTGCTGCAGCGCCCTCAGCCCCTCGGCCTCGGAGCCGGACGCGGTCAGCCCGATCGCCACGACGCCCAGGGTGGTCGCGGCCGAGTCGAACACGAGGCCGGAAGTCTCGAAGATCAGGGCGCGATAGGCTTCGGAGAACACCTGCCCGGTCTGCGCCGCGATGCGCTGATCGTTCTGCCAGGCATAGCCGGCGAAGGCCGCATCCATCGGGCGGGCCGCGTCGCCTGCGAACAGGCCTGTGGGCGCGAGCCGCAGTTCGACACCCTCCCTCTGGGCGAGCCAGGCCAATGCGGGACTCGCGCCGTAACACCAGCCGCACAGGGGATCGAACAGATAGGTGAGATGCATGGATCTGCACACGCCTTGTGGCCTGAGGCGCACCGAGACAATTTGAAAAGTCGGATAAAGCCCGGGCTTTATCCCCCTTAGCGGCAGACTTTCCGCAAGACTAGGCCGGATTTCGAATGTCTGTCCAGTCCCGGGTCGAGGCCCCCGCGGGACGGGCCGCGGGCGTGGCGTCCGTGGCGGCGGAGCGCTTCCGGGCCGGCTCGCATCCTGACCTCCGGCCACCGACGGCGTCTTGCGGCTCGCGGCTCGGGACGTCAGGCGGCCCGGATCACGAACCGGCCGAAGACGGAGCCGAGGACGAGGCCGAAGACGAGGCGGACGAAGAAGCCCTGTACCGGCCGGCCGGGGCGAGGGACTCGAGGACGTTCAGGAACTGCCGGCCGTTCTCGCTCCAGTCGAAGGTGCCCGAAGCGGCGGCGAAGCTGCCTTCCTGCATCGCGTTCAGACGCGGGAAATCGTCGATGACATCGACGATCTTGCGGGCCAGCTCCGCGCCATCCCCGGCCAGCAGGCAATGGTCCATGATGGCGTCCGGAACGCCCTCGAACGAGCCCGCCAGGGCCGCCACGGGAAGACGATTGAAGATGTAGTCCAACACCTTCAGCTTGAAGCCGCCGCCGACGGCCTCGACGATGAGCCCCAGACGGGCTTGCGCCATCACCTGCTCCGCGTCCTCGACAAAGCCGAGGAAGCGGGTCGCCCGGAGCTGCCCTTCCCATTCGGCCCGGAACGTGGCCGAGACGTCGCCGACCAGATGCAGCTCGACGCCGGCCGAGGCCAGGATCGCGTCGGCGGCCGTCAGGAAGGCGGCGACGTTCATCTTCTTGGGCAGCCATCGCAGGGAGCCCAGCATCACCACCCGGCGCGGAACCGCAGCATCGATCCGCCGCGCGGCCACCCGTTCTCCGGCGAACCCCGGGGGCACGACGAGCACATCGGCGCCCGCCAGGCGCGGCTTGAACATCTCGGCATCCCTGCCCGTGAGCGTGACCACGAGGTCCGCCGCGTGGAGCAGTTTGCGCTCCAGATGGGCGACCTTGAGCGCATTCGCCGCCAGGACGAGCTTCTTCAGCGTGTTGCCCCTATAGGCCTGCGCGATGTCGCGGGCGACCTGCTCTTCGTCGTTATGGGCGATGTAGACGAGCTTGAACCGGCTCTCGGGCACGCGGGCGAGCTTCCGCAGCACCCAACCCGCCGCATAATTGTCGATCACGACGACGTCGGGCTTTTCCTCCGCCAGCAGGCGCAGCATCCGTTTGCGGATGGTCCTGGGCGAGCAGCGCGCCGTGACGATGGGCAGCCGGCTGACGACGGCGCGCGGTCGCCCGCGCTGCGCCGCGTGGACGGGCAGCAAGATGACGTCCGACCCGAGGCTGTCCGCATCGTCCGGCCCGTCTCCGGAACTGAGACCGAGGAGATAGACGTTTGCCCCGGCTGCGCCGACGGCCTCCGCGAAACGGGCAGAATAGACCCGATCACCGGCAGTCAATGGGAGCGGAATAAGGCCGCTGATCCAAACAACCTTCATCCAGCCGACGTCCTACCGAGTGTTGACGAAGCAATGACCTCTCATTTCTGGCAAAGAACCGGAACTTGAGTTGCTTACAGGCACAGAAAGCCGCCGATCACGAGCCGCCCTCCCGGGAGTTCATCGGCCGCTTCCACGAAAACGTTTCGTTAACCAAGTTAGGGCGGCGCGCCCATTTTTGAAAGAGGAAATCCGTTCAGCCTAAGAAAATTTGCAGATCTGGACAGAGTTCAGTCTGGATGGACTGCGCAGGCGCATGATTGTGCCGCACCTACGTAGTATCGCCCCGGGATCGCATCGCAGAGTGCGGCTCAAATACGCCGGTGAAGCCTGCGAAGACGGGAAATCAACTTGTAAGTTCGCGCTCTGGTTGCGAGCTGGAGGCTTGTGGGGCGGGCATGACTGAGGCGGTGCGGTGCCGTTGCTGGCGACGAGTTCGCCGCGTTTTTGACAGCATCAGGCGGGTCGAGGCTGGTTGCGAGACCCGTCCGGCTGCGGCCGCCGCGCCTCGGGCCAGACGCATCGTGAAAGCCGGACGCCGCCACTGTCGGAGCCGCGCCGAGATACGGGGCGGGCGCCAGCGCTGTCCGGCCCTGGATGGGGGCTTCACGCTCGCCATGAGAGCGGTGAGAACCCGCAGGCGCACGGTCCGACGACCGCAGGGCGACAGCCGATTCAAGGCGCGCCGCACCCTCGGCGTCGCATCCCCGGGACACCACGACGCCACACGGGCTATCGCGTGCCGAAACCGTTTGCTGTCAGAGGGTTACGAGCATCTGGCGGAGGGAGCGGGATTCGAACCCGCGATACCGTTTCCGGTATACACACTTTCCAGGCGTGCGCCTTCAACCACTCGGCCACCCCTCCGGTCCCGGGCCTGCGTCTCACAGCCGCCGCTCGGGCGACCGGGCTTCGCAAGGGCGCCGGGAGGCGTCGTGTACAAGCCGCACCCGCGGCGTGCAAGCCTCTGAACGGCAAAGCTGCCGATTCTTCTCGGAATCGGGACCGAAGGATCTTGGAATTGGGACCTCGGAATTCCCTCGGACGAGCGCGGGGGGCGCTACCCGGTCGGGGTGCCCTTTCTCAGATTCGCCGCTTTTGTCGGCGATCCCGTCGCGGTGACGTGCTGTCCGCGCCCGCGATCGGGCCGGCCGCGCCGTCGGGAGCCCTCCTCAGCCGTGATCCGCTTCGACAACGTGACCAAGATCTACCGGACGGACGGGCACCGCCGCACGATCCTGGAGCGCGTCTCGTTCACCCTGAAACCGGGGGTCAGCTACGGCATCCTGGGCATCAACGGCGCCGGCAAGTCGACCTCCCTGCGGCTGCTCGCTGGAACCGAGATGCCGACGAAGGGGCGGGTCATCCGCAACCGGCGCGTGTCCTGGCCGCTGGGCTTCGCCGGCGGCTTCCACCCGCAGATGACGGGGCGCGACAACATCATCTTCGTGGCCCGGATCTACGGCGAGGATCCCCGCAAGGTCTTGGAATTCGTCGAGGATTTCTCCGAACTCGGCAGCTATCTCGACGTGCCGATCAAGACCTACTCGTCGGGCATGGGCTCCCGGCTCGCCTTCGGCATGAGCATGGCGATCCCGTTCGACTGCTACCTCATCGACGAGGTGACGGCGGTCGGCGACGCCCGTTTCCAGAAGCGCTGCGAGGAGGCCTTCGCGGCCCGGCGCGAGAATGCCGACGTGATCATGGTCTCGCACGGCATGGACACCCTGCGCACCTGGTGCCAGCAGGGGATCGTCATCATCAACGGGCGCGCGATCGTCTACGAGGACATCAACGACGCCATCGAAGTCTATCGCCGCCTGAACGCGTGAGCGCGCGTCCGGGCCGGTTCGGTCACGGTTTCGCCGCGGCGATAATGAATGGACACGGACGGGGCGGTGGCTTCGCCCACCCAGAGGGACGACCGGGGCGCATGAGCATCGAAATCCGCAACCCGCAGGGACAACCGCTCACCACGGCCGACCGGTCCAACGCGGTGGCCGAATCCCTCAAGCAGATCGCGCGCGTCTCCCGCTTCGCCGACCGTAAGAAGGGCATTCGCTCCTATCAGAGCCACGTCAAGACCGACGCCATCATCCCGGTGCTGTTCCTGGTCTGCTTCGTGATCCCGACCCTGGCCGCCATCGTCTATTACGGCCTCATCGCGTCCGATCGCTACGTCATCGAATCGCGCTTCGCCCTCCGGCCGGCTCTCGGCAATGTCGAGAAGGCCTCGCCCGATCAGGTCGGGACCAATTCGGGTTCCCCGAGCCACCAGATGGTGGCGCAGGACAGCCTGATCGCGATGAACTACATCGTCAGCCGTCCGATGATCGAGGCTATCGAGAAGCATCATTCGGTGCGCGCGATGTTCTCGCGGCCCGATATCGACTACTTATCCCGCTTCGACCCGGAAAAGCCGGTCGAGAAGCTGGTGAAGTACTGGAACGAGCGGGTCCACGCCAAGATCGAGGCCGGCTCCGGCATCATCAACCTGACGGTCACGGCCTTCGATCCGCAGGAAGCCTTCGATCTGTCGAACGCGATCCTGGCCGAGAGCGAGCGCATGGTGAACGCCCTGAGCAGCCGCGCCCGCGACGATGCCGTGGCGGAAAGCTCGCGCGAGCTGAAGCGGGCCGAGGAGCGGATGACCAAGATCCGGACCGAAGTGGCGGCCCTGCGCAACCGGGACGGCGTCCTCGACGCGCAGAAGACCAACGAGAGCAATCTCAAGGTCATCAGCGAACTCCGGACCACCCGCATCAACCTGGCCGTCCAGCTCATCCAGAGCCAGCGCGACCTCTCGCCGGAGACGCGCCGCATCCAGGACATGAAGGCCCAGCTCAAGGACCTCGACGACAACATCGCCCGGATCGAGCGCCAGTCGGCGAGCGAGGACCCGGAGCAGCGCCGGGTGCTGGCCGATGCCCTCACCCGGTTCGAGGCCTTCGACGCCGACCGCATGGAGGCCGAGAAGTACTTCGCCAAGGTGCTGGCCTCGAACGAGCGGGCGCGTATCGTCGCCGCCCGGCAGATCGAGTTCTTCAGCATGATCGTCCCGCCGGTGAAGCCGGAATCGGCGCAGCAGCCCCGTCGCGTTCTGATGATCTGCCTGATCGCAGCGGGCGCCGCCGCCCTGTTCGCGGGCGCCGTGGTCACGCGGAAGTACATGACCTGACAGGTACGGGCCTGAGACCCAGAGGCCGAGGCTTTCAGACGGGCCAGGCCTGCCTGCGCGCGTCGGGGAAGCACCTGCCCCCCGGTATCATCGAATCCGGGCGCGTCCGTCGCCGGTCTTTCTCGGCGTTCGAGGGCTTCCAGTCCCTCATAATCCCGGCCCAGGACGGTCGGTCTGGCCCGGTGTTAACGCTTCGCTAACCCTAAACCCGGCAAAACTTGCCTGGTCCCCGGATCGTTGGGGGCGTGAGGGTGACGATGAGCGAGACGGCCGCCACGCCGGGTCCGGCAGCGGGATTCGGGGGGAGCTTGGGGCATCTCGCGAGCTTCGCGATCCCCAACCGGGCGAACCTGACCGCGCTCTCGAAGCGCACCGATCTGTTCTTCGCCACCGCCGTGATGGGCATCCTCACGGTGCTCATCTTCCCCCTGCCGGCGTTCCTGCTCGACCTCCTGCTGGCGGTCTCGATCATCATCTCGGTGCTGATCATGATGACCGGGCTGTTCATCGACAATCCCCTCGAGTTCACGGTCTTCCCGACCCTGCTCCTGGTCGCGACCCTGCTGCGCCTCGCCCTCAACCTCGCCTCGACCCGGCTCATCCTCGGGCACGGCCACGAAGGCACGGCGGCGGCCGGCCACGTCATCGAGGCCTTCGGCAACTTCGTGATGGGGGGCAACTTCGTCATCGGGATCATCGTCTTCGCGATCCTGATCATCGTGAACTTCGTCGTCATCACCAAGGGTTCGGGCCGCATCGCCGAGGTGGCGGCCCGCTTCACCCTCGACGCGATGCCGGGCAAGCAGATGGCCATCGACGCCGACCTCTCGGCCGGGCTGATCGACGAGAAGGTGGCCAAGGCCCGGCGCGGCGCCCTCGAGGAGGAATCCTCGTTCTTCGGTGCCATGGACGGTGCGTCGAAGTTCGTCCGCGGCGACGCCATCGCGGCGCTGCTCATCACCTTCATCAACGTCATCGGCGGCATCATCATCGGCGTCGCCCAGCAGGGCATGCCGTTCCTGGGGGCGGCCAAGACCTACACCCTGCTCACCATCGGCGACGGGCTGGCCTCCCAGGTTCCGGCCCTCATCGTGTCGGCGGCGGCCGGCATCCTGGTGTCGAAGGCCGGCGTGAAGGGCTCGGCCGACAAGGCGCTCGGCAAGCAGCTCGCGAACTATCCGAAGGCGCTCGGCATGTCTTCGGGCGTCATGGTGCTGATCGCGCTCCTGCCCGGCATGCCGATGCTGCCGTTCCTCGGCCTGGCCGTCGCCTCCGGCTATGCCGCCTGGCACTTCGCCAAGGTCGCCCGCGAGGCGCCGCCCCTCGACGCAGACGGGGCGCCGATGGACGCCTCCGCCGTCGCCGCCGCCCAGGCCGCCAAGGAGGAGACCGTCACCGACCTCCTCAAGCTCGACGACCTCAAGCTGGAGATGGGCTACGCCCTGCTGGCACTGGTCAACGGCCCGGAAGGGCAGGACCGCCTCACCGACCAGATCAAGGCCCTGCGCCGGCAGCTCGCGGCCGAACTCGGCTTCGTGATGCCGTCGGTCCGCATCCTCGACAACGTCCAGCTCGATGCCAACGCCTACGTGATCCGCGTCAAGGAGATCGAGGCCGGAACGGGCCAGATCTTCCCCGGTCAGTTCATGGCGATGGACCCGATGGGTGGGCAGGTGCAGCTGCCCGGCCAGCACATGCTGGAGCCGACCTTCGGTCTGCCCGCCACCTGGATCGACGCCTCCCTGCGCGATCAGGCCCAGCTCAAGGGCTACACCGTGGTGGACGCCGCCACCGTGGTCTCGACCCATCTCACCGAGATCATCAAGGCCCACGTCTCCGAACTCCTGAACCACGTCGAAGTCCAGAAGCTGCTGCGCGAGGTCTCGAAGGAGCATGCCGACCTCCTCAAGGAGGTCATGCCGAGCCAGATCGGCACCACCGGCATCCAGCGCGTGTTGCAGTTCCTCCTGGCCGAGCGGGTCTCGATCCGCGATCTCGGGGCGATCATCGAGGGCATCGCCGAGGTGGCGGGGCACGTGAAGAACCCGCGCGACATCGTCGAGCACGTCCGCGCCCGGCTCGGGCGCCAGATCTGCGCCCAATACCAGGGGCCGGACGGCATGCTGCCGATCATCACCCTGTCGCCGGCCTGGGAGCAGGCCTTCCTCGACGCGATCGCGGGCGAGCGCGACGAGCGTTATCTCGCGATGCAGCCTTCCAAGCTTTCCGAATTCGTCAACACCGTGCGCGATCGCTTCGAGACCGCCGCTCGCATGGGCGAGATGCCGGTGCTGGTCACCTCGGTCCAGGCCCGGCCCTTCGTGCGCTCGATCATCGAGCGCTTCCGGCGCGAAACGCCGGTGATGAGCCAGGCCGAGATCCATCCGCGCGCCCGGCTGCGCACGGTGGGATCGGTGTGACCCTCCTCACCCGTCGGGACAGCGAAAAGGGCCTGCCGCCGGGTGCCCCGGTCGGGGCGCTCGGCGACAGGCCCCGGACAAGGCTGCGACGGGGGTGTTCGAAGCGGGATCAGACCGGCTTCTTCTCCATGCGGCGCTCGAGGGCGTTCGCATCGAGGCCCGGGGCGGTCAGGGGGGCGTCGGGCGCGGCGGAATCGTGCGGCTTGTCGCGCAGGGCCGAGGCGAGGCGGTTGCGCTCGTAGAGCAGCACCACGACGACCGAGATCAGGAAGGGCAGCCAGAAATAGAACAGGCGGAAGACCAGGAGCGCGGCGATCACCGAGGGCCGTGCGATGTCGGGCATCGCCACCACGAAGACCAACTCGAACACGCCGAGGCCGCCCGGCGCGTTGGAGACCAGGGCCGCCGAGAACGACGCCAGGAACACCGCCAGCACCACAAGGAAGCCGGGATTGCCGGCCTCGGGCAGCGCGAAGTAGATGATGCCGGCCGCACCCAGAAGCTCCAGCGGAGCGGCGATGAGCTGGCGCGCCATGATGCGGGGACGCGGATATTCGAGCTTGAACGTGCGGATGGTCAGCGGCTTCAGGTGCAGCAGCGAGCCGATCACGTACAGGGCGACGAAGGCGAGGAGGCCGGCGCCGAGGATGCGGGCGGTGGCGGGGTCGGTCAGGATCGCCGGCAGGTAGCCGTTCAGGCGGGTCAGGGTGTCGGGCAGGACCGTCAGCACGAAGCCGCCGAGCAGGATGGTGCCGAGGCCGAAGGTGAAGGAGCACAGGGCCACCAGCACCGCCACCTGGGCCGCCGACAGGCCCTTGGCGGTGTAGGCCCGGTAGCGCACCACCGCGCCGGAAAAGACCGAGGCGCCGATGTTGTGCGACAGCGCGTAGGTGGTGAACGAGCAGACCGAGACGAAGAACCAGCCGATGTGGCGCACGCCGAGATGCAGCAGGGCGATACGGTCGTACCAGGCCAGGGCCGCATAGGCGACCAGGGTCGAGAGGGCGGCGAGAAGGAAGCGATGCGTCGGGATCGCCGCGAAGCTGCCCTTGATCTCGGCCATCGAGATGCCGGCCAGTTCCTTGTAGAGCAGGTATCCCGAACAGATCACGGCGGCGAGGCCGATAATCGGCCAGATGAAATCGCTGATCTTCTTCATGGTGGTTCGGACACGCCCCTGGTTCGGGCCTTTCCCTGCACGACGATGCGGCGCATCGCAAGCGAGGTTCGGTCTGGCCCTGGCAGGACCGGCTCATCCCACGGGATCATGACGGTTTCGTGCCGGCTCGCGCCTGCGGCCGGCACGAAACCGGGGGTCAGGCGCGGATGCGCGAGAGGCCGATCCCGTCCATGGCGGCCTGATCGCGGGCGGCCTCGGCCGCGCGCTCGGCGGTCCGCTCGCGGTCGTCGAGGATCTCGATCTTCTTGAGGTCCTCGAAGGCCTCGCCGAGTTCGGCCTTGGCTTCGGCGAGCTGGCCCTCGAGGGCGGCTGCCGATTGGCGCATGTTGTCCCGGCGCGTGGCGGCGGCACGGGCATAGGTCGGGTAGGCGAAATGGGCGGGATCGGAGATGCCGGCGCGGCTCTCCTCGTGGGCCACTTCGCGGTCGAGCTCCAGCGCCATGCGGGTGAAGTCCGCCTTCATCATCTCGATCTGCGTCACGCGGCGACGCTTCTCGTCGACCTGGAAGCGTCGCAGCCGGATCAACGTGTCACGGGATTTCATGGACGGGTTCACTCCACGCAACGCTCGGCCTGCCGGCGCGCGGGGACTGCGCGACCGGACCCGGCTTCAGGATGATTACGTCGGGGTGACCCCTTACGGGGCACCGACAATCTCTGCCAGGCGACGGTAACCCTCGCCGATCGAAGTTGCTTCTTCCTTACCCTGACCCAGAAAAGCCTCCATTTCGGGCATGAGGGCGACCGCCTCGTCGACTTCCGGCGAGGCGCCCGCCCGGTAGGCCCCGAGCCGGATCAACTCCTCCATGTCGGCATAGGTCGAGAGCAGGCGCCGCGCCCGCCGCACCGTCGGCAGGTGCTCCGGGTCGCAGGCGCGCGGCATGGTGCGGGAGACGGAGCGCAGGACGTTGATCGCCGGATAGCGCCCGCGCTCGGCGATGCCGCGCTCCATCACGATGTGCCCGTCGAGGATGCCCCGCACGGCGTCGGCCACCGGTTCGTTGTGGTCGTCGCCCTCGACCAGAACGGTGAACAGGCCCGAGATCGCCCCCTCCCCCGTGCCGGGACCGGCCCGCTCGAGCAGGCGCGGCAACTCGCTGAACACCGTGGGGGTGTAGCCCTTGGCGGTGGGCGGTTCGCCGGCGGCGAGGCCGATGTCGCGCTGGGCCATGGCGAAGCGGGTGATCGAATCGATCATGCACAGCACCTGCGCGCCCTGATCGCGAAAATACTCGGCCATCGCCAGGGTGACGTAGGCGGCGTTGCGGCGCATCAGGGCCGGCTCGTCGGAGGTGGCGACCACCACGACCGACCGGGCCAGGCCCTCGGCGCCGAGATCGTCCTGAAGGAACTCCTGGACTTCGCGCCCGCGTTCGCCGACGAGGCCGATCACCGCCACGTCGGCGGCGGTGTAGCGGGCGAGCATCGACAGCAGCACCGACTTGCCGACGCCGGACCCGGCGAAGATGCCCATGCGCTGGCCGGCGCACATGGTCAGGAAGGTGTTGATGCAGCGGATGCCGAGATCGAGGGGCGGACCGACGCGGCGCCGGGCGTGGGCCGGGGGCGGATCGGCGCGCAGGGGATAGATCGCCGGGCCGGGCGGCAGCGGCCCCAGCCCGTCGATCGGGCGGCCGAGGGCATCGATGGTCCGTCCGAGCCAGGCCGAGGACGGCCGGACCGCGCCGGCGGCCTCGTCGCGCACCATGGCGGGGCAGCCGCGCCGGACGCCCTCGAGGGAGCCGAACGGCATCGCCAGCGCCCGGTCGCCCTGAAAGCCGATGATTTCGCAGGGGACGGCGCCGAGACCGTTCTCCACGGCGATGTCGAGGCGGCCGCCGAGGCGCATCGCCGCGACCGGACCCGCCACCTCGATGAGCAGGCCCCGAATCGCCACGACCCGTCCGTAGGTCTCCAGCACCTCGACGCCGTCGAGCGCACCGCGCGCTCCAGCCAGGCGCAAGCGTGCGGCGCTAGGGTCAGGCTGGGTCATCGGTGAATCTCTCAACCATTCATTTACCTCCCTCCTTAACACTGTGGGCATCGGGCTTGTAGCGGGCTGCCGGCCCTGAGCCGGAACCTAAAAAATTTCCTTCCGGACCACACGACGTTTCGGCGTCGTGGCGCCGGAGAGACAGCGCGAAACATGTCCTTGCGGACGAGGCACTTGAGGCGATTTGCAGAGGCTTCGCATCCGACCCGCGACCGGTCTTGTGAGAACAGACCGTCAACGGTTCGAGGCGCGGCCGGCACCTGGGGTGATTTGGGTGCTTGCGTCCGGGAATCAGGGTTTGTTAACGATTAACGAATAGCGTTTCACGTCATAGACGAGGGAGCGTCCGCCACGGGCCGGTGGTGGACGAACAGCGGGGGCTTGCCCGTACGCTGCAGACGGCCGGCTGGGCTGGGGACCGACGATGCGGGTACTTCTGATCGAGGACGACAGCGCAACCGCGCAGAGCATCGAGCTGATGCTCAAGTCCGAGAGCTTCAACACCTACACCACTGACCTGGGCGAGGAGGGGATCGACCTCGGCAAGCTGTATGATTACGACATCATCCTGCTCGACCTGAACCTCCCCGACATGTCGGGCTACGAGGTGCTGCGGAACCTCCGCGTCGCCAAGGTGAAGACCCCCATCCTGATCCTCTCCGGCATGGCCGGTATCGAGGACAAGGTGAAGGGCCTCGGCTTCGGCGCCGACGACTACCTGACGAAGCCGTTCCACAAGGACGAACTCGTCGCCCGCATCCACGCCATCGTGCGCCGCTCGAAGGGCCACGCCCAGTCGGTGATCACCACCGGCGACCTGATCGTGAACCTCGACCAGAAGACCGTCGAGGTCTCCGGGTCCCGCGTCCACCTCACCGGCAAGGAGTACCAGATGCTGGAACTCCTTTCGCTGCGTAAGGGTACGACGCTGACCAAGGAGATGTTCCTCAACCATCTCTACGGCGGCATGGACGAGCCCGAGCTGAAGATCATCGACGTGTTCATCTGCAAGCTTCGGAAGAAGCTGGCCAATGCCTCCTCGGGCAAGAACTACATCGAGACGGTGTGGGGCCGCGGCTACGTGCTGCGCGAGCCCAACGAGGGCGAAGAGCGCATCGCCGTCTGACGAACCCGAGCCAGACGGTGAAACGGCCCCGCGCGAGCGGGGCCTTTTTTGTGTCCGGACCTCAGCGTGTCTGGCGATCAAGGGGCTGTGGTTCCGGGTCGTGGTCGGTTCAGCCGTCGACAGGATCGCGGGGCCTGGCCCCATCGCGCGGATTCACGCTTGCCCGCAATCGTCCAACGTCCAAGCACCGCATCCGGCTCTGGTTCACGACGAACGAAGCGACGGCCCGGCGGGGCGTGGCTTTGGGCAACCGGGCTGTTCTAGAGCCCGACCACCCGGCGCAGGGGCGGCGCTGCGGCCGCGCCCGTCTGGGCGGCGGGTGGCAGGAGGCCGGGAGACCCGGCCGCAGGGGACAGGATGCCGCCGGCCGCCGGCCGGGCGGCGGGGGCGCGGCCGGCCTGGACGTAGAGGCCGCGGTGCTGGGCGTTCGGAACCAGCTTCTCCGTCAGTCCGATCACGGTCTCGGCCGCGCCGAGCAGCAGGGCTCCGTCCGGGGCCAGGCTGGTGCTCAGGCGGGCAAGGACGTCGCCCTTGGTCGGCGCATCGAAGTAGATCAGCACGTTGCGGCAATAGATGATGTCGAAGGTGCCGAGGCCGTCGAAGGGCTGCAGCAGGTTGAGCGGGCGGTAATCCACCATCTGCCGCAGGGACGCGGAGATGCGCCACTGCTCGCCGACCTGCTCGAAATGCTTGATCAGGGACTGAACCGGCAGACCGCGCTGCACCTCGAAGTGGCTGTAGAGACCGGCCTTCGCCTTCTCCAGCACTTCGGTGGAGAGGTCGGTGCCGATGATGTCGACGGTCCAGCCGGCGAGGCGCGGCGCCGCGTCCTGCAGCATCATCGCGAGGGAATAGGGTTCCTGGCCGGTGGAGGCCGCCGCGCACCAGATCCGCAGGCGGCGCTGGCTGGCGCGCCGGGCCATGGCCTCCGGCAGCAGGACGTCGCGGAACAGGTCGAAGGGCGTGCGGTCGCGGAAGAAGAACGTCTCGTTGGTGGTCATCGCCTCCACCACGGCACGCTCCAGGGCGACGTCGCGGCTGCTCTTGAGGGCCGACACCATCGCGCCCAGGGTGGCGATGTCGAACCGGCGGCAGACCGGGCCGAGGCGGCTCTCGACGAGGTAGCGCTTCTCGCCGCTGAGGGCGAGGCCGGAGCGGGTCTTGAGGTAGGCGCGCAGGAAATCGAATTCGACGTCGGTCATGCGCCCTGCCCCGTCAGAAGATTGCGCAAGGCCGGGCCGATCTCCGCCAGCGGCAGGATGGCCTGGGCCAGGCCCGCCTTGGCGATGCTGCCCGGCATACCCCAGACGGTGCTGGTCGCTTCGTCCTGGGCCAGCACCGCGGCGCCGGCCTCGGTCAGCGCGCGGGCGCCGCCGGTGCCGTCCGAGCCCATCCCGGTCAGCACCACCGCCAGGGCCGAGGCCCCGAAGATCGTGGCGGCATCCTGGAACAGGACGTCGACGGCCGGGCGGCAGAAATTCACCACCGGGCCGTCGTGCAGGCGGATCGTCACGTCCTGACGACTGCCGCCGAGGCCCATGTGCCGGCCACCGGGCGCCACGTAGATCCGTCCGGGCTGGAGGCGCTCGTCGGCCTTGCCCTCCGCCGCCGGCAGGCCGGTCCGGACGCCGAGATGCTCGGCGAACACCGCGGTGAAGACCGGCGGCATGTGCTGCACGATCAGGACGGGGAACTGGCGCAGGGTGGCGGTGCCGATTTTCTCCAGCACCTCGCCGACGGCGCGCGGGCCGCCGGTGGAGGCGCCGATGAGGAGGACGCGGGGCGCGATGCCGGTGCGGGCCTTCGGACGCAGGACCAGGGGCGACGTCGGCCGCAGGGCCGAGACCGGCGCGTGGGCGGGCATGCCGTGGGCGATTGGGATCGGCGCGCTGGAGGCGCCGCGCTTGCGAGCGCGGGCGGAG
Organism: Methylobacterium sp. 37f; assembly: GCF_023093475.1. Classification (NCBI taxonomy): domain Bacteria; kingdom Pseudomonadati; phylum Pseudomonadota; class Alphaproteobacteria; order Hyphomicrobiales; family Methylobacteriaceae; genus Methylobacterium; species Methylobacterium sp. 37f. The sequence continues at coordinate 37,885 of NZ_JAGHKN010000001.1, forward strand.
CCGAAGATGCGGACCCGCTCGATCAGGTCGGTGCGGAAGGCGTCCGAGGTGGTGACGCCGCGATTGCTCTCGGGCTTCGGGATGTAGTCGACGGCGCCGAGAGCGAGGCAGCGCAGCGAGATGTCGGCGTTGCGGGTCGTCAGGGTCGACATCATGATGACCTGGACGCCGGGGCTCTTGGCGAGCAGCAGCGGCAGGGCCTGGGTGCCGTCGAGTTCCGGCATGTCGATGTCGAGCAGGATCACGTCGGGGTCGTGGCGGGACATCGCCTCCAGGGCGATGCGGCCGTTGGCGGCCGTGGCGACGACCTCGTAGCCGGCCTCCCCGATCCAGCGGGCGACGAGCCCGCGCACCACTGCCGAATCGTCTGCGATCAGCACCCGGACGCGCTGCCCCGTCTGGGGTGGCGGGGCCGGATGGGTCGACGCGTAGGTCGGTGCGGTGGCGGCCATCATGGATTCACGGTTTGAGCGACGCAGAAGAGCGGTCTAGAGGGTAGAGGGCCGGCGCGGGGCGCGCGGCGCGGCCCGGGGCCGCGTCAGGCCGCGTCGGCCTCGACGGCGAACCCGACCTGGGCCAGCTTCGCCGTGACGATGTCGCGGTCGAACGGCTTCATGATGTACTCGTCGGCCCCGGCATGGAGCGCGCGCGCGATGGCGCCGACGTCGTTCTCGGTGGTGCAGAACAGGACCTTCGGCTTCTCGCCGCCGGGGGATTTCCGCAGCGCCCGCAGGAAATCATAGCCGTCCATGGTCGGCATGTTCCAGTCGAGCAGGATCGCGTCCGGCATCGTCTCGGTGCAGGCGGTGAGCGCCTTCTCGCCGTCCTCGGCTTCCCCGACCTGGAAGTTCATGGTCTCGAAGATGCGGCGCGCGACCTTCCGGATGACGGCGGAGTCGTCGACGATGAGGCAGGTTTTCATCGGTTCAGTCTCCCGTTGCGCGCTCACGCTGCACCGGCGGTGCGGGCGGTCGTTCCGAAAGCCAGGAGGGCGTCGACGTCGAGGATGACGAGGAGGCGGCCGTCGAGGCGGTGCACGCCCAGGGTCAGGTCGCGCCAGCGGGCATCGAGGTTGATCGGGACCGGCTCGTGCGTCTCGGCTCCGAGCTTCAGCACCTCGCCGACCCCGTCCACGATGAGCGCGAAGGTCTCGCCGCCCTGTTCCAGGCCGATGGCCATCTGGGCCGCGTCGCCGGTCCGGGCCGGCATGCTGAGGCGCCGGCGCAGGCACAGGGCGGTGACCACGCGGCCGCGAAGGTTGAGCAATCCGACGATCTCGGGCGGCGACAGCGGCACCGGCGTGACACCGGCCGGGATGAAGACGTCGTGGACCCGGTCGATGGCGAGACCGAACATCGTCTCGCCGACGAAGACGGTGACGAAATCACGGGTGCCGCCGGCATCCGCGGCATTGGTGTTGGCAGCCTGCATCATGGGCGTGAACTCCGAAGGGGGCTGTGCGATCAGGCGGCGGCGGCGACGGCGGCGAGGCTGGGCGCGTCCAGCTCCGCCAGCGCCGAGATCAGCCCGCTGCGGTCGAACTTCGCCACCAGATCGGCGATGCCGAGCGTGCGTGCCCGTTCGATGGCTTCGGCCCCGATGGTGCCGGACAGGCCGATCACCGGAAGGCTGGCCACCCGACCCTCGACCTTGCGCATGGCGCCGACGAGATCGAAGCCGCTGCGGCCCGGCATCTCGAGATCGCACACCACCACGTCGACGCGGCCGTTCGACAGCAGGGTCGCCACCGCTTCGTCGGCGCTGGCGGCGGTGATGACGCTGTAGCCGGCGGCCTTGAGCACCGGGCTCAGCATGTCGCGGAAGAAGGCGGAATCGTCGACGAGGAGGAGGGTCGAGCTGTGCTTGACCGGCTTCTTCGGGCCGCGCGCCCAGTCGTCGTAGGCGAGCGGCAGGAAGTGGGCGATGTTGATGATCTCCGTGGCGCGGCCGCGCAGAACGGCGGAGCCGATCAGGTCCGAGCGCTCGGCGGCGATCTCGACGTCGAGGCGTTCCTCGACGATGTCGACGATCTCGTCGACCACGAGGCCCATGGCCCGCTCGCCGTCGGAGAACACCACCAGGGCCTGGGTGCCGGAGCTGCGGATCTCGATCGACGGATCGGCCGGCACCAGCGGCATCAGGCGACCGCGATACTGGATCAGCGGGCGTCCGCCGACCCATTCCACCTTGGCCGACTCGATCTCTTCGAGACGGGTCACCAGTGAGAGCGGAACCGCCTTGAAGCTGCCGGCGCCGCCCTTAAAGACGAGCAGCGTGGACTTGGCATCGGCGGCTTCGATCTCCTCGACCTCGGCCTCGACCGGGATCGCGCCGGACTGCGAGCCCTGGCTGACCTGCTGGGCGATGCCGTTCGGATCGACGATGAGCACGACGGCGCCGTCGCCCAGGATGGTGTTGCCGGCGAAGAGCGGCAGGTGGCGCAGCTTCGAGGACATCGGCTTCACGACGATCTCTTCCGTGTGGAAGACCTCGTCGACCAGGATGCCGAAGCGCTGGCGGCCGACCTGGGCCACCACCACGAAGCCGGAATCGACGGCGTCGGCGGCCTGATCCTGGCCGAGCACGCCCGTCAGGGTGACGATCGGCAGCAGGCGCTCGCGCAGGCGCAGAACCGGCGAACCGTTGATGCGCTCGACCTTCTGCGCGGTCGCCTTGTCGACCCGCACCAGCTCCAGCACCGCCACCTGAGGCACCGCGAAGCGCTGCTCGCCGGCCTTCACGATGAGGGCGGCGATGATCGCGAGGGTGAGCGGGATCTTGATGGTGAAGGTGGTGCCGCGGCCGAGCTGGGTGTTGATGTCGATGACACCGCCGATCAGCTCGATGTTGGTCTTGACGACGTCCATGCCGACGCCGCGGCCCGAGACCGAGGTGATGGCGGCGGCGGTGGAGAAGCCCGGGTGGAAGATGAACTTCGCCACCTGGGCATCGGTCATGCGCTCGACCTCGGCCTGGCTCGCGACCTTGCGCTCGACGGCCTTGCGGCGGATGGCGGCGAGGTCGAGACCCTTGCCGTCGTCGGCGATCTCGATCGTGATGGTGCCGCCCTCATGGTAGGCGGAGAGGCGGATCGTGCCGCGCATCGGCTTGCCGGCGGCCTTGCGGTCGGCCGAGGACTCGATGCCGTGATCGGCCGAGTTGCGCACCATGTGGGTGAGCGGGTCCTTGATCACCTCCAGGACCTGACGGTCCAGTTCGGTTTCGGCGCCGCTCATGACGAGCTCGATCTGCTTGCCGAGTTCGGACGACAGGTCGCGGACCACGCGCGGCAGCTTCTGCCAGGCATTGCCGATCGGCTGCATGCGCGTCTTCATGACGCCCTCCTGCAACTCGGCCGTCACGTGGCTGAGGCGCTGGAGCGGCACCTTGTAGGTGGAATCGTCGTGCCGGCGGGCGATCTCGAGGAGCTGATTGCGGGTCAGCACCAGCTCCGACACCATTGTCATGAGGTGTTCGAGGGTGTCGACATTGACCCGGATGGTCTGGACCTTGGCGATCGCGCCCTCGCCGTCCGAGGCGGCGGGCGCATCGGCGGATTTCGCGGGTGCCTCGGTCACCGGGGCTTCGGCGGCCCGGACCGGCATCGGGGCGGGCGCCTCGGGCTCCGGTGCCAGAGCGACGGGCTGAGGCGCGACGGGCTCGGGTGCGGCCGCCACGGGGGCGTCGAACGGATCGGGACCCTCGGCCTCCATGAAGGCGCGCTCGAGATCCTCCAGGGTGACTTCGCCGGGCTTCAGTTCGCGGATGACGGGGTCGGGCAGCTTGATCTCGGGGGCGGGCGCGGGAGCGGCCGGCGCGATCGGTGCCGAGGCCATCACCTCGAGGGCGCCGATGAGGTCGTCGTCGCTGCCGGTCGGCTCGGTGCCGGTGGCTTCGAGATCGCCGAGAATCGCCTTCAGGCGGTCCAGGGTGACGAGGATGAGGCTGACCGCGGGACCGGTGACCGGCATGCCGTCGCGGAACTGGCCCATCAGGGTCTCGGCGGCATGGGCCAGCGCTTCGAGGCGCGGCAGGCCGAGGAACCCGCAGGTGCCCTTGATGGTATGGACGAGGCGGAAGATATTCCGCAGGATCGTCTGGTTGTTCGGATCCTGCTCGAACCGGACGAGTTCGGCATCGACCGTATCGAGATGCTCGGCGCTCTCGGTCAGGAACTCACGCAACAAGTCGTCCATGAGGGGTACTCAGTCCATACGCGCACTACAGTCTGTGCAGGACGGAGCTTGGACCCGAACCAGTTAGGGAAGGGTTTCACCGCATGGATCAAAGTGGGAGACCGCAATAATATTTGTCGATCTCCCGCCTATCCGCCTTGGGGCAGGCTTTTTCCGGGGTCTTGCCCGGCCTCAGGCGAGGGCCGTCTCGGGCGGCTCGGAATCCGAAGGACGGTCGTCCTCGATCGCCTTCGGGGCCGGGGCATGGGCGTCGGGGGCCGGCGCGACGGATTTCGGCGTCGCTTCGATCGTCACCGTGTCGCCCTCGATCGAGAAGCGCACATCCATGTTGGCCGCGCGGGAGACGAGGCCGGCATAGAACGGCAGGATGCCGTGGGCGTCGACGGTGCCGCCCTCCGGGGTTCCGGCGATCATCGCCTCGACATGAGCAGGGATGCGGGCATGCGAGCCCTTGCTCTTGAGGACGAGGGTCGGCGCCTCGCCGTCGCCCCGCACCACCACGTCGATGAGGCCGCCGCGCGGGATCGCGCTCTGGGCGATCATCACGAGGTTGAGGAGCAGCTTGACCTTGTTCTTCGGATAGAGCGCCTGCGGCGCGCTCCAGGCGAGCTGCGTCTTGTCGTCGACGAACATGCCGCGCGACACCTTCTCGGCGTCGGCGAGATCGATCGAGGCTCCGGCCGAGCCGGCCGCGCCGAAGGCGATGCGGGCGAATTGCAGCCGGGCCGAGGCCTGGCGCGCGCTCTTAGCGATCAGCTCCAGGGCGAATTCGCGCATGGAGGTGTCGCTCTCGTCCTCCAGAACCTCCAGGCCGTTCACGATGGCGCCCACCGGGCTGATCACATCGTGGCAGACGCGCGAGCACAGCAGGGCGGACAGGTCGAGGGCGTCGAGATCGAGGGGGGTCATGGTGCGCTCCGCGCAGGCGTTTCGGGGCCGCGTCCGGTCGTGAACGGCACCGATAGACGGCGCCGATTGCTTTGAAAAGCGTCTCGGCCCGTCGCGATCCGGGTCGACAAGGGTCTGTGGCACGGGCATCATAGGCAGTATTATGTCGATTGATGCTCCGACGCGCGACCGTATTGCCGCCACCCTGATGGAAATTGCCTGCCGGGCAGGCGAAATCCTGAAGCGGCATCACGGCGGCGATTGTCCGCACGTGGTCAAGCTCGACGGATCGCCGTCGAGCCAGGCGGATGCGGAATCCGAGGCCTTCATCCTCGCCGAACTCGCCCGCCACTGGCCGGGCATCCCGGTGATCGCCGAGGAATCGACCTACGATCACCCGCCCGCGCCGCTGTTCTTCCTGGTCGATCCCCTCGATGGTACCCGCGACTTTCTCGCCGGCAACGCCGAGTACAGCGTCAATATCGGGCTGGTCGCCGGCAATCGGCCGATCGCCGCCGCCCTCGCGGCTCCCGGGCTCGCCCGGGTCTGGGGCGCGGGCGCGCAGGCCTTCGAGGCCGAGATCCGTGACGGACGCCTCGGCGAGCGGCTGCCCATCGGGGTCCGACCGATGCCGGACAAGGGCCTCGTCGCCCTGCGCAGCAACCGCCACGGCGATGTCGAGACCGAAGCCTGCCTGGGGGCTCTCAGGGTGAGTGCCACCCGCTCGGCCGCCTCCGCCCTGAAATTCTGCCTGATCGCCTCCGGCGAGGCCGACATCTACGTGCGCTGCGGCCCGACCATGGAATGGGATACGGCGGCCGGGGACCACATCCTCACGGTCGCGGGCGGCTGCGTCGTCGCTCCGGCCGGACGGCCGATGACCTACGGCCATTACACCCGCAACTACCGCAACGGTCCGTTCGCGGCCCTGGGCGACGCCCGATACGCCGAAAACCTCGTCCTGCCCGAGCGCAGTCCGGCCGGGCGCCCTTCGGAGCGGCGCTCCGCCCAGGGCGAGAGCCGGGTCTGAGCCCGCGTCCCGGCGCTCAGTCCGACAGGTTCCGGTCGCGCTGATCCTGCAGGGTCGGCCAGCGAGCCTCGGCCCGGGGGGCGAGGCTCGGATCGGCCATCGCCTGCGCCCGGTGCGCTTCGTTGCGGAACAGGTAGAGCCGATCGCCGCCGTCCGGACCCGACAGTCGCGCGAAGATCAGCGGGTCCGTGTCGACGAGGCGCCCGTCCAGGATGCCGACCGCATCGAAGCCGCCGAGGCGGGGTGCGTAGGCGATCGGATCGCGGCGGAAGGCTTCCAGGTTTCCGGCGCGCGCGAAGCGCCAGGTCCGGCCATGCCAGGCCCATTCGTAAGCCGGGCGCCCCGCCTCGGGTCCGTCGAGGAAGTAGCTGACCGCATCGAAGCCGTTCAGGGCGATCGGGCCGGCCGGCAGGTCGACCAGGCTGGCGGCCCGGGCGATGATCGGGTGTCCGACGCCGGCGGCGGCGAGGAGCCAGTGACGGCGTGTTAACCACATGTTGCTTTGTTTCGCATCATGGTCGCCAAAATCGGTTGCCGGAACCGGTCGGCAGATCCGGTTGCGGCCTTCGCCGGGGATCGGAACGCACCGACACGGGGTGACGTCCGCCCCCAGGGTTGTCCCGCGATGGATAGCGCGGCCTCGGTTAGCAAGACGATACCGCCTCGCATCGGCGGCAGGGATAAGCAGGAGGGACGAGGCATGACGTCGAACCATCGGGCCGCCCGTGCCCTCTCAGCGCCCCGACCCGCGACGCGGCGCGGTTTCGTCGGCGGCCTCGCGGGCGCGCTGCTCCTCGGTGTGTCGCCGCGTGCGCTCGCCGCCGTCGAAGGCGGGCCGGGCACGTTCCGTCCGGAGGAACTGGTCGATAACGGCCACCGCTTCTTCGGCTCGATGTCGCGGGGTCTGGCCAAACTCGTCGAGGAGGCGACCCGCCGCTGGGGCGAGCCGAATGGCTACATCCTGGGCCAGGAGGCGTCCGGCGCCATCGTGGGCGGCGTCCGCTACGGCGAGGGCACGCTCTACACCCGCAATGCCGGACAGCGCCGCATCTACTGGCAGGGGCCGTCGATCGGCTTCGATGTCGGCGGTGACGGCGACCGCACCATGATGCTGGTCTACAACCTTCCGGCCGTCTCGGGCCTGTATCGCCGCTTCGGCGGCGTCGACGGGTCGGCCTACCTCGTCGGCGGCTTCGGTATGACTGCGGTCACGGCCGACAACATCGTGGTCGTGCCGATCCGGACCGGTGTCGGCGCCCGCCTCGGCATCAATATCGGCTACCTGAAATTCACCAGCAAACCGACCTGGAACCCGTTCTGACCCGGACGCCCGGCGCTGCGGCAGCAGGTCGCAGCCGGCCAGGTGCCGAACCGTCCCGAGCGGCCCGGGCGGCGGCGCATAGGGGGGGCGTCTTCGTGGTTTGCGCCGAAGTCCTGCCGTCGGTCACCGATGCCGCCTCGGCTTTCTGAGAGAGCCTTGCCCATCCCGGGAAGAAATGAGCTAAACAGGCGTCCCAGGGGCGACGGTGCCGGGCGCATCGGGCGCCGTTCCCGTCCACGGCGTCTTGGGTGAGCGTTACCGCGTGATCGAAACCGTGATGATCTTCGCGCTCGGCTTCCTCGCCGCCAGCCTGTGCGCGCTGCTGCTGCTGCCCGCCGTGAACGCGCGGGCCGCTCGCCTGTCCGAGCGCCGCCTGCAGGCACGCCTGCCCCTCTCGATCACCGAAGTGGCGGCCGAGAAGGATTCCCTGCGGGCGCAATTCGCCGTCGCCCAGCGCCGCCTGGAGCGGAAGGTCGAGGCGGTGGCCGCCCATCGCCACGCCGACCTCGCCGCCATCGGGGCACGGACGATGGAGGCCGCCGCCCTGACCCGGACGGTGGAGGCGCGCGACGCCACCCTCAGCGAGCGCGAAGCGGTGATCGCGGCGACGCGGGCGACCTTGAACGCGGTCGAGCGCGATCTCGAAACGGCCCGCCAGGACACCGCCCTCGGCATCGCCACGCTGCAGGTGCTGGAGGAGGCCCACCGGGACGTCCTCGACGACCTCATCGCCCTCCGCTCCGGGCCGGTCCAGCCGGGCGGCGCGACCGACACCGCCGATGCGGGCAGGGATGTCACGGATCTCACCGCCGCGCTGGTGGCCGAGCGCGAAACCCTGCGGGCCAGCCTCGCGGCGGCCGAAAAAGCCCTCGCCGAGGTGATGGCCCGCCGCGACGGCGAGGCTGCCGACCTCCGGCGCCGGATCTCGGACGTGGCCGACGGCCTGATGCAGCGCGAGCGCCTGTCGCCGGCCTCGGCCTTCTCGCTCCCGGCCCAGACCAACTGAGGGTTCGGCCACGAACCCGGATCAACCGACGGATCGGCCGCCAAACCCATGCGGCGGCCTGAGGCGTCGTCATGTGCGCCGGAAAACGTGGCGGCCGTTGCGCGGACCGGAAATCGCGGCGTAGAAAGCCGCCTGACCACGCGGCGACCACCCGCGCGCCTTGTTTCGACCATGTCGGCGCTTCATCGGATCGCCCATTCCCTGTTTTTGAGACGGACTGCGCCCATCATGGCCCTTAAGCTCACGTCGCTTGCCCTCGTCCTCGCCGGAACGGCCTCCATCCTGGCCGCGCCGGCCCTCGCTCAGCCGGCCGCCCAGCCGCAGGGGGCCGCGGCACCCCAGACCAAGCGGGGCAACGAGACCCTGAAGAAGTACTGCACCGGCGACTACCTGACCTATTGCGGCAATCTCGCCACCGACGATCCGGCCCTGGACAAGTGCTTCCAGACCAACTGGACCAAGCTGTCCGAGAATTGCCGTCGCGCCATCGACGTCTACCAGAAGACCGACGGCAAGAAGAAGGGCTGAGCCTCGTCGAACGCCAAGCGGGACAGCGTCGCCGTCGTGCTCGCCTCGCGATGCCGCAACGGCTATGCTGTCCGCCACCGCGTTTCGGATCGCCAAGCGTTGATGTTCCTCCCCGCCCGCCATCTGCCGACGATCGCCCTGGTCGGTCTCATCGCGCTCGGCGCCTCGGCCTGCGGCCGTCGCGGCGCGCTCGAGCCGCCGCCGGGCACCGAGGCCGCGCGCTCGTTCGCCCGCCCGGGTCTGCCCGGCGTCGCGAGCCCCCGCGCCCTGCCGCAGAGCGTCGGCCTCGGTGGCGGTACTGCGGCGCCGGATCCGGAGGCCGTGCGGGCGGGCGACGAACTCGACACCCTGGCGGTGCCGGGCTCCGGGGCTGAGGCACCGGTGAAGACGACCCGCGGCGCCAAACGCGGCTACGTCGTTCCCAACCGGCCTTTCCTGCTCGATCCACTGCTGTAGAAGCGGGTCACCAAGCTCCTCCTCCTCCCCCTCCCCCGTGCGGAGCGGCGCGCCTCGCGGTGCGCCGTGCCCGGACGATGATCCCGGTCGGGACGCTCGCAGGCAGGCCGATGCACCACTTCCACTATCGCGATGGCCGTCTTCGGGCCGAGGATGTCGATCTGACCGCCCTCGCCGAGGAGGTCGGGACGCCGTTCTACTGCTATTCGACCGCCACGCTAGAGCGTCACTACGGCGTCTTCGCCGAAGCGTTCGGGGGCGACGACGCCCTGGTGTGCTACGCCATGAAGGCGAACTCCAATCAGGCCGTGCTGACGACCTTGGCGCGCCTCGGCGCCGGTATGGACATCGTGTCCGAGGGCGAGTTGCGCCGGGCGCTGGCGGCCGGCGTCGATCCGCAGCACATCGTGTTCTCCGGCGTCGGCAAGACCCGCGGCGAGATGGCCGCCGCCCTCAAGGCCGGCATCTACTGCTTCAACGTCGAGAGCGAGCCCGAACTGGCCGAACTCTCCGCCGTGGCCACCAGCCTCGGTCTGACCGCGCCGATCTCGATCCGGGTCAACCCCGATGTCGATGCCGGCACCCATGCCAAGATCTCGACCGGCAAGTCCGAGAACAAGTTCGGCATTCCGTTGAGCCGGGCCCGGACGGTCTATGCCCATGCGGCGTCGCTGCCTGGCCTCGCCATCTCCGGCGTCGACATGCATATCGGCAGCCAGATCACCGATCTGGCGCCCTTCGACCATGCCGCCGGCCTGCTCGCGGGGCTTGCGCGCGACCTGATGGCCGAGGGCCATCCGCTCCACCACATCGATTTCGGCGGCGGTCTCGGCATTCCCTACCGCGACGACAACGCCCCGCCGCCGGAGCCGGCCGCGCTCTCCGCCATCCTGCGCCCGCATTTCGCGCCGCTCGGCCTGCGCCCGGTGTTCGAGATCGGCCGGATGATCGCCGGCAATGCCGGGATCCTGGTCACGCGGGTGATCTATGTGAAGCGCACCGAGGGTCGGACCTTCGTCATCGTCGACGCGGCGATGAACGACCTCATCCGCCCCACCCTCTACGACGCCTATCATGGCCTGCGCCCGGTCACGGAGCCGACACCCGAGACGCCCCGCCTCGTCGCCGACGTGGTCGGACCGGTCTGCGAGAGCGGCGACTACGTGGCGCTCGCCCGCGAGATGCCGGAGGTCGCCCCCGGCGACCTGATCGCCATCATGAGCGCCGGGGCCTATGGGGCGGTCCAGGCCGGCACCTACAATTCGCGCCTGCTGGTGCCGGAGGTGCTGGTGCGGGGCGCCGACGCGGCGGTGGTGCGGCCGCGCCAGAGCTACGAGGACCTGATCGGCCTCGACCGGATGCCCGACTGGCTCACCCCGCAGGCCTGACCGTCACGCCGCCAGTTCGCCCTCGATGCGGCTGACCGCCTCTTCGGGGACATCCAGGGTCTCGGCGAGACGCTTCAGGAACTCGCGCTCCTGCAGGGTGTCGGCCAGCACCGAGAGACGGACGGCGGCGTAGATCCGCGCCGCCTGTTCCGGCGTCTCCACGGCGTCCCCGATCTCGTCGAGATCGACCGGGTCGGCGATCTCGGCTTCCAGCCACGCCGCTCCGTCGGTGGCCAGGCCCGAGGCCTGCACCGCCGCGTCGAGACGTTGACGCTCGTCCTTGTCGATCAGGCCGTCCGCCAGGGTGGCGGCCACCATCGCCCGCAGCATGATACGAGCCTCGTCCTCGCCCACCGTAGGGGCCGAAGCGTCGGCGGCGGGAGCCGCTGCCGCCTCCGGCGCGCCCGGCCCCCGCAGGGCCCGCGCCGCGAGACCCGCCACCAGGGCAAGGCCCCCGAGGGCCGCCGTCGCCGCGAGGCTGCCGCGCCGCGAGCGGACCAGAGCATCGACGAGGGGTTTGACATCGACCATGGCGGGCATCCTTCCGGCGTTCTGAAAATCGTGGCAGCAACCCGCGAGAGGCACGACCGGTTCAGATCGATCCCTCGAACGACCAGACCGCTTTCGACAGGACCCCTCCCCTGGGCTGATTTGACCCCGCCGCACGGCGCCTCCACCATGCTAGCCTGATCGGCAGGCGTGCCGCCGATGCGGCGCGCGAGGAGCCAGACACGATGGGCGAGGCCGAGCCGGCGACCTCCACGGGCAATCCGCAGGCACAGGCGACCGGCGGTGCCGGGCCGCAGCAGCGGCTCGACCGCCTCGTCGCGCGGTCGCAGGTGGCCGGGCTGTGGGAACGGGCCTGGCCGATCCTGTGGCGCGGTTTCGGCGTTGGGCTCGCCTTCCTGACCCTGTCGTGGCTCGGGCTCTGGCTCGACCTGCCGCCATTCGGCCGCATCGTCGGCCTCGCCCTGTTCGCACTGGCGCTGGGGGCCGTGCTCCTGCCGCTCGCGCGTCTGCGGCCCGGCACCCGCCGGGAGGCGCTGGCGCGGATCGACCGCGAGGCTGCCGCCAAGGGTGGCGCGCTGGCTCATCATCCCGCCGCGGCGATCGACGACACCCTGGCGGTCGGAACCTCCGACCCGGCCACCCGCGCCCTCTGGGCCCTGCATCAGGCCCGCGCCGTCGCCGCCGTGGCAGGCCTGAAGGCCGGCCCGCCGCGACCCGCCATGGCGCGGCGCGACCCCTTCGCACTGCGGGCCGGCCTGATGGTCGCCGCGGTGGCGAGCCTGTTCGTGGCCGGCGCCGAGTGGCGCCCGCGCATCCTCGGGGCCTTCGACTGGCAGGCGCCCACGGCGCCTGGGCCGAACTTCCGGGTCGACGGCTGGATCGACCCGCCGCTCTACACCCGGCTGCCGCCCCTGGTGGTGACCATGACCGGCGACCGGCAGCGTCTGCGCGCGCCGGTCAATTCCACCCTGATCGTCCGCATCGCCGGCCTGGGCGAAGCCGTGCTGACGCCCAATGCCGGCTTGAAGGCGCTGCCCGGCAAGCCCCCGCAGGCGGACCTGCGCGAGGACCGCTTCCAGCTTACCGGCGAGACGGCCGATCTCACCATCGCGACGGTCGGCGGCCCGACCCAGCACCTCGTGATCGAGACCATCCCGGACACCCCGCCCGAGGTGCAGCGCATCGGTGCGCTGGACGTGAATGCGCGCGGGACCTTCAACCTGACCTACCGGGCCAAGGACGATTACGGCATCGCCGCCGCCGAGGGCCTGGTCGAGCCCCTCGCCAACACCCGCTCCCTGGTGCCGCCGCCGCGGATCGCCCTGGCGCTGCCGGCGGATGCGACCGGCGAGCACGACACCAAGACCCTGGTCGATCTCACCGACAATCCCTGGTCGGGCGCTCGCGTCCGCCTGACCCTGGTGGTCAAGGACGAAGCCGGCCAGGAGGGGCGCACCCCCACCGCCGAGATCACCCTGCCGGCCCGGATCTTCGCGCAGCCCCTCGCCCGCGCGCTGGCCGAGGAGCGCCGCCGCCTGATCACGGCGCCGGACGAGAGCCGCGGGCGGGTCCAGACCGCCCTCGATGCGCTCCAGATCGCTCCGGACCGGTTCACGCCTCAGCCCAGCGTTTTCCTCGGGCTGAAGACCGCGTCCCGCCGCCTGCGGGCCGCCCGCAACGACGAGGCCCTGATGGAGGTGGCCGACCTTCTGTGGGAGATGGCCCTGAAGATCGAGGACGGCGACCTTTCCGACGCCGAGAAGAGCCTGCGCGCGGCACAGGACAACCTCAAGCAGGCGATCGAGCGCAATGCGCCCGACGAAGAGATCAAGAAGCTTACCGAAGATCTCAAGCAGGCCCTCGACAAGTTCATGAAGAACATGGCCGAGCGTCAGCGCAAGGATTCCCAATCCCAGGCCGAGAAGCGCCCGCCCAATCCGAACGCCAAGACCGTGACGCCGGACGACCTCAACAAGATGCTCAGCGACATGGCCGAGGCCATGAAGCGCGGCGATACGGCGGAGGCGCAGCGGCTGCTCGATCAGCTTCGTGAGATCCTGGAAAATCTCCAGACGGCCGAGCCGGGCGGCAAGTCCGACCCCAGCAGCCGCGAGATGAGCAAGCAGGCCGACGAACTCGACAAGCTGTCGCGCGAGCAGCAGGCCCTGCGCGACGAGACCTTCAAGGACGGCCAGGACAGGCGCAGTCAGCAGGGGCAGGGCCAGCGCGGCCAGCGTCCGCAGCCGGGTCAGCAGGGCCAGCGGCAGGAGGGACAGAAGGGTCAGCCTGGCCAAGGCCAGCAGGGCCAGCAGGGTCAAGGCCAGCAGGGCCAGCAGGGGCAGGGCCAGCAGGGCCAAAAGGGCGAGGGCCAGAAGGGTGGCGCCGGACAGCGCCAGCAGGCCCTGCGCGAGCGCCTTGAAGACCTCCAGCGCCGCATGAAGGACCTCGGCATGCAGGGCGAGGACGGCCTGTCGGATGCCGAGGAGGCCATGCGCGAGGCCGAGGGCGCTCTCGGCCAGGGCAAGGACGGCGATGCCGCGGACGCCCAGGGTCGGGCTCTCGAAGGCCTGCAGCGGGGCGCCGAGGGCATGCAGAAGCAGATGCAGGAGATGGCGGAAGGGGAAGGCGAGGGTAAAGGCGAGGGCGAGGGCGGCGAGAAGCCGAGCCAGCAGGGCCAGGCCGGCAATCGCGACGACGATCCCCTCGGTCGCCCCAGCAAGGGCCGCGACATGACCAGCGGCAATGCCCGCGTGCCGACGGCGGACGAATCCGCCGTGCAGCGCACCCGCCGCATCATGGAGGAGCTGCGCCGCAAGCTCGGCGACCCGAGCCGCCCGCGCGAGGAACTCGATTATTTCGAGCGTCTGCTGCGCCGTAACTGACCCGGCGCCCCGAATTCGGGGCGCCTTCCCCGCCGGGCATCTGTGCCCCCTGGGCTGCGCCAACGGCGCGGCCCATATGGGGGCCCAGCCCCGAACCGACCCGAACCGACCCGAACCGAACCGACCCGACAGACGCGAGACCTGACCCCGTGATCTCTTCCAACTCTCTCGTGCTCCTCGCCTGTGTGGCGGTGGCGGTGGTGCTGTTCCTCGGCCTCCTCAACATGATGCGCGGCGGCAGCGCGAACGTGTCGCAGAAGCTGATGCGCCTGCGCGTGCTGCTGCAGTTCCTGGCGATCATCCTCATCATGGGCGTGGTCTGGTGGCGCTCGGCCTGAAGCGGTTCCGCGTCCCGGCGATTCTGCCCGGCGCGTAATCCCCGTCGCGTCCGGGAAGCCGGGGGTGTGGCTGGTGAGCCTCACCGCACAGCTATCGGCGATCCGCTCGTCGTGGAGCCTGCCGCCCGCGCGATCGCGCGTGCTAGACAGGACCGGTTCAACCGGAACCGTCTTGATGCATTCCCACTCGTTCCGCCTCGCTGCCGCTGCCGCCGTGCTCGCCACGGCCCTGCCGGTCCAGGCCGCAGACTTCCCGTCCGCGCCGCCGCCGGCCGCCGTCTATCTCAGCCCGGTGAAGCCGCTTAGCATCGTCTCCGAGGTCCGCATCGGCGGGGCCGTGCAGGACCCCGGCAGCGCCGAGCACAACACCAGCAACATCAACGGCGAGATCCTGTTCTCCAAGCCGCTCGTCAGCATCGATCCGTTCTGGCAGGCCTTCGTGCCCCGGGCGACGGTGGGCGGCAGCTACAATTTCGGCGGCCGCACCAGCTACGCCTATATCGGCGCGACCTGGACCGTCGACCTCTTCCCCCAGACCCTGAACAACATGGTCTTCCTCGAGGGCTTCTTCGGCGCCGGCGCCCATAACGGCTACACCGGACCGAAGCCGACCGCCCCGGCTGGCTTCAACACGCTGGGCTGCAACCCGCTGTTCCGCGAGGCGGCCGCCCTCGGCTTCCGGCTTACCGAGCACTGGAGCATCATGGCCACGGTCGAGCACATGTCGAATGCCGGCCTTTGCGCCAACAATCGCGGCCTGACCAATTTTGGCGGCAAGATCGGCTACACCTTCTGAGCGGCCGCATGGTCTGATCCGACAGTCCCTTCGGACTTGCCGGGGCCGGTTTCGCGAGAGCGGGGCCGGCCCTCTGCGTTTGCGGGGGTCTGCGGCGGGCTCCTTCGCGCCCGCGCAATCTCCCGCGCGCCGGCATAGACTCCCCGGCGCCGGATTCTGCGCTAGGTTCCGCCCCACCGCCAGGCTCGCTCAGGATCGGACGTCATCGTGGTCACGCTCAATCGCATCTACACCCGCACCGGCGACAAGGGATCGACCGCGCTCGCCAGCGGCGAGCGTCGCTCGAAGGCGGACCTGCGCATCGAGACCTACGGCACCGTGGACGAGACCAATTCGTGCATCGGTCTCGCGCGGCTGCATGCGGAGCCGCGCCTCGACGCCATGCTGGGCGCCATCCAGAACGACCTGTTCGATCTCGGCGCCGACCTCGCGACGCCGGAGAGCGCCGAGCCGCCCCAATACGAGCCGTTGCGGATCGTCGCCGCCCAGGTGCAGCGGGTGGAGCGCGACATCGACGCCCTCAACGCCGACCTGTCACCCCTAAAGTCCTTCGTGCTGCCCGGCGGGTCGGCCGCCTCCGCCGCCCTGCACCTGGCCCGCACCGTCTGCCGTCGGGCCGAGCGTCTGGCTGTGGCGCTCGCCGCCACCGAGGGCGAGATCGTCTCGGCCGAAGCGCTGCAATACCTCAACCGGCTCTCGGATTTCCTGTTCGTGGCAAGCCGCACCGCGAACGCCAACGGGGCCGACGACGTGCTCTGGGTTCCGGGACAGAACCGCTGACCGCACGCGGCCGCAGCTGGGAGCACGGCCCCCGTGCCCTGCGCAGCAGGCGCTCGCGCGCGCGGAGCCTTGCGTTGACAAGGCGGAAATGAGGCCGTTACGGTCCGCCGCTTCAATGATCAGGGTCCAGACCTTCGGTTGTGCCGGGGGGTCTTTGCGCGCCGCGCCGACCTGATCGAACAATAACCGTCCGCGCGGAGGAGAGTGAACGCCATGAAGGTTCTGGTGCCCGTCAAGCGGGTCGTCGACTACAACGTGAAGATCCGGGTCAAGGCCGACGGTTCGGGCGTGGACCTCGCCAACGTCAAGATGTCGATGAATCCCTTCGATGAGATCGCCGTCGAAGAGGCGATCCGTCTGAAGGAGAAGGGCAAGGTCACCGAGATCGTCGCCGTCTCCATCGGCCCGCAGCAGGCGCAGGAGACGCTTCGCACCGCACTCGCCATGGGCGCGGACCGGGCCATCCTGGTGAAGACCGACGGTCTCGTCGAGCCCCTCGCCGTCGCCAAGATCCTGAAGGCCCTGGTGGAGAAGGAGGCCCCCGGCCTCGTCATCCTGGGCAAGCAGGCGATCGACGACGATTCGAACCAGACCGGCCAGATGCTGGCCGCGCTCCTCGACTGGCCGCAGGGCACCTTCGCCTTCAAGCTCGAATTCGGCGAGGGCTCGATTGACGTCACCCGCGAGATCGACGGCGGATTGCAGACCGTGTCGCTGACGCTGCCCGCCATCGTCACCACCGACCTGCGCCTGAACGAGCCGCGCTACGCCTCGCTCCCCAACATCATGAAGGCCAAGAAGAAGCCGCTGGAGGAGTTGGTGCCCGACGCGCTCGGCGTCGACGTGACGCCGCGCGTCACCGTGCTCAAGACGGTCGAGCCCGCCGGGCGCAAGGCCGGCATCAAGGTCGGGTCCCCGGCCGAACTCGTGCAGAAGCTGAAGGGCGAGGCCGGGGTTCTCTGAGCCCGACGCCACCCATCGGTTTCACGGCCCGCCGCAGGTTTGCGGCGGGCGATCGGGGTCCGGGACCCTCCCGCTGATCGATTTCGAGGTTCGCACACCATGGCCACCCTTCTTCTCATCGAGCACGACAACGGCGCCGTCCGCGACGCGAGCCTCAAGGCTCTGACGGCCGCGACCGCCCTCGGCGCTCCCGTGCATGCCCTCGTGGCCGGGGCCGGCAGCCGCCCGGCCGCCGAGGCCGCCGCTAAGCTCGACGGAGTCGAGACGGTGCTGCTGGCCGAGGACGCCACCTACGACCACCTCCTCGCCGAGCCCACCGCCGCGCTGCTCGTCGCCCTGGCAGAGCGCTACGACGTGATCGTCGCCGCGGCCTCCACCACCGGCAAGAACGTACTCCCGCGCGTGGCCGCGCTCCTCGACGTGGCGCAGATCTCCGACATCATCAGCGTCGTCTCGCCCGACACCTTCGAGCGTCCGATCTATGCCGGCAACGCGATCCAGACCGTCCAGGCCGGCGCCGGCAAGAAGGTGATCACCGTTCGCATGGCGGCGTTCAAGCCGGCCGGCGAAGGCGGCGCGGCCGCCGCGATCGAGCCGGTCCAGGCCGCCGCCTCGTCGGGCAAGTCGAGCTTCAAGGGCGAGGAGATCGCCAAGTCCGACCGTCCGGAACTGGCCGCGGCCAAGATCATCGTCTCCGGCGGCCGTTCGCTCGGCTCGTCCGACAAGTTCAAGGAGCTGATCGAGCCTCTGGCCGACAGCCTCGGAGCCGCGGTCGGCGCCTCCCGCGCCGCCGTCGATGCGGGCTATGCCCCGAACGATTGGCAGGTGGGCCAGACCGGCAAGGTGGTGGCGCCCGATCTCTACGTCGCCGTGGGCATCTCCGGTGCGATCCAGCATCTGGCCGGCATGAAGGACTCCAAGGTCATCGTCGCCATCAACAAGGATGAGGACGCTCCGATCTTCCAGGTGGCCGATTACGGCCTCGTCGGCGACCTGTTCCAGATCGTGCCCGAGCTGCAGGCCGAGATCGCCAAGGCCAAGGGCTGAGACGAACGCCCGAGACGGCCGGTCTGCGCTGTTCACACCGGCCGTCCCGGGCGAAGGGTGGTCGCGCGAGGTGGAATTGCTCTAGGACGCTGCCGCCGCAGGACGTTATAAGCGACACGGTCGTTCCGGGCGGCCGGGCGGGGGGCCCGGTCGGCGACGAGGGGACGCCCTCAGGGGTGCGAGTGCAGACGATGGGCATCGATATCAGGACGGTCGGCATCATCGGCGCCGGGCAGATGGGCAGCGGCATCGCCCATGTGTGCGCGATGGCCGGCCTGGACGTCCGCCTGAACGACCGGGACCCGGCGCGCATTCACAACGGCCTCGCCACGGTCGACGGCAATCTCGCCCGTCAGGTCGCCAAGGGCACCATCGCGGACGAGCAGCGCCGGACAGCCGTCTCCCGCATCGTCGCAGCGGAGACCTTCGACGATCTGGCGCCCTGCGACCTCGTGATCGAGGCCGCGACCGAGGACGAAGCGACCAAGCGCCAGATTTTCAGCGCGCTCTGCGCCTCACTGAGGCCGGACGCCCTGATCGCGACGAACACCTCGTCGATCTCGATCACCCGGCTGGCGGCATCGACCGATCGGCCGGAGCGCTTCATCGGCATCCACTTCATGAACCCGGTGCCGGTGATGCAGCTCGTGGAGCTGATCCGCGGCATCGCCACGGAAGACCCGACCTACGAATCGGCCAAGGCCTTCATCGCCAAGCTCGGCAAGATCTCGACGATGTCGGAGGATTTCCCGGCCTTCATCGTGAACCGCATCCTGCTGCCGATGATCAACGAGGCGATCTATACGCTGTACGAGGGTGTCGGGTCGGTCGAGTCCATCGATACGGCGATGCGGCTCGGCGCCAACCACCCGATGGGTCCGCTGCAGCTCGCCGACTTCATCGGCCTCGATACCTGCCTGTCGGTGATGCAGGTGCTGTACGAGGGACTTGCCGATTCGAAGTATCGGCCCTGCCCGCTTCTCGTGAAATATGTCGAAGCCGGCTGGCTCGGACGCAAATCCAAGCGCGGCTTCTACGATTATCGCGGTGAAACGCCCGTGCCGACCCGCTGAGGCGGACCGGCACGGACGGGAATCTCGTCCTACTGCTTGTTGCCGTTGGCCGCGGGCTGGGCCGGAGCCGGGTAGGCCGGGTTCGAGGCCGGCACCGAACCGGTATTCGCCGACGACGTCGCGTTCGAATCACCCTTCACCGAGCCCGTCACTTCCTGGCGGGAAGCATCTTGGCTCTGCGAGGCGTAGTCCTTCGGCGAATTCGCGCCCTGCCACGTCATCAGGCCGGTGATCGCGATCGCGAGCAGCACCAGGCTGGCGACGAGGACGTAGAGCACCGGCTTGCCGCGCTTGCCCTGCCGGGCTTCCTGGCCGTGTAGATTGTCTGCCATGCGATCCTCGCTTGAACGGCCCTGAAGACCGCTGTTTCGACCCGAGCGTCGATTCCGCGGAACCGGGCTCGTGATTGTTGCTCGGGTCTGAAACGCGAGGGTCGAGAGCGGAGTTCCCGTCTAGGTCCGGCTCAGCGGCCGGTCACCAGCATGATCTTGCCGAGATGGGCGCTGGATTCCATCAGCTCATGGGCCTTTCGTGCCTCTTCCAACGGGAAGGTGGCGTGGATCACGGGCCGGATCGTGCCGGATTCCAGCAGCGGCCAGACATCCCGGGCGAGGCCTTCGGCGATCGCCGCCTTCTCGGGCTTGGGCCGGGCGCGCAGGGTGGCGCCCGTGAAGGTCAGGCGCTTCATCATGATGGGCGTCATGCTGAAGGCATCGACCTTGTAGCCCTGCATGAAGGCGATCTGCACCAGACGCCCCTCGATCGCGAGGGCCGAGAGGTTCTTGGCGAGGTAGGGCGCCCCGACCATGTCGAGGATGACGTCGACCCCGTTGCCGTCGGTGAGCCGCTTCACCTCCTCGACGAAATCGGCCTCGCGGTAGTTGATCGCGGCCTCGGCGCCGAGCTTGACGCAGAAGTCGCATTTCTCGGCCGACCCGGCGGTGGCGAAGACGCGGGCGCCGTGATGCTTGGCGATCTGGATCGCGGTCGAGCCGATGCCGCTCGATCCGCCATGGACCAGGAAGGCCTCGCCGGCCTTCAGGCGACCGCGCTCGATCACCGTGCTGTAGACGGTGAAGTAGTTCTCCGGCAGGCCGCCGGCCTCGACGAGGCTGAGCGATGTCGGCTTCGGCAGGCATTGCCCGATTTCGGCCACCGCGAACTCGGCATAGCCGCCGCTGATCACCAGGGCGCAGACTTCGTCGCCGAGCGCGAAGCCCGTCGCGCCTTCGCCGAGGCCGACGATGCGACCGGCGACTTCGAGGCCGGGAATCTCGGTGGCGCCCTTCGGCGGCGGATACTTGCCCTCGCGCTGCTGGATGTCCGGCCGGTTGATGCCGGCGGCCACGACCTCGATCAGCACCTGACCGGGGCCGGGCTGCGGCAGCGGCACCGCCTCGAGGGTGAGCACGTCCGGCCCGCCGGCTGCGGCGTAGCGGATCTGACGCATGGTCTCGGGCAGGCTGGCGGTCATCGCAGGGTGTCTCCAGGGAGCCCCGTCATCTGCGGCTGGCATCCCGATTGGCAAGGGCGCGAGTGGCGCGGAGTTCAGCGGGTGCCGTACATTCGGTCGCCGGCATCGCCGAGTCCGGGCACGATGTAGCCGTGGTCGTTGAGGTGGCTGTCGATGGCGGCGGTCCAGACGGGGACGTCCGGGTGGGCTGCCTGCAGGCGGGCGATGCCTTCCGGGGCCGCCAGCAGGCAGACGAAGCGCAGGTCCTGCGCGCCCCGCTGCTTCAGGAGGTTGATGGCGGCGACCGCCGAGTTCGCCGTCGCCAGCATGGGATCGAGCACCAGCACGGTCCGGTCGAAGAGGTCGGACGGCGCCTTGAAGTAATACTCCACCGCCTCCAGCGTCTCGGGATCGCGGTAGAGACCCACATGCGCCACCCGGGCCGACGGCACCAGGGACAGCATGCCGTCGAGGAAGCCGACGCCGGCCCGGAGGATCGGCGCCAGCACCAGCTTCTTGCCGGCGATCTGCGGGGCCTCCATCGACTGGATCGGGGTCTCGATCGTCACCGATTCCAGCGGCAGGTCGCGCGTGACCTCGTAGGCCAGCAGCATGCCGATCTCGTTGAGGATCTGCCGGAAGCCCTTGGTCGAGCGCTCACGCTGGCGCAGCAGGGTCAACTTGTGCTGCACGAGGGGGTGGTCCACCACCCGGACCGTCGCGGCGGCTGCCTGCATCGCTGGATCTCCATCAAGCCGAGGTCTGATCCTGAGCGGCGGGAGACCGAGGCAAGACCGAAACCGGATTTCTAGAGCATCGCGGGATTGCGAGCGAGGTCTTCGGACGGATTGCGCCCGTGAAAAAGGGCTCCCGGCCTGAACCGGAAGCCCTCGGTATTCAGCGCATGCCGGAGACGACGCTCAGACCGAGCGGGTCGTGTCCGCGCTGCGGCGCTTCTGCATGAAAGCGTCGAACTGCTCGCGGTCCTTGGCCCGCTTCAGCTCTTCGACGAAGTCGGCGAACTCGCGGCTCTCCTCCTGGAGGGCGCGGCGCTGCGCGTCGAGACGCTCGAGCTCGCTGCGGCGGTAGGCGTCGAAGGCCAGATTGCCCGTCGACGTGCCGTTGGCGGCCTCGAACGCGGCGGCGAAGCGCGAGCGCGCGGCGCCCGCGTTCCACGCGGCCCCGCGGCCGGCCAAGCCGCGCAGTTCGCTGAGCGCAGGGTAACCCGCGACCTTCCAGGCGATGTAGGCGGCGGCGAGCGGCCACCAATAGACGAACGCGACGACGATCGCGCCGATTTCCAGGGACCGCTTGGGGAAGGGGCCGCTGCGGCAGACCTTCCCGGAGGTGAAGGGGGAGGAGGAAGACAGACTCACGGCTCACGACTCCAATGTAAATGTGAACGACATTCACTTGCGGACGGATCGCGCTGCTTTCAAGGGGTCGTCCCTCAGGTCGTTGCGCTGGTTCCGCGCCCTCCGGTCGCAGCCCCGTGGACGAGGGCGAGGACGCCGGCACGCAGCAGTTCGTACTTGTCCGGCATGCCGGCGCCTTTCGGCAGATGGCCGGACGCCGCCAGGGTGGCGAGTCCGTGGGCGAGGGCCCAGACCTCCAGGGCGATGAAGCGGGGTGCGACGCCGCCGAAGCCTTCGGGGAAGGTCGATTGCAGGGCGTCCACCAGCAGGTCGAACGGACTGGGGCGTACGCTCGCCTCCGCATTCGGCACGCCGGCGCTCAGGCCGCGGGTCTCGAAGATCGCCGCATAATAGCCGGGCTCCTCCTCGGCGAAGGCCAGGTAGGCCTCGCCCATCCGGGTGAACCGCTCCAGGGGCGTTCCCTTGGCGGTGAGCGCGCGGGCCAGACGTTCGGCGAGATCGGCAAAGCCCCGACCCGCGACCTCTTCGAGCAGGGCTTCCCGACCGCGGAAGTGGCGATACAGGGCAGCCGGAGTGACACCGACGAGGCGGGCGGCATCCACCAGGGTGAAGCCGCCGATGCCGCGTTCCGCGATGAAGCGGCGGGCCGCCTCGATCAGGGCCTCCTTCAGGTTGCCGTGGTGGTAGCTCCGCCGGTCCCCCGGCCCCTCGCGCCAATGCCGCACGCCACTCTCCTCGCCCCCGGCCCGAACCGACATGACCTGCCGGCCCGGCCCAAGGTTCCTTCACACGAACCCACGCTCCCTCCCCTACCACGAGGAACCGTTTTTCGAGGCAGCTTCCGCTGCGCGGATCAGGCGCATCCATGGGCAACACAGATGTAAAGGCCGAGATGAATGGGCGACGATGATGCAAGCGCCGGGCAGGACCTCACCCGCGAACGTCGCCGTGACTTCCGCGACGCAGGGGCCGGCGATCCGGCCCGACCGAAGTCCGGGGCCGGGATCGACTCGGCGAGTCGCCTTGCTCAAAAGCAGATTCTAGACTCATGGTGGGTAGAATACAGAATATCGTCCCGGGGTGGATCAAGAGCCGTGCCTGAGGGATCTGCGCAAATTGATTTCGAGAGCCTGACGGATCTCATCTACGAGGCGGCGGTCCTTCCCGAACTTTGGCCCTCCGTGCTGGATCAGCTCGCCGGGATCGCCGGTGCGCAAGGCACAGTTCTGATTGCCTCTGATCTGAGATCTCACCGCTGGATCAACTCGAAATCCCTCGACCAAGTCATGGCGGATTTTGCATCGGGAGGCTGGAGCAGCGCCGGCCAGCGGACCGCGCGCCTGCTGGCCGCTCGCCACGCCGGGTTCGTGCGCGAACAGGACGTCTACACCCCCGAGGAGTTGGAGCAGGACGTCCTGATCCAGCACTTCCTGCGCCCGCGTGGCCTCGGGTGGGGAACCGCGACCGCCTGCCCGCTCTCGACGGGCGACACGCTCATCTTCAGCATCGAGCGGCGCTTCGTGGACGGGCCGGTTCCGGCAGAGGCGATGCGGGTCCTCGACACCCTGCGGCCGCATCTCGGACGCGCCGCCCTGGTCTCGGCGCGGCTGAAGCTCGAACGGGCCCGTGCGGCGGTGGAAGCCCTGGAGGTGCTGAGCCTTCCGGCCGCCGTCCTCGGCGCGGACGGCCGATTGCACAACCGCAACGCCGCCTTCGCCGGGCTGGTGCCGCGGGTGGTCCGGGATCAGCGCGACCGGGTCACCCTCAGCCATCCGGGCGCCGATGCCCTGCTGTCGGACGTGCTCTCGGGCCGCCGGGCGAACGCGGCCCGCTCGATCCCGGTCCCCGCCGATGCCGACAACCCCGCGATGGTGATGCACCTGCTGCCGGTGCGCGGCCTCGCCCAGGACGTCTTCGGCGGCGGAACGATGCTGATGCTGGCGGCGCCCGTCCTGCCGCGCCCGGTTCCCGGCACCGAACTCCTGGCGGGCCTGTTCGACCTGACCGCCGCCGAGGCCCGGATCGCCCGCGGCATCGCCGACGGGGCTACGATCGCGCTCCTGGCCGCCCAGCAATCGGTCGCGCACGAGACGATCCGCAGTCAGGTCAAAGCGATCTTCGCCAAGACCGGCGTCACCCGACAGGTCGATCTCGCGCGCCTGATCTCGGGGTTCAGCCTGATCCGATGAGCGATGCGGTCACGGGGCGCGCGACGCGGCGCCGGTCGGATTCCGGACGGCGAGCGCCCGGAACAGGATGACGTTCGAGAGGTCGTAGTCCGCGGCCGGTCCGCCGAGAGCCGGTCTGACGGGAACTTCACCGGCGGTGGGCGTCAGCGCCGAAGTGATCAGGCAGGCGATCACCCGGTCGCTCGAACCCCGCTCGACGTGCCGAGCCAGTCGCCGACGCATCCACGGAGCCATCGTCCATCTCTCGAGCATCGCCACCCTCACGTGCCTCAACGCGTCGCATAGAAGCGCAGCGGTGCAGGAGCATCATCCCCCATTTGGGGGAGAATCGAAATTCCTTCCGAAAATGGCGCGGAGGTAAAGACTTTCCTTACAGGCGGAAGAGCGAATCCGCCCGCTTGAGGGCGGCTTCCTTGGCGGCGCGGGCCGCCTCCAGCCGCGCAATCTCCGTGGTCAGCAGGGCGATCCGCTCCGCGAGATCGGTCACCGACAGGGCATCGAGCGGTTCCCCGACCCGATGCGCAATCGCCCTGCGGGGCGCGCCGTCATCTTCGTCCCTCATGGTGTTCCCTCGGGTGGCATCACGTCGAGCCAGGATATCATTTAAGCCGGCAGATCATTCGAGCCAGGATCGTCCGGCCGCCAGCGGCCCGACGCCGAGATGCCGCGCCAGCGTCGCGCCGATATCCGCGAAGCTCTCGCGTCGCCCGAGCGGCCCCGGCGCGACCGCTGGCCCGAAGGCCAGCACCGGCACCTGCTCCCGGGTGTGCTCGGTCCCGGTCCAGGTCGGATCGTTGCCGTGATCGGCCGTGATCACGCAGAGGTCGCCGGATCGGAGCACGGCGTGGATCTCGGGCAGGCGCGCATCGAAGGCTTCGAGTTCGGCGGCGTAGCCCGGGACGTCGCGGCGATGGCCATAGTCGGTGTCGAAATCGACGAGGTTGAGGAAGACGAGTCCCCCATCCGGCAGGCTCGCGAAGGCCGCCAGCGCCGCGTCGAGGCAGGCGGCGTTGCCCGCGGGCTTGATCTCGCGCCCGGTCGCCCGGTGGGCGAAGATATCGCCGATCTTGCCCACGCTGACGACGGACCGGCCGGATTGCGCGAGCGTGTCGAGGAGCGTGCGGCCGGGCGGCTCGACGGCGTAGTCCTTGCGGTGGGCGGTCCGCCGGAAACCCTCCCGCTCGGTACCGACGAAGGGGCGGGCGATGACCCGGCCGACCCGGTAGGCGTCGCAGAGATCGCGGGCGATCCGGCAGGTGGCGTAGAGGCGCTCCAGACCGAAGCTCTCCTCGTGCGCGGCGATCTGGAAAACGCTGTCGGCGGAGGTGTAGCAGATCGGCTTGCCGGTGCGGAGGTGCTCGGCGCCGAGACGGTCGATGATGGCGGTGCCGGCCGCGTGGCAATCGCCGAGGATACCGGGGAGGCCGGCCTGCGCGATCAGCGCGTCCGTGAGCGCGGCCGGGAAAGCCGGAACCGTGACGGGGAAATAGCCCCAGGGCTCGCGGACCGGTACGCCTGTGATCTCCCAATGGCCTGAGGGCGTGTCCTTGCCGGCGGCGGTCTCGATCGCGTGGCCGTAGGCGCCCTGCACCGGGCCGATGGCATCGAGCCCCGGCGGAAGCGTTCCGGTCGCCCCCCGTGCGGCGAGGCCGAGCCCGAGCGCACCGAGATGCGGCAGCGTCAGCGCTCCGGCGCGCAGGCCCGCCCGGTCGCCGCGTCCCTGCGCGCAGGCTTCGGCGATGTGCCCGAGGGTGTCGGAACCGGAATCGCCGTAGCGGTCGGCATCGGGGGCGCCGCCGATGCCGACGGAATCGAGGACGATGAGGAAAGCGCGCGGCATCCCCCTCCCCTCAGGCCGGGATCGGGTCGGCGACGGTGTCGCTCTGCAGGTCGAAGGCCGCGGCGAACAGGGCCTGGGTGTAGGCGGTCTTGGGCGCGGCGAAGATCGCCTCCGCCGGCCCCTCCTCCACCACCCGGCCGTTCTGCATGACGAGGACGTAGTTCGCCAGCGCCCGCACCACCTTCAGGTCGTGGCTGATGAACAGGTAGGCGAGGCCGCGCTCGCGCTGGAGGTCGCGCAGGAGGGTGACGATCTGGGCCTGGACCGAGCGGTCGAGGGCCGAGGTCGGCTCGTCGAGGACGATGAATTTCGGCTTCAGCACGATGGCGCGCGCGATGGCGATGCGCTGGCGCTGGCCGCCCGAGAACTCGTGCGGGTAGCGGTTCATGGTTGCGGGATCGAGGCCGACATCGGTGAGCGCCCCCGCGACCACCGCGTGACGCTCGGCCCGCGTCCGCACGGCGCCCTGGACCACCAGACCCTCCGCCACGATGTCGGCCACGGTCATGCGCGGCGACAGCGAGCCGTAGGGGTCCTGAAACACCACCTGCATGTCGCGGCGGACGGGGCGCATCGCGGCGGGCGGCAGGCCGGCGATGGAGCGCCCGAGGAAGACGATGGGGCCTTCGCAACCGGTCAGGCGCAGGAGGGCGAGCCCGAGGGTGGTCTTGCCAGAGCCGGATTCGCCGACGACACCCACGGTCTCGCCGGCCCGCACCCGCAGGGACACCCCGTCGACCGCCTTGACGTGGCTGGTGGTCCGGCGCAGCCAGCCCTCGCGGATCGGGAACCAGACCTTGAGGGGGCCGGCCTCCAGCAGGGGCGCGGCATCGGCCGGCACCGGGTTGGCACGGCCCTTCGGCTCCGAGGCGAGCAGGCGGCGGGTGTAGTCGTGCTGCGGCCGGGCGAAGATCTCCGCCACCGGGCCCGCCTCGACGATGCGTCCCGCGAGCATGACGCAGACGGTATCGGCGATGCGCTGGACGATGCCGAGGTCGTGGGTGATGAACAGCATCGCCATGCCGAGGCGCTTCTGCAGGTCGGCCAGCAGGTTGAGGATCTGCGCCTGCACCGTCACGTCGAGGGCGGTGGTCGGCTCGTCGGCCACCAGCAGGTCGGGCTCGCAGGCGAGCGCCATGGCGATCATGACGCGTTGGCGCTGGCCACCCGACAATTCGTGCGGATAGGCGTTCAGACGGCGCTCGGCGTCGCGCAGGCCGACCAATTCGAGCAGTTCGAGGATGCGCGCCCGCGCCTTACGGCCGGACAGGCCGCGATGCACCTCCAGCACCTCGCCGATCTGCCGCTGGATCGTGTGCAGCGGGTTCAGCGAGGTCATCGGCTCCTGGAACACCATGGTGATGTCGGCGCCGCGGATGCCGCGCAGGCGCTTCTCCGGCAGGGCCAGCAGGTCCTGGCCCTTGAACAGGATGCGGCCGCCGGGATGATGGGCGCTGCCATCGAGAAGACGCAGGATCGAGAGGGCGGTGACCGACTTGCCGGACCCCGACTCGCCGACCAGCGCCAGGGTCTCGCCCGGCTCAATGGTGAAGCTGACCCCGTCCACCGCGCGGGTCTCGCCCTCGCGCGAGCGGAAGGCGACCGACAGGTCCTGTACGTCGAGGAGCGTAGCGGTCATCGAGGCCTGTTATGGGGTGGAGCGGAAAGCATTCGCGTCAGGGTTATAGCGTGGGTGCCACCGATCGGCGAACGCGGATCGACGCGACCCCCGCCCTTGTCTCCGCGCGCTGGGAATTGATCGGCGACGCGCGCGCTCTACAACCCGGCGGTGACCGCGTTCCTCAGATTCCTTCCCGCCGCCCTCCTCCTCGTCCTCCCGGCGTTCGTGCCGTGTCCGGCCCTTGCCGCCGCCGAGGGGGCGACCGAGACCGTGGAGCAGGCCTTGTGCCGGCTGATCGAGGGCTCTGCCAAGGCGCGCGGGCTGCCCGTGCCGTTCCTGACGCGGCTGATCTGGCGCGAGAGCGCGTTCCGCGTCAGCGCCGTGAGCCCCGTGGGCGCGCAGGGCGTGGCGCAGTTCATGCCCGGCACGGCCCGGGAGCGCGGCCTGACCGATCCCTTCGATCCCGAGCAGGCGATTCCCCACGCGGCCCACCTGCTCGCCGACCTGAACCGGCAATTCGGCAATCTCGGCCTCGCGGCGGCGGCCTATAACGGTGGACCCGGGCGTGTGTCGTCGTGGCTCGCGGGCACCGGCGGCCTGCCGACGGAGACGCGCAACTACGTGCTGGCGATCACGGGTGCGCCCGCCGAGGCGTGGCGACCCGGAACGGCGGTCGAGATGCCCGAGGGCGAGCCGCCGCGGGACCGGGATTCGGACTCGAAATCGGCCGACACCAAGGCCAGAGGGGAGACCGGTTCCAAAGCCGAGTCCGAGACGAGCTGCCTGAAGGTGACGGCGGCCCTGCGGATTCCGTCGCGCGGCGATCGCTTCGCTTTGGGCGGCAACGAGGGACCGGCAGCGCCCTGGGGCATCCAGCTCGCCGGAAACTTCTCGAAGGCCCTGGCGCTGCAGAGTTTCACGCGGACACGGAAGCTCTACACAAGCGTCATCGGCGATGTTCGCCCGATGATCATCGGCACACGTCTGCGCAGCCGCGGTACGCGCGCTTTCTACCGCATCCGCATACCGGCCCAGAGCCGCGAGGCTGCCGACATCCTGTGCGGCAAGATCCGCCAGGTCGGCGGCGCCTGCCTCGTACTCAGGACCTGATCGGGGCGCTGCACCGCTCCGGCGTCCCAATCGCGCCATGAATCCGCCGCGCCAGCCCTGTCACAGGGGGCACGCGCGCCAACAGAGAGATGCATGACCCGGGTCCTTGCCGTCCTTGCCAGCCTTGCCGCTCTCGCCCTCGTCGCGATCGGGATCACGGCCTGCTCGCCCCTCGCCTTCTTCGACGCGATCGGACCCCGAGACCAGGGCGGCCGTCTCAGCCTGAAGAACGCGGCGTTCGGGACGCATCCGCGCCAGCGCCTCGACGTGTTCACGCCGGTGGCGGGCGCGGCCGGCGCGCCGGTGCTGGTGTTCTTCTACGGCGGCTCCTGGAAGAATGGCTCGAAGGAAGATTATGCCTTCGTCGGGCAGGCGCTGGCCGCCCAGGGGTTCGTGACGGTGCTGCCGGATTATCGTCTCTATCCGGAGGTCCGCTTCCCCGATTTCCTCGACGATGGCGCACAGGCCGTGGCCTGGGTCGAGCAGAACATCGCCGCCTATGGTGGGGATCCGCGCCGGATCGTCCTCGCGGGACATTCCGCCGGGGCCTACAACGCGGTGATGCTCGGGGTGAATCCCAGCTACCTGCGCCGGGCCGGCGTCGATCCGCGCGTGATCCGCGCCGTCGCGGGCCTGTCCGGTCCCTACGATTTCCTGCCGCTGGATGCCGGCACCGCCACAGAGTTGTTCGGTGAGGCCCCCGACAAGGCGGCGACCCAACCCATCACCTTCGCGGGTCCGCGGTCCCCGCCCGCCTTCCTCGCCAGCGGCGACGGCGACACCACCGTGCGGCCGTCCAACACCCGCAACCTCGCTGCCCGCCTTCGCGACGCCCGGGTGCCGGTGCAGGAGCGCATCTATGCCGGGCTCGACCACGCCGACACCCTGCTAGCCTTGTCGGTGACCTTCCGCTCCAAGGCCCCGGAGCTTGCCGAGATGGCGGCCTTCCTGCGCCAGCACGCGGGCGACCGGCCGCAGCAGGCCCGGATGATCGCCCGCTGAGCGTCACGCACCGCGCAGGGCGTCGCGGGCCTTGCGGTGGTCCGGCGCGTTCGAGAAGGCCCGGTGCATCGCCGACCAGAGCGGCGTCCGCGCGAATGCCTCATCGAGCGGCAGGGCGCGCTGCATCAGGCCGTCCGCGCGCCGGCGCTCCGGGTTGGTGTTCAGCCAGGTGTTGCGGTTGGTGATGTCCCAGGTCAGCACGTTGAGGACCGCCGCCTCATCCAGCACCACGTCGAGGAAGCGGCGGGCGAGGTCGGATACGGCCCGGTCGCGGGCCGGGAGATCGGCCGGGTAGGTCCGGTCGTTGATGTCGAACTCCGTCACCTCGATGGCGAGCCCGAGGCCCGCGACCTCGGCCAGGAAGCGCCGGAGCTTGTCCTGGTTCAGCGGATGCTTGGCGTAAAGGTGACCCTGCAGGCCGAGGCGGCGGATCGGCACACCGCGCCGGCGCATCCCCTCGAGTGTCCGCAGCACCATGGCGCGGCGCTGATCGATCCAGTCGGCATCGAGTTCGAGGTCGTTTTCGTTCCAGACCCCCGCCGCGTCGGGCGCGACGGCGTGCTGGAGGTGGAAGGCGAGATCGACGTAGCCGGGGCCGAGCGCATCGAGCCAGGGCGTGCGCCGCAGCCCGTCGGCGCGTCCGTCCTGCGGCCCGCAGATCTCGTTGACGACGTCCCAGGCCTCGATCCCGCCGCGATAGCGCCCCGCCATGGCGTCGATCCAGCGGCGCAGGAAGGCCTCGCCCTCGCCGGCCCGGAGCCGGGCCTCGACCCAGGCGGGCAGGCCCTCGTGCCAGACCAGGGTATGGCCGCGCAGGCGTTGCCGGTTGGCGCGTGCGAAGGCCGCGACCTCGTCCGCATAGCTGAGATCCAGGTTCTCCGGCGTCCGCCACGCATAGGTGAGCTTCATCGCATTTTCGGACACGAGAATGCCGGCCTCGCGCGCCAGCGCCCGCCCGTAGGCGGGGTCCTGGCGCAGGGTCACGCCGTTCACCGCCGCGCCGTAGGCGAGGCCCGTGCGGGCGGCCGCCGCGTTGAGGCTGTCGGCCGACCAGGACGGGGCGGCGGCCGAGGCGCAGCGTTCGCCGAGGATGAGGGCACCGCCCGACGCGAGCGCACCGCCGAGCATTGCGCGCCGCGATCGGCCGAACCGATTCACGCCGGGACCGATGCGGACTCGGTCGGGATCACCCGGGGGCGGCGGTCCGCGCCGATCGCCACGAAGGTGAACAGCCCCTCCGTCACCTTCATGGTCGTTTCGCCCTCGCGTTCGCGCCGCCAGACCTCGACCTGGATGCGCATCGAGGTGCGGCCGACCTGCACGATCCAGGCGTAGATGCTGACTTCGTCGCCGACGATCACGGGGCGGTGGAACGTCATGGCCTCGACCGAAATGGTTGCGCAGCGCCCGCGCGAGCGCCGCGCCGCGATGTTGCCGGCGGCCAGGTCCATCTGCCCCATCAGCCAGCCGCCGAAGATGTCGCCGGCCGGATTGGTATCGGCCGGCATGGCGATGGTGCGGACCACCGGCGGCCCGCGATTCTCGGGCTGGTGCGGTTCGGCGGCGTCGGTCGTCATGGTGCAGTCTCTGGTTGCGAGGGGCGGCCCACGCAAGCCGCGCGCCGCCCGCGCCGTCATGTCACATCCGATCACGGGCGAACAGGCGCTCCGTCCGGCAGCGCGAACACCACCAGCGCGTCGCCGGTGCCGAAGCCCGAGCCCTTGGTGAAGGAGGCGCCCCCGGCTGCCACCGCGACGTATTGTCGGCCTTCGATCGCATAGGTGATCGGCGGGCCGCCGATCCCCGCGCCGCACTGGAAGCGCCACAGGACGGCGCCGGTCCCGGCATCGTGGGCATCGAGATGGCCGTCCTCCTCGCCGGAGAAGACGAGGCCGGAGGCGGTGGCGAGCGTGCCGCCGGAGAGGCGGCTGCCGCCCTTCACGCTCCACTTGATCGCGCCGCCCTTGGCGAGGTCCACCGCCGTCAGGGTGCTGAAGCTGGGCTCGCCCTTGGCCTCGGTCGTCTCGGTGTAGCGGATCGCCGGGCGGTCGCCGGCCGCCGGCACGGTCTTCACCACGTAGGTCGTGGCCCCGTGCCGGACCTGCGCGAAGGCGGTGCCGGCGCGCGGATCGTAGGCGACCGGGTGCCAGGAGATCGCCCCGAGGGGGCCGGGGCTCACCACCGTGCCGGCCTCGGTCGGCGGGGCGTAGAGGTTCTTCTGCGCGATCAGCGGCGCGGACTTCGTCAGGAGCTTGCCGGTTGAGCGGTCGTGGACGTAGAGCCAGCCGGTCTTCGAGCCCTGCGCCACGGCCTTGACCGGCCCTTGTGGGGTCGGCTGGTCGAGCAGGAAGGGCGGGCTCGCCACGTCGTAGCCCCACTCGTCGTGCGGGACCTGCTGGTAGTACCAACGCAGCTGCCCGGTGCGGACGTCGAGGGCGACGAGGCTCATGGTATAGAGGTTGTCGCCCGGGCGCGAGAGACCGAAATTCTGCGGCGCCGGGTTGCCGGTGCCGACATAGATCAGCCCGAGGTCCCGGTCGTAGGCCGGCGTCATCCAGAGGGAGCCGCCACCGACCCGCCAGGCCTCCCGGTGCATCGGGGCGGCCGCCTTCTCGGCCGCGATGTCGCGATGAAGCGCGACGCCGTCCGGCGTCGTCGCGGAGAAATCCCCCTCCCAGCCGTCCGCCTTGGTGACGTACCAGCGCCAGCGCTCGGCTCCGGTGGCGGCGTCGTAGGCGGCGAGCCAGCCGCGGCGGCCGTAGCCGCCCTCGATGCCCACCACCGCGCCGCCGTCGAGGCCGCCCTTGGCGTCTTCCACGTGCAGGCCGTAGCCGGCCCCCGCCACCCCCACGATGACGAGGCCGTCGGCCACCAGCGGCGGCATCTTGAAGCCGAGGCGGCTAGACCCCTGCACGGTGCCGGCTCCCAGCCCCTCGGCCAGGGCCGAGGCGGTCTCGGATTCACCCTCCTCCGGGCGCACCGCCTCGTGGTCCCACAGGACCTTGCCGGTTGCGGCATCGAGAGCGATCACCCGCCCGTCCATCGTGGCCTCGAAGACCTTGCCGTCCGAGACTGCCACGCCCCGGTTCGAGGGCGGGCCGAAGATCTTCTCGGTGCGGGCCTTGTGGGTGTAGGTCCACAGCACCCGGCCGTCGCGGGCATCGAGGGCGGCCACGTGATTCTGCGTGGTGGAGACGTAGAGCGTCGTCCCGACCACCACCGGTTCCGCCTGGAAATACCCGGTGATGCCGGTTTGGAAGATCCAGGCCGGACGCAGCGACGTCACGTTGCCGCGGTCGATCCCGGTCAGCGGCGAGAAGTGCTGGTTGGTGTGGTCGCGGCCGAACATCGGCCAATCGTCGGCCGCCACCGCCGGCCAGGGCGTTGCCGCTGCGAGGAGGACGGCCATGACGGCCGGACGTGCGAGTCTCAGGCGTGCGAGTCTCAGGCGTGCGGGTCTCAGGCGTGCGAGTCTCATCGGGGTTTCCTCCCTGGAGCGACGTTGCGCTCGCCAGCCTTTCAGGCGGTGCCGGGGCGCCGAGCCTTGGCCAGTTGCAGCGGCGTGTCGGCGGCCCCCATCGACTGGGCCATCTCGGCGGCGGTGAGCCCGGCGCCGTCGCGCAGGTCCGGGTCGGCGCCGTGCTGCAGCAGGAGCGCGACCATCTCGGTCCGGTTGAACATCGCGGCCGTCATCAGGGCGGTGCGCGTGCCGCCGCCCGTGCCATCCACCTGCGCCCCGTGAGCGAGGAGAAGCCCGGCGATGTCGAGGTCGCCCTTGAAGGCCGCGCCGGCGAGCGGCGTCTGTCCGCGCACATTGGCGAGTTCGGGGTCGCCGCCGTTCTCCAGGATCACCCGCGCGGTCTCGGCCTGCCCGTTATAGGCGGCGAGCATCAGCAGACTGTCACCCTTGTCGTTGCATAGGTTCGCCGGGAGGCCCTGGCCGAACAGCTCGGCCAACTCGTCCGCATGACCCATGCGGGCGTACTGGAAGACCCGGCCGGCGAAGGCCAGGGTGTCCGCATCGAGTTCGGGTTTCGCCGGGGCGTCGGGGTCCATGGGGTGTCCGCTGTTCGATTCGGGGATTTCTGGCGCTGGAGCGGTCGACAGGCGTTCGGGCTGAAATCCTGTTTCCGTCGAGATCTATCGCGCCCCGGCCGAGAGTCGAGGAATTGGCTGCGCCTGCGGGCCGCGATCCACCCCTGCATCCGCTCGTCTGCTTTCACGCCACCGCATCCCCGCAGAGGCAACGCGACACCGGGGAGGCGCGCCAAATCGCCCCGGATCGGCCGCTGCGGCGGGCCAAGCCGCAGGGGCGATCAGATCATCCGGGCGCGGCTCTTTCCCAACGGGGGGGCAAGAACCATACTCAGGGGATGCCGATCTCGAAGAAGCCCCGCGACGCGTCCGACCCGGTCCCGAGTGCCCAGCGTGCGGGCGCCAGAACGTCCCATTCCCAAAGGGCCACTTCGAAGGCGTCGAAGCCCGAGTTGCAGCCCCTCGACGAGCATCTGGCGGCCCTGCTCAGCCCGGCACTGAACCGCAACCGTCTTCCGGCCATCGAACCGCCGGCCCCGCCCCGTCCCGGCCAGCCCAAGAAGCCGGCCGCGCGCAAGGGGCAGGCCAACGCGGCAGCCGGCAAGGCAGCCGGTTCGGACAAGGCACTTGGTTCGGACAAGGCAGCCGGTTCCGACAAGTCGCCCGCCCCTGACAAGACCACCGGCATGGGCTTCGGCGAGGCCGCACAGGCGACGTTCGCCCAGGGCGATGCGGCCGATGTCGACCCGCGCCTCGCCCAGGCCCTCGGCCTGCGCGCACCCGAGGACGGGCCGGTGCCGGAAGGTCTGGCGGATGATGGGGACAGCTCCCTCGCCACCGACGGGGTCTCGGCCACGGTGGATGCGCTTTCGCGCCTCCTCACCGAGGGCAATCCGCTGTTCCGCGACGGCCAGACCTGGGTGCCGCACCGGCCGGACCGGCCGAAGAAATCCGAGGGCGGCTTGGCCTTCACGCTCAAGTCCGAGTTCGAGCCGGCGGGCGACCAGCCCCGCGCCATCGCCGAGTTGGTGGACGGCGTGAAGAAGGCGGAACGCGACCAGGTGCTCCTGGGCGTCACCGGCTCCGGCAAGACCTTCACCATGGCGAAGATCATCGAGGCGACGCAGCGCCCGGCCCTGATCCTGGCACCGAACAAGACCCTGGCGGCGCAGCTCTACGGCGAGTTCAAGAGCTTCTTCCCCGACAACGCGGTGGAGTACTTCGTCTCGTATTACGACTATTACCAGCCCGAGGCCTACGTGCCGCGGTCGGACACCTTCATCGAGAAGGAATCGTCGATCAACGAGCAGATCGACCGGATGCGCCATTCCGCGACGCGCGCCCTGCTCGAGCGCGACGACGTCATCATCGTCGCCTCGGTCTCGTGCATCTACGGCATCGGCTCCGTCGAGACCTATACGGCGATGTCGTTCACGGTGTCGCTGGAGGAGAAGATCGAGCAGCGCCAGCTCATCGCCGACCTGGTGGCGCTCCAGTACAAGCGCATCCAGTCCGACTTCGCCCGCGGCACCTTCCGGGTGCGCGGCGACGTGATCGAACTCTGGCCCGCCCACTTGGAGGATCGCGGCTGGCGCATCGGGCTGTTCGGCGACGAGATCGAGTCGATCACCGAGTTCGATCCGCTCACCGGCAAGAAGATCAACGACCTGAAGTTCGTGAAGGTCTACGCCAATTCGCACTACGTCACGCCGCGCCCGACCCTTCAGCAGGCGATCAAGGGCATCAAGACCGAACTCAAGCTGCGCGTCGACGAACTGACCAAGATGGGCCGCCTGATCGAGGCCCAGCGCATCGAGCAGCGCTGCACCTTCGACATCGAGATGATCGAGGCCACCGGAGCCTGCAACGGGATCGAGAACTATTCGCGCTACCTGACCGGACGAAAGCCCGGCGAGCCGCCGCCGACTCTGTTCGAGTACCTGCCCGACAACGCCCTAGTCTTCACCGACGAGAGCCACGTGACGGTTCCGCAGATCGGCGGCATGTACAAGGGCGACTTCCGCCGCAAGGCGACTCTGGCCGAGTACGGCTTCCGCCTGCCCTCCTGCCTCGACAACCGCCCGCTGCGGTTCGAGGAATGGGACGCGATGCGGCCGCAATCGATCCACGTCTCGGCCACGCCCGCCAAGTGGGAGATGGAGCAGACCGGCGGCGTCTTCGCCGAGCAGGTCATCCGCCCGACCGGCCTCGTCGACCCGGTGATCGAGATCCGCCCCGCCCGCTCCCAGGTCGACGACCTGCTCGGCGAGGTGCGCGAAGTGGCGCAGGCCGGCTACCGCACGCTGGTGACGACGCTGACCAAGCGCATGGCCGAGGATCTGACCGAGTACCTGCACGAGAACAGCGTGCGCGTCCGCTACATGCACTCGGACATCGACACCCTGGAGCGCATCGAGATCATCCGCGACCTGCGGCTGGGCGCCTTCGACGTCCTCATCGGCATCAACCTCCTTCGAGAAGGCCTGGACATCCCCGAATGCGCCCTGGTGGCCATCCTGGATGCCGATAAGGAGGGCTTCCTGCGCTCGGAGACCTCGCTGGTGCAGACCATCGGGCGCGCCGCCCGCAACGCCGATGCACGCTGCATCCTCTATGCGGACAACATCACCGGCTCGATGGAGCGGGCGATGGCCGAGACCGAGCGCCGCCGCACCAAGCAGCTCGCCTACAACGAGGAGCACGGCATCACGCCGCAGAGCGTGAAGCGCGGAATCGCCGACATTCTCGACAGCGTCTACGAGCGCGACCATGTCCAGGTGGATACGGGGCTCGCCAAGAACGCCGTCACCATCGGTCACAACCTCAAGGCGGTCATGGCCGACCTCGAGAAACGGATGCGGACCGCGGCCGCCGACCTCGACTTCGAGGAGGCCGCGCGCCTGCGCGACGAACTCAAGCGTCTCCAGGCCACGGAACTCCTGGTCTCGGACGATCCCATGGCGCGACAGGGCGACGTGGAGCGCGAGGCCGGGCGCTTCGGGGCCAAGCAGAGCCGGATCGCGAAGCCGACGCTCGACAATATGGGGCCGGGCACCGACCGCGAACTACCGGTCGGATCGGCGCCGCCGCAATGGCAGGAGCGCCCGAAGGCACGGTCGACGCAGGGACTCGGCGGACAGAAGCCCAAATACAAGGGCGGCGGCGGGCGCAAGCGCGGCTGAACGTCGGAGCGATTGTCGGTCGACTTGGCCGATGGTGGCCCCTGGGGCCGGAACCCTTCGGGACGCCGGGGCTTGGTTTGAGACCTTCAGACCATCGCCCCGGAGACCGCCCGTGACGACGATCAAGTGCCCACGTCCGCCCTTTCGGCCCCGCGCCGGTTCCGGTGTGACCTCGCTGTTCCTGGCCGGTCTGGCCGTGTCGGGTGCCGTCGGGATGCTCATCACCCCGGCCAGCCTGCGGCCCGCGGCGGCCCAGACGGTGGCCAATCCCAACGACCAGCCGACACCCGCCACCGTGCCGTCGAACGACGGAACCGCTCCGGCCACGCGGCCGACCGGGCAGGTCGCGCCGCCGAGCGCGATTTCCTCCGGCACGGTGATCACCGCGGCTGGCGCCAAACCGGGCGCACGGACCAATCCTCTTGATCATCTGCCCGCCAAGGATCGCGCCGGCACCGGCGGCAGCCGACGCGACTAGGCGAACCAGCGGCCGCTTCCGGGGGCGCGACCCGGATCACAATTCACGGGATAGGGGAGAACGCTCATGGGCCTGCTCGATCAAGTCATCGGTGGTGTACTCGGCCAAGTGCTCGGCGGTGGTCAGGGACGTGAGCCGGAGCGCGGTGGCGGACACGGTGGCGGCTTCGGCGGTGGCCCATCCGGTGGTGCGTCCGGAGGAATGCTGGGCGGCGCCATGTCGCCGATCGTGCAGGCGCTGCTGATGCTCCTGATGTCGAAGGGGGCCGGGGGACTCGGCGATCTGCTCGGCGGCGGCCAGCGCGGCGAGGCGCGTGATCCCCGTGGCCACGACGAGGGTGATATCGGTGGGTTCGGCCAGGATCGCGGCCAGGATGGAGGGCAGGATCGCGGACGCGGCGCGGGATACGGGCGTGGTGGTTATGAGGATGCGCAGCCGCCGAGCCGCGGGGGCGATTTCAG
Organism: Methylobacterium sp. 37f; assembly: GCF_023093475.1. Classification (NCBI taxonomy): domain Bacteria; kingdom Pseudomonadati; phylum Pseudomonadota; class Alphaproteobacteria; order Hyphomicrobiales; family Methylobacteriaceae; genus Methylobacterium; species Methylobacterium sp. 37f. Next base: position 75,834 of record NZ_JAGHKN010000001.1, read on the forward strand.
CGATCTGTCCGGGATGCTGGATGGCCCCGGAGACCGTGGCGTCGGATTGGGTGATCGCAGCGCCGGTGCAGGCCCCTACGCCCGCCTGGACCACGAGCCACAGGACGGCCAGTCGGGCCTCGACGGTCTGATCGATCGCTTCCAGCGCGGCGGCCTCGGCGACGTCATGGAGTCGTGGATCGGGCATGGCAGCAACCGCCCGGTCGAGCCCAACCGGCTCGCGGACGCGCTCGGTCCGGACACCGTGGATACCCTTCAGCAGCGAACCGGTCTCAACCGCGACGATCTGCTGTCGCAACTTTCCCAGGTTCTGCCGCAGGTGATCAACGGCCTGACACCCCAGGGCCGGCGCCCGACCGGCGAGGACGTCCGGGGCTGGTGACGCCGCTCGGATCGTCTCACGCCGCCGGGGCGTCACCGACCCGGCGGAAGTCAGTGTCCGATCCGGACCCGAAATCCATTCCGGCTTCGTAGAGCCGGAAGGTGTTGCGCCCCGCATCCTTGGCGCGGAACAGCGCGATATCCGCATGGCGGCACAGCACGTCGGGGTCGGCGCCGTCCTGAGGCGCCATGGCGATGCCGACACTGACGCCGACCGATACGCGGGTCCCGTCGAGATCGATCGGCTGGGCGACGACCTCGATCAGGCGCTGGGCCAGATTGCGGATGCTGCTGCCGACCACGGGGCCGGTCTGGATGATCATGAACTCGTCGCCGCCGATCCGGGCGACGGTGTCCTCGGCCCGCACGAGGCCGCGCAACCGGGTCGCGACCGCGCGCAGGAGAGCGTCGCCCGCCTGGTGCCCGAGAGTGTCGTTCACCGACTTGAAGCGATCGAGATCGAGGCACAGCACGGCGAAGCTGGCGGAGCGGCGCTGGCTCATGCTCAGCTCCTGGACCAGCCGTTCGCGGAACAGCGTCCGGTTGGCGAGGTCGGTGAGTGCGTCGTGGCGCGCCATGTGGGCGATCCGGAACTCCGCTTCCTTGCGGGCCGTGATGTCGCGCGCCGCCGCCACGTAGCCGTTGGGGCGTTCACCGTCCGCCTCGTAGGTGAGGTTGAAATTCACCTCGACCCAGATCCAGCTGCCATCCTTGCGTCGGTAGCGCTGGGTCGAGACCGCCTGCGTCACGCGGGCCTCGCAGAGGTCGTTCAGAAGCCGGCCATAGGCTTCGGCATCGGCGGGATGGACATGATCCATCGGACGGGTGCCGATGAGGTCGTCGGCCTCGTAGCCCAGCAGAGTTCGGGACGCGGGCGACACGTAGCGGCGAACGGTGTCGAGGGTGGCCCAGATCACCATGTCGGAGCTGTTCTCGGCCAGCAGCCGGTAATGCGCCTCGCGCTCGCGCAGCTTGGCCTTCGCCCGATGCAGGCTCAACTGAGCGCTGACCACCGAGGCGAGATCCTGCAACCGGGCGCGATCGTCGGCGGAAAACCGGCGCGGTTTGGTATCGAGGACGCAGAGGATGCCGACCCGGTGCCCCGCCGATGCAATCAGCGGAGCGCCGGCATAGAAGCGGACATGGGGTGGCCCGACGACCAGGGGACTGCGGGAGAAGCGGGAATCCTCCTCGGCGTCCTCGACCACGAACACCGCATCGGACAGGATGGCGTAGTTGCAGAATGCTCCCTCGCGGGCCGTGCCGTCGAGGTCGAGACCGCACCGGGCCATGAAGTGCTGACGATCCTCCGCGATCAGCGAGACGTAGGAGATCGGCATGCCGAACAGGGCCGTCGCCGTGCGACATATGGCGTCGAAATGCGGTTCCGCTTCGGCATCCAGGATCTCGAGGTCTCGCAGCGCCTTCAGGCGGTCCGCTTCGTTGCTGGCGATGGGGTACATGCGCGCCCTGGATTCCGAGGGGTCGGCGACACGGATCAGGCAGACACAGCGCCCTCCCCGCGCTGTTCCTAACCTGATTGTATGGGGCCAAAACCTGTAAGCTTATGGTTGGGCACCCAGTCTTCCGAAGAACCGGAATTCCGTTCGCCGGAGATGATGGTCGCAGCGAAATATCAAATGAGGTTTAACGTCCGACATCCCTCGTTGTCATCAGCGACGAGAAGCGGCGGAATCCTGCGCTGTTATTTCGCGGATCGGGGCTGACAGGTCGCGCAGAAGAATGTCGACCGTCCGGATTGAATGATCCTCTCGATCGTACCAGTACAGCCTTTGCCGCTACAGGAATGGCCGACACGATCGTAGACGCGGAAGGCATGCTGGAAAGCGCCGCTGCCGCCATCGGGATGGGCGTAGTCCCGCAAGGTCGAGCCGCCGGCCGCCACCGCCTCCGTCAGCACCTCGCCGATCACCCGGGCGAGCCGGCGCGCCTTCGGCGTGGGCGTGCCATCCGGCTTGGCCAGGGCTCCTGCCCGCGTCTCGGGATGGAGTCCCGCCCGATGCAAAGCCTCGCAGACATAGATGTTGCCCAGGCCCGCGATCAGGCGCTGGTCGAGGAGTGCGGCCTTTAGCGGTGTGATCTTGCCTCGGAACAGGCGCGCCACGGCTTCCGGCGTCAGCGCCGCACTGAGGGGCTCGAGGCCCATCCCGGCGAAGTGACGGCTGGCCGAAAGCGTCTCGGTCGGGACGAGGTCCATGAAGCCGAAGCGCCGGGCGTCGTTATAGGTCACGGTCGCGCCGTTCGACATCGCCATCACCACGTGGTCGTGCTTGGCGTTGCCCTGCGCGCCCTCGAGGTAGAAGTCCCCCGGCGACAGGTTGTGCCCGTCGGGTAACGCCACGTCGAAGCGGCCGGTCATACCCAGGTGCATGATGAGCGATTCGCCGGAATCGAGAGTGGCCACCAGGTACTTCGCCCGTCGCGCCAGATCCGTGACCCTGTGCCCCTCCAGGCGCTCCGCGAAGCGCGCGGGGAACGGGAAGCGCAGATTCGGCCGCCGCAGGACCACCCGGGCGAAGCGGGTCCCCACCAGAGCCGGCGCGAGGCCGAGGCGGACGGTTTCGACTTCCGGAAGTTCGGGCATGGGCGGGATCGGGATCTCGGTGCGGCGTTGGCGTGGGTCAGGTGCGGCGGGACCGCCGGGTCCTGTGCGGCTTCGCCAATGGTGAAACCGTCCGCAAGGCAGATGGCGATTTCGGCCACGTTTCGCTATGAGCGTCCGCGAGAGGGTGGTCCATGAGTTCGGTCAAACGGTCGGTGGCGCAGTCCGAAGAGGCGGCGAGCACGCATTTCGGCTTCGAGAACGTGGCGCTCGACGAGAAGCAGGGGCGCGTCGACGACGTGTTCCGCTCGGTCGCCAAGCGCTACGACCTCATGAACGACCTGATGTCGGGCGGACTCCACCGCGCCTGGAAGTCGCACCTGATCTCGATGCTGCGGCCCCCGCGCAACCGGCCCTTCCGCCACCTCGATGTCGCCGGCGGTACCGCCGATATCGCGTTCCGGGCCCTGGAGGCGGGTGGTCCCGCCACCCACACCACCGTCCTCGACATCAACGAGGCGATGCTTCGGGTCGGCGCCGAGCGGGCGGGCGACCGCTTCACGGGGCGGATCGATTTCGTGAGCGCCAATGCCGAGGCGCTGCCGCTGCCGCCCGAGCAGTTCGACGCCTACACCATCGCGTTCGGCATCCGGAACGTGCCGCGCATCGACAAGGCCCTGGCGGAGGCGCACCGGGTTCTGAAGCCGGGCGGCCGTTTCCTCTGCCTGGAATTTTCCAAGGTCGACCTGCCGGTGCTCGATCGGATCTACGACGCCTACTCGTTCCACGTGATTCCGCGCCTCGGGGCGCAGGTGGCGGGGGACGCCGATTCCTACCGCTACCTCGTGGAATCGATCCGCAAGTTCCCCTCCCCCGGCCGCTTCGCCGGGATGATCGAGGCGGCGGGTTTCCGCCATGTCAGCCACCGGCCGCTGACCGGCGGCATCGTGGCGATCCATTCGGGCTGGAAGGTCTCGTGAGGGTCGCTCTCACGACGGGCCGGGCGTCCTGATGCTCGGCGCCGTCGTTCATCTGGCCCGGGGCGCGCAGGTCGGCTTCGTGCTCGCCCGCGAGGGCGCCCTGGCGCTGGTCGATTCCGCCGAGCTGCCGCCGCATCTCCGCTTCGCTCTGCGCCTCGGGCGGATGTTGGAGCGTCCGGGCCTCGGAAGCGGTGCCGGCCCCCTGCAGCGCGCCCTGACCCGCCTGGGTCCGAGCTACGTCAAGTTCGGCCAGTTCCTCGCCACCCGCCCCGACATCGTCGGCATGGAGGCGGCGCGCGACCTGGAAACGCTTCAGGACCGGGTTCCGCCCTTCCAGCAGGACGTCGCCATCCGGGTGGTCGAGGCCACCCTCGGGCGGCCGGTGGGACAGCTCTTCGTGTCGTTCAGCCCGCCCATCGCGGCGGCCTCGATCGCCCAGGTCCACAAGGCCCATATCCTCGACGACGAGGGGGCCGTGCGCGTCCTGGCGATCAAGATCATGCGCCCCGGCGTGCGCGAGCGCTTCCAGCGCGACCTCCAGGTCATGCGCTTCATGGCGCGCGTGGTGCACGTGCTGTCGCCCAAGGCCGAGCGCCTGCGACCGCGCGAGGTGGTCGAGATCCTGGCGCGCTCCGTGATGATGGAGATGGATTTCAGGCTCGAAGCGGCCGCGATGTCCGAACTCGCGCAGAACACCCGCGACGATGCCGATTTCCGCGTGCCCAAGCCCGACTGGGAACTGACCGGCCGCGATGTCCTGGCGAGCGAGTGGATCGAGGGGATCCGCCTCAATGATCGCGCCGCCATCGTGGCCGCCGGACACGATCCGAAGGCCCTCGGCCGGGCGGTGATCCAGTCGTTCCTGCGCCATGCCATCCGGGACGGCTTCTTCCACGCCGACATGCATCCCGGGAACCTGTTCGTCGATCCGACCGGTACCCTGGTGGCGGTGGATTTCGGCATCATGGGCCGCCTCGGGCACATGGAGCGCCGGTTCCTGGCCGAGATCCTGCTCGGCTTCATCCTGCGCGACTACAAGCGCGTGGCCCAGGTGCATTTCGAGGCCGGCTACGTGCCGGCGCACCACTCGGTGGAGGATTTCGCCCAGGCCATCCGGGCGATCGGCGAGCCGATCCACCAGCGCAAGGCCGACGAGATCTCGATGGCCAAGGTGCTGACCCTGCTGTTCGACATCACCGCCCTGTTCGACATGAGCACCCGCACCGAGCTGGTGATGCTGCAGAAGACCATGGTGGTGGTCGAGGGCGTCGCCCGCTCCCTCGATCCGCAACTCGACATGTGGACCGGCGCCGAGCCGGTGGTGCGCTCCTGGATCGCCCGCAACCTCGGGCCGGTGGGACGGGTCGAGAGTCTGGGCCGCGCCGCCCTCACCATCACCGACGTGGTCTCGGACCTCCCCGACCTCGCCCAGCGCCTGCGCCGCATCCTGGTGCGCCTCGACGAGGCCGGCTCGGGCGACGGCAAAAGCCTCGACGCCTTCGCGCGGGCCGAGCGCCGGCGCGCGATCTGGTCGACGCTGGCCCTCTGGGGCATCGCCGTCGGTGCGCTGGTGATGGCCTTCCGGTAGCAGCCCCTAGACCGTGCGGTCTGGCGGATGCGCGGGGATGTGCGATCATGGCCGATCTTGCAGCCGTACGGACGCACGAACATGACGGAATTGCTGGCAAAGGCCTTCCTGCTCCTCGGGCAGATGCCAGCCGCGGCACAGGACGACATCGCCCGCGCTCTCCTCGGCATGGCCGACGTGGCCGATGTACAGGACATCGAGCCGAAGCACCGCGAAGCCGTGTTGGAGGGCCTCGCGCAGGCCGAACGTGGGGCGTTTGCCGATGCATCCGTCGAGGCCACCGTGGCGGCAGCCTTCGCTCGCGCTGTGCGGTGAGGCTGCGCCTCACCCTTCGGGCGGCAGCCGATATCTACGCAATCGCTGCCTACGTGCAGGACCGCCATCCTGCCGGCGCGCGGAAGGTGGAAGCAGCCCTGCAGGAAGCCTTCAGGCTGATCGCCGCCTATCCATACGTCGGACAGATCCGCAGGCAGGGGGTCCGGCGCTTCGCAGTCCCGCGGCACCCCTACCTGATCTTCTACGGCGTCGACGCGGCGGCACAGCAGATCAACGTGTTGACGGTTCGGCACGCCGCCAGGGAGGACGTGACCTGACAGACCTCACCGGCCGGTTATCCGCGTTCGCGATTGACCTTGTTCGCCTTCCGTCACATCGGTCGAGACCATGACCCGCCCGCTCCAGAACCGCCGCATCCTCCTCGTGATCGGGGGCGGCATCGCCGCCTACAAGGCGCTGGACCTGATCCGGCGCCTGCGTGAGCGCGGAGCGCAGGTCCGACCCCTGCTGACCAAGGGGGCACAGGAATTCGTGACGCCCCTGGCGGCGGCGGCCCTGGCCGGCGAGCGCGCCCATACCGACCTGTTCGACCGGGCCGAGGAAGCGGATATCGGCCACATCAAGCTGGCGCGGGATGCGGACGCCATCGTGGTGGCGCCCGCCACCGCCAGCCTGATGGCCCGGATGGCCACCGGCGAATCCTCGGATCTGGCCGCCACCGTGCTCCTCGCCACCACGCTGCCGATCCTGATCGCACCGGCCATGAACGTGCGGATGTGGCAGCACCCCGCGACCCAGCGAAACCTCGCGACCCTCAAGGGCGACGGCGTCCGCGTCATCGGCCCCAACGACGGCGCCATGGCGGAGGCGGAGTTCGGCCCGGGGCGCCTCGCCGAACCGTCCGAGATCGCCGACGCGGTGGAAGCGCTCCTGGCCGATGGCTCCGAGGCGGAAACGCAGCCGTCCGAGACTCGGCCGTCCGCAGGCTTCGGCTTCCTCGCCGGACGATCCGCGCCGGGCGCACCACCCGCCGGACCGCTCGCCGGAAAGCGCGTTCTCGTAACCTCCGGGCCGACCCATGAGCCGATCGACCCGGTGCGCTACCTCGCCAATCGATCCTCCGGACGGCAGGGCCACGCCATCGCGGCCGCCGCCGCCGCCGCCGGGGCCGAAGTGACCCTGGTTTCCGGACCGGTCCTGATCCCGGCTCCGGCCGGTGTGCGGGTGGTCCCGGTGGAGACCGCCCGCGAGATGCTGGCGGCGGTCGAGGCCGCCCTGCCGGCCGATCTCGCCATCTTCGCCGCTGCCGTCGGCGACTGGCGCCCGGCCGAGACCCGCTCGTCGAAGATCAAGAAGGACGGGACCGCGCCGGCCCCCCTCGCCCTGGTCGAGAACCCGGACATCCTCGCCACCATCGCCGGGCGGACGGCCGGGCGCCCGCGCCTCGTGGTCGGGTTCGCGGCCGAGACCGACACGGTCCTCGACAACGCCCGCGCCAAGATCGCCCGCAAGGGCTGCGACTTCATCGTCGCCAACGACGTCTCGCCGGCCGGTGGCGTCATGGGCGGCACCGCCAACACCGTGCATCTCGTCGGGCGCGACGGCACGGTCGAAACCTGGCCGACCCTCGACAAGGACGAGGTCGGCCGGCGCTTGATCCGGCACTTCGCCGGCCTGCTCGACGCCTGAGCTCCGGCGACCCGCAAAAGCCTACGGAGCCGATCGCGCGCCGGCGCGTTAAGCCTTGACTAACGCCTCCCGCCGCATCATTTCGGCGTCGTTCGCACGTGCAGCACATCCCGCTCGCCCATGCGGCTCCACAGGAACTCCCGACCCTAATGCCCAGCGACAGTAGTCGATGGACCGCGCTGCCGACGGCCCTCCGCGTGACCCGCGCCTGATCGCTTGATCGGGCTCGCCCGCGACCGGCCTGCGATGGCCCGGTCGAATGAGGTGAGCCGATGACCTTCTCGAATGCCCTTCCGCGTCTGCGTGGTGCCGTCGCCCCGGTGCGAACCCTGAGCTTCCGCCGCATCGACGGATCGAAACTGGTGCGCGTCAAGGCGCGCCGTTCCAAGCCACGGCGCGCCGCGCCGGGCGATGCCAATGTCGCGCTGATCATGGCCGTGATGATGACCCTGGTGTTCGGCCCGGTGATCGGCGTCCACCTCATCGCCGCCTTCGGCCCCGCCGCACCGGCGTCCGACCTGGCGATCACCAGCACCGGAACGCCCCTGCCGCGCGGCTGAGCGTTTCGCTGATCGGTCGTTCCGCCGAGGGCGGTCGCGCGGTCAGGCCCGCGCCGCCTCCATCTTGGCCGAGAGAGCGGCGTCCTCCGCCATCATCTTGAGAACGGCCGGACGGGCTGCGACGCGGGCCAGGTAGGCCATGATCGCGGGCTCCTCCGGTACGAGCTTGAAGCGCGTCGTCCATCCCAGGGTGGCTCCCCAGAGAACGTCGGCCGCCGAGTGCCGCTCGCCGAGAAGCCACGGTCCCGACGACAGGGCGTCCACAACCGCCTTCAGGACGGCATCGAAATCCCCGTAGGGCGACATCGCCCGGGGGCCGGCCTCACGCTGGAGCGCCCGGTCGACCACCGCCGGCTCAAAGCTCGATCCGTGAAACACCATCCAGCGCAGGTACGGCCCGCGCAGCGGGTCGCCGATCGGGGGAGCCAAGCCGCGCTCCGGAAACAGGTCGGCGAGGTAGAGGTAGATCGCCGCCTGCTCGGTAATCAGCGCCTCGCCGTGGCGCAAAGCCGGGACTTTCCCGAGGGGATTGATGCGGAGGTAGGCGGCATCCCGTCCCTGCCCCGATCGCAGGTCGATGACCTCGAGACGATGCGGGGCCCCGAGTTCCTCCAGGAGGATACGCACGCCGGACGAGCGCGTCTGCGGCGCGTGGTAGAGGGTGATGGCGTCGCTCAAGCGTGTCTCCTGCATCATCGCCGGCGCAGCCTTCCCGGACGGGACGCGCCGCGTCAACCGCTCTGCGACGGGCTCGATCGGGGGATACAGGACCTCGAAGGCGAGGCCTCCCGGCCAGGCGGTCTCGCCTCGCTCTCGACCAGGGGACCGACTCCTTCCAATACGGGTCCGGGGCCGCTTCCGATATGTGTCGGCCGTCATCCCGATCCCGTCGACACACGGCTGGACGCGCGTCGTTGGTACCGGGGGTGGACACCGCCCCCGGGTTTGCGAGGAAGGAGAGCGGCGCAGGCGCGGGGGATGCGCCGCCCCCTCCAACCGGTGAGGTCCCACCTTGCCGGCTACGCAGCCCCTGCCCGTACTTGCAGGAGACCCTTCCTCACCATTGGTAGCGCAAGCCCCCGGTGAGGCCGTGTCCCAGGCCGCCGCGGGTTCCGATGGCGGCCTGATAATCCACGCGCCAGCCGAGTTGCTCCGTCAGACTGCCTTGGAGCCCGCCACCCATAGTCACGAGGTCACGACGCAGGAACGGCACCTGCAGCGATGCGCCGGCCATGGCGTTCTCGACGCTGGCAAGCCGAACGTCGGCGCTGGTGCTCCCTGGTCCGGTGGCGAGATTGTAGGCGGCGCGGATCGAGGGGATGAGGTCACCCCAGCCATAGAATGCGAGTTCGATGCCGAAGCGCGCGGAGGTCTGGGCCACGTCGAGATCGCGATAAGCGAGGTTGTTGCCGGCTGCACCGGTTTCGGTGAAGCCTTCGACCCGGCCCGAAAGATGGGTGATTCCGGCGAACGGGGTCAGGCGGACATCCGCGAAAGCGACGGGGACTCCGACTTCACCGTCGACAGCGAAAGCGCTTCCCGAGGTCTTGCCGGTGCCGGTCAGGCCGTAGGCGGCGGGGCGGCGGATCCGATCGAAGCTGACCATCGGCGCACCGCCGACGATTCCCTGCGCGTAGAAACCCGGGCCGTAGTAACCCGCATAGGCCGAGGCCGTGAAGGCGTTCTGATCCTGCCGGAACCCCGCGTTGCGGCTCACCGATCCGCCTCCGCCACCGATGGCGATACCGGCGCGCCACGGGCCGGCGAGGGGCAGGTCGATCCCGGCGCTGCCCTGCGCCACCGTACGGTCCACCTCGACGCCTCCGCTGCGCGGCTGGTCGGCGAAGACGAAATCGCCGCCGATCCAGGCGCCCCCGGCCTGGCCCCAGGGACCGGCCGAACCGTTCGCACGGCGCAGCGCCGAGAGGTGGTCCTGCACGCTGCGGGTCGCGGACGCTGCGAAGCCGAGGATACCGGCGCCGAGGCTCTGAAGAACGACCGGCGCGCTCTGCTTCATGATCGCGAGGGAATACGGATCGACGTAGGTCGGCAGCGTGAGGCGATAGGCGAGCAGGAGGTTGTCGTTGTTCAGACCGGCATCGTAGCTCTGCCCGTTGATCACGCCCCGGCGGGTGAGGAAGTCGTTGTCGTTGCCGACGAGAAGGAAGTAGTCGTTCGGGGCTTTTTCGCTCAGGACGGGCACGAGACCCATCGCCTCCAGCTTCTCCGGCAGCGTCGTCTGCGAAGCGGGATTGGTATTGACGTTCATCCCGTAGCGGCCGAGCTGCACCGGATTGAGCATGTTGACCACTTCCGTGGTCTGCACCGGCGTGATGGCGGCGCGCAGGATGCCGCCCGGCGCGATCGGCGTGACGCCGTCATAAGGCACGCCGGCGATGTTGGTCGCCTGGGCCGTGTCGACCAGGAGAACGCTCTTGTAGACGATCGGCGTGGTGGTGCCGGTGCCGAGGCCGCTGGAATCGCGAGACAGGACCAGGAACTGCGTCTCGTTGAGCGCCAGCATCTCGCTCTGGGCCGCCGTCCGGTTGGGGGCGTTCCCGTTGCCGTTCTGCTGGTAGGTCGGCAACTGGAGAACATATTCGCGCGTCGGGGCGGTGGGCGTCGGCGTACCCGAAACGTCGTAGTAGAGGATGCGGGTGTTGTTGCGCTGCTGCTGGCCGGCGCCCGAATCCTGCACCGTCGCGCTCTGCAGGATCGTAACGAGGCCGCGCCCGTCCGGCGTCAGCGCGATCGCCTCGAGCCCCTGGTTGTTGCGGCGTCCGGAATCGGTCGGCGGACTGGTCGAATTGAAGTTCAGGCGTCCATCGGTGCGCGGCTGGAGGGCCGTCGGGATGCCGAGCACCCCCAGCAGCTGCCCTGCGGCCGTGAAGTAGTAGATATTCGGGCCATACTCGTCGCTGATGTAGAACGAACCGTCGAGCTTCCGCACGAGGCCCTCGGCATCGAGGCTGATGCGGCCGGCGCTCGGACCGGTGGGGGCCGAGGGCAGCACTGCGCCCACCTGCGTGGTGGTGCCGGTCCCCGGATCGAGCCCGCTGAAGCGCTGACCGCGCGCATCGGTCAGGACGATGCCGCCGGTCTGGGTCAAGGTGAGCTGGCTTTGCGAAGCCGTGGATTGCGGCAGGTTCGCGCCCGGGTCCGGGGTGAAGGTCAGCGTGAAGCGGTTGAGGCGTCCGATATAGTCGGAGAACACGCCGCCGTCCGGGTTGTTGTAGCCGCGATCGGGCAACGTGTAGAGCGTCCCTTCATAGCGACCGCCGGTGCGCCGCCAAGTGCTCAGGTCCACCGCCAGGGACGAGAACGAGCCCAGGGAGTCCCCCAGGAAATCGCGGGTGTCGGCGGACAGGCGTCCGACGCCCTGGAGACCCTGATTGACGTAGGTCGCACCGTTGAACGGCACCGACACCGCCGTGTCGGCCCGCGTGATGTTCGGGGTGCGAATCGCCTGGGCCGAGGCAGTCCCGGCAATCGTCATGGATGCGACGAGAGACCCGGCGGCGCGTGCGGCCCAGCTTCGGTGATGCGCCATCGTCGAACTCCACGGTCAAGCTTCCGTGGGGTCATCGCGTCCCCTCATGACAAGCGTGTGTCATCCGGCAACATTCTTGTCCTGCGTGCATCGATGGCCTCCGCCAGGAGGCACAGGATCTCGAAGGTGAGGGTCGCTCCGGCCAGCGCCGTTATCCCCGACGGGTCGAGAAGTGGCGCGACCTCGACCACGTCGGCGCCGATGAGATCGAGCCCGCGCAGAGCCCGCACGATCTGCAGGGCTTCCCGGGCGGTGAAGCCTCCCATCTCCGGCGTGCCGGTACCGGGCGCATAGGCGGGGTCGAGGGCGTCGATGTCGAAGCTCAGATAGGCCGGCGCCGTCCCGACGACGCTGCGAGCCTCCGCCAGAACCTCCGGCAGCCCGCGGGCGATCACCGCTTCCATGGGTACGATGCGGACGCCCTGGTCCCGGGCCCAGTCGAGCTCGTCCGCCGAATCGATGCTGCCGCGCAGCCCGATCTGCACCATCCGTCTCGGGTCGAGGACGCCGTCCTCGATGGCGCGGCGGAACGGCGTGCCGTGCGTCAGGCGGGACCCGTCATATTGTGCGTCGTCGGTATCGCTGTGGGCATCAATATGGATGAGCCCGACCGGGCGGGAACGGCCGAGCGCGCGCAGCACCGGGTAGGTGACGAAGTGGTCGCCGCCGACCGAGAGCGGCACGATGCCGGCTTCCGCCAGAGGCCGGTAGAACGCCTCGATGGCGCGCGCGGTCGCGCCGACGTCGATGGGATTGACGGGCACGTCGCCGAGATCGGCGCAGGCCGCGAGGTCGTAGGGCGCGATGCCCGTGGCGGCATTGCGGGCGCGGGTGCCGGTGGAGGCCTCGCGCACGCCGCGCGGACCCAGGCGTGCGCCGGGCCGGTTGGTGGTGGCGCCGTCGAACGGAATGCCGACGAGACCGATATCGATTCGGCCCGGAGCCTGGGCCGGTGCGAGTATCGGGAGTCGCATGAAGCTGGCGAGCCCGACGAAGCGCGGCGTCGCCATGCCCGAGAGAGGCCGATACTGGTCGATCCTTGCCTGGTCCGCCTCGTTCGCCATCCGTCGCCCCGCTGTTTGACAGGTTCGGCAGGCCTCGGTGGCCGGAAGCCTGACGACGCCACGATGACGTTCCGTTGACGGATCCGCAACGCGTGTCTATAGAGCCCACATCGCCGACGGGCGCGCTTACCGCGATCGTCGGCTTCGCCATTGCCCGAACAACCTGCACGCGATCCACCGACATCACAGCCCGAGGGCTCGTCGCGATCGCCTCAAACGTGACGAGGATGCCCCATGGCCAACACCGTGTCGGCCAAGAAAATGACCCGCAAGATTGCGAAGCGCACCGCGGTCAACCGCTCGCGTCGCAGCCGCATGCGCACCTTCGTCCGCAAGGTCGAGGAGGCCATCGCCACCGGTGATCAGTCGAATGCGCTGACCGCCCTCCGCGCCGCCGAGCCCGAGATCATGCGGGCCGCTCAGCACGGCATCGTGCACAAGAACAACGCCTCTCGGAAGGTCTCGCGCCTCGCCGCGCGGGTGAAGGCGCTCGCCGCCTAAGCCTTTCTTCCAGACGCGACTGAAAAAGCCCGGCAGCGATGCCGGGCTTTTTCGTTTTCGGCGTCGGTCAACCGGAAGCGCGTTCGGCGTTGATCGGAGCCTCTTGGCAGCAGTCGCGCTTCACTGCTGCGCGCATCGGCGGCGCTTGGTTTGAATTCGTCACGAATGCTCGGCCGGCGACTCCCGAATCAGGACAATCTCTGAAAGAAGGCGTTAACCCTCATTTGAATCTGTTCTGTTGCGACGCCTGTCCCGCGAGTGTAGCTTAACGATGTGTCATGATGAACCAACAAATTCTCAGCACCATCGAGTCGAGATCGAATCATCCACAAGGTGGGATTCGCGACTGGACTCAGGGGAGGTAACCCGCGTCGGAATTGCCGCAATTTTTGCTATCCCCGTTAGTCCCGCTGTTAGGAGAACCGTAGCTTATTGTTGATAGGCTTGCTTCATCGACAAAAGGCCTCCCGGAGTCGATTGACTCTTGGGTGGCGATCTGGGTCTCGCGAATGCCTCGCGGGACGCGACTTCAGTCAAGTGTGCGTACGTACCGGTGGCGGCCCTCCGTCCTCGGCACGAGGAGAGCGATGATGCATGTCGACGGTAGCGTATCCGGCAATGCCGAGATGGGCATGAGCGGCGTGAGCGGACCCGATACGGTGGCCGCCTGGGCTCGGGTGAAGCGTCGCCTGCGGGCGGAACTCGGCGAAGATATCTTCGCCAGCTGGTTCGCCCGGCTCGAACTCGTGGAGGTCGTCGACGGCACGGCCCGACTCACGGTCCCGACGCGATTCCTCAAGAGCTGGATCGAATCCCATTATCTCGACCGGGTGCTGAACACCTTCCGCAGCGAAGTCGAATCGGTCTCGCGCCTGGACGTGTCGGTGCGCGGCCCCTCCGCCGCCGTGCGTCCCGCCACCAGCACGCCGAAGACCAGCAGCGCCGCGAGCCCGCTGGCCCGCCTGCAAGCCGCCGGCAACACGATGCCGTCGCACGGCGAATCGAGCGTCGGCTCCGACAGTGAAACCCATCCGGCGCCCCGCGGCGACGCGGGCGGCGATCTCAACGGCGCTCCCCTCGACAACCGGTTGACCTTCGCGAGCTTCGTCGTCGGCCGCTCGAACGCCCTGGCGCACGCCGCCGCCGAGCGCGTCGCCCGGCACGACGGACAGGGGGCGCTCTACAACCCGCTCTACTTCCATGCCGGTGTCGGCCTGGGCAAAACCCACCTGCTGCACGGTATCGGCCATGCCGCCCGCGAATCCGGCCGCCGGGTGATCTATCTCACCGCCGACCGCTTCATGTACGGCTTCGTCAACGCCCTGAAGACTCAGAACGCCCTGGCCTTCAAGGAGCGCCTGCGGGCCATCGACCTCCTCATCCTCGACGACGTCCAGTTCATCCAGGGCAAGTCGATCCAGGCGGAGTTCGGTCACACCATCAACGCGCTGATCGATGCCGGGCGCCAGGTCGTGGTGGCCTCCGATCGTCCACCGACCGAGTTGGAGGCCCTGGAGGAGCGGGTCCGCTCGCGCCTCGCCGGCGGCCTCGTGGTCGAGATCGGCACCCTCGACGAGCAGCTGCGCACCTCGATCCTTTCGGCGCGACTCGCCGCCGTGCAGGTCTCGCATCCGAGCTTCGAAGTCTCGCCCACCGTGGCGACCTACGTCGCCCGGGCGATCACCGCCAATGGCCGGGACCTCGAGGGCGCCGTGAACCGGCTGCTGGCGCACGCCACCCTGACGGGCGCGGCCGTGACGATGGAGACCGCCGAGGCGGCGATTCGCGACCTCGTGAAGAACCGCGAGCCCAAGCGCATCAAGATCGAGGACATCCAGAAGCTGGTGGCCTCGCGCTACAACGTCTCGCGCTCCGACATCCTGTCCGAACGGCGCACCGCCGCTGTGGTCAAGCCGCGCCAGATCGCCATGTACCTGTCGAAGGTGCTCACCCTGCGCTCGCTGCCGGAGATCGGCCGCCGCTTCGGCGGTCGCGATCACACCACCGTGCTGCACGCCGTGCGCAAGATCGACAAGCTGATCGGCGAGGACAACGTCCTGAACGACGAGGTCGAGCTCCTGAAGCGCATGCTGCAGGATTGAGCGTGCCGGGGTGTCGCGCCGTTATGCGACGCCCCGAATCCGCCGCGGGATAGCCGGCCTCTCGCACTTGCGTTCGCCGGGAGGCTTCGCCAAGTTCAGCGGCCACGGTGCCAGGACGCACGTGGAACCGGAGCGCGTCGATCGCGCCCGTTCTGGCGACGTCCGACGAGAGACCACGAGTTCAGACCATGAGAGTCACTGTCGAGCGTGCGGCCCTCCTTCGGTCGCTCGGCCACGTGCACCGCGTGGTGGAGCGCCGGAATACCATTCCGATCCTGTCCAACGTCCTGCTCCGCTGTGACGCCGGCGGCCTGGAGCTGCGGGCGACCGACCTCGACATCGAGGTGACGGAAACCATTCCGGCCGACGTGGTCGATGCCGGTGCCACCACGGTGCCCGCCCACGTCATCTACGACATCGTTCGCAAGCTGCCGGACGGCGCCCAGGTCTCCCTCGAGACCAGCGGCGAGACCGGCCAGATGACCATCCGGTCGGGACGCTCGCGCTTCTCGCTCGGCGCCCTCCCGGAGGGGGATTTTCCCGATCTGGCGGCCGGTGAGCTGCCGACCCGCTTCGTGATCGCAGCGTCCGACCTGAAGCGCCTGATCGAGAAGACGCAGTTCGCGATCTCGACCGAGGAGACGCGCTACTACCTCAACGGCATCTATCTCCACACCATCGAGGTCGACGGGACGCTGCGCATGCGCGGCGTCGCCACCGACGGGCACCGCCTCGCCCGCGTGGAGATCGAGGCGCCCGAGGGCAGCCGCGACATGCCAGGCATCATCGTGCCCCGCAAGGCGGTGGCGGAGATCATCAAGCTCGTGGAGGATGGCGGCGAAAGCGTCGAGATCGACCTGTCGCCGGCCAAGATCCGCTTCAAGTTCGCCAGCGGCGTGGTTCTGATCTCGAAGCTGATCGACGGGACCTTCCCGGACTACCAGCGCGTGATTCCCTCGGGCAACGACAAGTTCCTGACGGTCGAGCGCGACGTCTTCGCCAAGGCCGTCGACCGTGTCTCGACGATTTCGTCCGAGCGCGGCCGCGCAGTGAAGCTGGCCGTTCAAGAGGGCCGCCTGGCCCTCTCGGTGAACAACCCGGATTCCGGCAGCGCCACCGAGGAACTCGACGTCGACTACGACGCCCCCGCCCTCGATATCGGCTTCAACGCCCGCTACCTCCTCGACATCACGAGCCAGCTCGAGGGTGACACCGCCCTGTTCAAGCTGGCCGATCCGGGTTCCCCGACCCTGATCCAGGATCGCGAGGGCGCGGCCGCCCTCTATGTCCTGATGCCGATGCGGGTGTGATCGGCGCGTCCTGCGTCGCGGCGCGAGACAGGATGCGGGTGATCGGCTAAGGGCTGGCGGGTGCGTCTCACCCGTCTGATCTGCCGCGACTTCCGGAACCACGCCGACCTCGACCTTGCGGTCGACCGTCGCTTCGTCGCCCTGGTGGGCGAGAACGGTGCCGGCAAGACCAACCTCCTCGAAGCGATTTCGCTGTTCTCGCCGGGACGCGGCCTGCGCCGGGCCGACCTGTCGGCGATGCCGCGGACCGGCGGGCCGGGCGGGTTCGCCGTGTCCATGTCGCTGGCTGGGGCGACACAGTCGGGCGACGAGACCGAACACCGGATCGGGACCGGCTACGAACCGCCCGGCTTCGACGGCCGGGCCGCGCGCCTGTGCCGGATCGACGGGGCCACCGCGCCCTCCCCGGTCGCCTTCTCTGAATTTCTCCGGGTGGTCTGGCTGACACCCGACCTCGACGGCCTGTTCCGGGGGCCGGCGGGCGATCGCCGCCGCTTCCTCGATCGGCTGGTGCTGGCGGTCGACGCCACTCACGGCGCCCGCGTCAACGCGCTCGAACGGGCGCTGCGCTCGCGCAACCGCCTGCTGGATGAGCGACCGACGGATGGCCAATGGCTCGATGCGGTCGAGCGCGAGGTCGCGGAACTCGGCGTCGCGGTCGCGCTGGCCCGGCGCGAGACCGCCGAGCGCCTCGACCGGCTCATCGCCGAGAGCCGTGACGACGCCCAGCCCTTCCCCTGGGCCGGCCTGCGCCTGGAGGGCGACCTCGACGACCTCGTGGCGGTGTGGCCGGCGATCGAGGCCGAGGACCGCTTCCGCTCGGCCCTGCGTCAGGGCCGCGCCCGCGATCGGGCGGCGGGTCGGACGCTGAGCGGGCCGCAGACCAGCGACCTCGTGGTCCGCCATGGCCCGAAGGACGTACCGGCCGCCACCGCCTCGACCGGCGAGCAGAAGGCGCTGCTGATCGGGCTCGTGCTGGCCCATGCCCGCCTCGTTCAGGCGATGAGCGGGCTCGCGCCGGTGATCCTCCTCGACGAGGTCGCGGCGCATCTCGATCCCCGCCGGCGGGCCGGCCTGTTCGATGCGCTGGAGGCCCTGCACGGCCAGGTCTGGATGACGGGGGCCGACCCGGCGCTGTTCGGGGAGCTTGAAGGGCGGGCCGACATGGTAAGGGTGCTGGACGGGCGAATCGCCCGCGATTGACGCGCGGTGCGACCATGCCGTTGTCCAGCCTCGCCCTGTTCGCGATGATCTATGCCGGGGCCGTGGCCTCCCCCGGCCCGGGCATCGCCGCCCTGGTGGCGCGGGTCATCACCAGCGGGTCCCGCGGCATCGCCGGCTTCGTCTTCGGCATGATCCTGGGGGATCTGACTTGGTTCGCCATCGCGGCCGGCGGCTTCGCCCTCCTGGCGCAGGCCGCGGCCCCGATCTTCCTGGCCCTGAAGGTCGGCGGCATCCTCTATCTCGTTTATCTCGCCTGGAAGACCTGGACCGCTCCGGTGGATGCCCCCGCGATCGCCACGACTTCGCGCCAGGACACCATCCGGGCGTTCCTGGGCGGCCTCGCCATGACCCTCGGCAACCCGAAGGTGATCCTGTTCTTCCTGGCCCTGCTCCCGAGCGTCGTCGATCTGTCCCATCTGTCGGCGCGCGGCCTGCTGATGATGGCGGTGACCCTGGTGATGGTGCTGAGCACCGTGCTCGGCCTCTACGTCCTCGCGGCGGTGCGGGCGCGGCGCATCTTCATCGCCCGCCGCGCCCGCCGCCGGATCAACCAGGGCTCGGCGATCGTCATGGCGGGGGCCGCGGCCGCCATCGCCCTGCGCTGAGCGGAGGGCCGGTTCGCACCGCCAGTGGGTTCGGGCAGCCCCGACGTCTCCCTAGCGGCCGAGCAGCGAATCCCAGAACTCATAGCGGGTGGGATTGTCGGGGCAGAGGCCACCGCCGCATTCCGCCAGGGTCGAGCCCGCATTGGCCAGGGTGATCGCGAGGAACAGGAGCACGCTGGCGAGGCCGAAGCCCCCGATCCGGGCTCGGCTCGACGGTCGAACGCGCGCTACGAACTGACCTTCGAAGAGGCACAGGATCGCGGCGGCCACGATCAGGCCGGCGAAGGCGATCAGTGACCAGACGTAGAAGTGCAGCCCGAACAGGGCCGAACCGTAGACCCCCGTGCCGGGCACGATGTGCAGCAGGGTCTGCCGGGCGGCGATGCCGAAGCCGGCGACGGAGCCCAGGACGACGATCGCGTAGTGCCCGGGGCGTGCGCCGAGGCAGACGTTCAGGGCAAAGCCCATTCCGGCGGCCGCGAAGGCGGCGCGCTGGAGGATGCAGAGCGGACAGGGCAACTCGCCGTCGACCACCTGATAGCCGAAGGCGACAAGGAGGATGGCGCTGCAACCGGCAAGCCCGAGGGCGTTCAGGGCGCGCGCCCCGTTCGGCGTGAGAAGGGCGTCTGTCACGGGATCCGGCTTTCAGAAGGTCAGGTTCAGCGCGTCGGAGGCGTGTTGGCGAAACAGCAGGAGGAGCGCGATGAGCGAGACGCCCCAGAGGCCGAGCGCGAGGGAGCGCCGACCCACCAGGGCGGCCGCGAGAGCGCCCGACACGCCGAGAAACGGGATGACCATCATGGCTCGACGAGGCTCGCGACGGGGATGCCGGACATGCAAGCGCCGGTGGCGAACGCATCCGCCAGGATCGAGGAGGGATCTTTCCGTCCGCTTAAAGGCCCCGGGTCGCGCCGTACCGCCCGGTGCGGGGTGGGCCATGCATGCCCCACCCGGCCCGGCGAAAATCCGGACCCGGAGCCCTGCGCGGACCAGTCCCCCGCGCGGTGATTGACCTCGGCGCTCCGGATGGTTCAGAGGCATGGAAGGCTCCGGTCGGCGCGATCGCCGCAATTGCCGCCCTTGCCGTTTCGGCGGCCGCCTCCGCCGTGTCTCACTCCGACAGACGATCAGGATTCCGATGACCAGTCGCCTCGACGAGGCCCGCGCCGCGTTGAAGACCACCTTCGGCTATGATGATTTTCGGCCCGGCCAGGACGAGGTGATCGGAGCCGTCCTCGACGGGACCGACGTGTTCGCCGTGATGCCCACGGGCTCCGGCAAGTCGATGACCTATCAGTTGCCGGCCCTGGTCGAATCGTCCCTGACCGTCGTGGTCTCGCCGCTGATCGCCCTGATGCACGATCAGGTGCAGCAGATGCTGGGATTCGGCGTTGCGGCCGCGACCCTGAACTCCTCGGTCGCCGAGGCGACGTCGCGCGAGACTTGGCGCAAGATCCGCAGTGGCGACCTGCGCCTGCTCTTCGTTTCGCCCGAGCGGCTGATGATGGAAGGGCTGATGGACGCCCTGAAGGGCGCCGGCGTGCGGCGGCTCGCCGTCGACGAGGCCCACTGTGTCTCGCAATGGGGCCACGATTTCCGGCCCGAGTACCGGGACCTCGCCCGGGCGCGCGAAGCCCTCGGCAACGTCCAGACCGTGGCGCTCACCGCCACCGCCGACAAGGCGACGCGGGCCGACATCACCGAGCGGCTGTTCCCTGCCGGGCGCGAGCTGAAGGCCTTCGTCCACTCCTTCGACCGGCCGAACATCCGCCTGACCTTCGCGCCGAAGGACAATCCGACCCGGCAGATCGAGCGCTTCCTGCGCCACCGGCGCGCCGAGAGCGGGATCATCTACTGCTCCTCGCGCAAGCGCACCGAGCAGCTGGCCGAGACCCTGGCCAAGGACGGCTTCAACGCCCTGCCCTACCATGCCGGCCTCGACCAGGGCACGCGCATGAAGAACCAGGACACATTCCTGCAGGAGGACGGCGTCGTGATGACCGCCACCGTCGCCTTCGGCATGGGCATCAACAAGCCCGACGTGCGCTTCGTCTGCCATGCCGACATGCCCTCCAACGTCGAGGGCTATTACCAGGAGATCGGTCGCGCCGGCCGCGATGGTCTGCCGGCCGACACCCTGACCATCTACGGCCTCGACGACATGGCCCTGCGCCGGCGCCAGATCGACGAGAAGGAGGTGCCGGACGAGCGCCGCCGGGTCGAGCGGCGCAAGCTCGAGGCAATGATCGCGCTATGCGAGGGCGCCACCTGCCGGCGCCAGTTGCTCCTCGGCTATTTCGGCGAGGCGAGCGAGCCCTGCGGCCGCTGCGATCTCTGCCGCAGCGGCGTTTCGCTCATCGACGCCACGGTGCCGGCTCAGAAGCTGCTCTCGGCCATCGTGCGCACCGGCCAGCGCTTCGGCGCCGCCTATGTCTGCGACGTGGTCCACGGCAAGGAATCCGACACGATCCGGCGCAACGGCCACGCGGCGCTCAAGACCTTCGGGGTCGGTGCCGACAAGCCCATCGCCGCCTGGCGCGCGATGCTGCGCCAGCTCTTCGCGGCCGGCGCCGTGACCGAGAACGGCGACGGTTTCGGCGGGCTCTCCCTCACCGACAAGGGCGAGGCGATCCTGTTCGGCCGAGAACCGATCCAGATGCGCCCCGATCCCGAGCCGAAGGTGGCCGAACCGCGCGACCGCAAGCGCGGGGCGACCCGCGACGATGCGAGCCTCGATCTCGATCCGGCCACCGAGGCCCTGTTCCAGCACCTGCGCGGCCTGCGCGCCACCATCGCCCGGGCCGAGGGCATCGCCGCCTTCATGGTCTTCCCGGACCGGACGCTGATCGAGATGGCGCGCACCAAGCCTGTCGATCTCTACGCGCTACGTACCGTCCACGGCGTCGGCGAGCGCAAGCGCGAGGCTTATGGCGAACGCTTCGTCGGCGCCATCGCGGAATTTCTCGCGCACGCGCCGGCAACGGGCGCCTGATGCGCTTTCGGACTCGTTGGTTTCGTCGCGACTCGTGTAGGGACTGGGGTGGTCCGAGGCCGAGATCGGCGAATCGCACCGATCCCGGAGCCAGCCGCGGCGACATGCCGGGTGCGACGGCCTGATGCGTCCGGATCAACCGACAGAGGGATCTCTCATCGTCCAGCCGTCCGAGCCGACCGCGACGCAACCCCGTCAGGTCTTCTACATGCCGGGCTTCGACCCGCGTGAGCCCGAGACCTATTGGGGTCTGTTCCGGCGGGAAAGTCGGCTGGCCGCCGTCCGCCGCAGCATGGCGATCACGGTGAGCGACCCCGAGCGCACGTCGGACGGCCTCGCCCTGGACTGGACCGTGACCCTCGACGGCGCACAGACCCAATACACCCTGCTGCGCTGGGACGACATCGTGCGCGCCCGCTTTCCCCGGTCGAACGGGCGGCGGCTTTGGGAGGTCCCGGCGCTGTGGCTCCGCCTGCTGCGGGTCGGCTACCTGCGGCCGTTCCGGCGCGAAGCCCGGCGCTTCGCCCGCGTGATCATCGGCGTCCATTTCATCTATCTCTTCCTCGTCGTCCTCAGCCTCGCGGTGGCGGCCGGACTGGCGGCGCTGGCACCGGTCGATGCCCGGCCCTGGGTCCTCCTGACCGTGCCCCCCCTGGCCTACGGCATTCTGGCCGTGCTGATGCGGGTGACGCGCGGCAAGCCGTTCTACGTGGCCCATCTCGTCGACGACACCGCCTTCACGCATGACCATGCCAGCGGCGCCGACACCCGGATGCGAGACCGCCTGGACGCCTTCGCCGACATCATCCGGGGGGCCGAGGGCCGCGCCTCCGAGATCGTGGTGATCGGCCATTCCTCCTCCAGCTTCCTCGGTCTCGAGGCCCTGGACCGGGTCCTGACCCGGGATCCGGAGTTCGGCCGGCGCGGGACACCGGTGTCGTTCGTGAGCATCGGCAGCGTCATCCCGTGGATCACCCTCGATCCGCGCGCCATCGAGACCCGTGCCGCCCTCGCCCGTGTGGCGGCTTCGGATGCCATCGTCTGGCTCGACGTGCGGGCGAAGTGGGACTGGCTCTCGGTGCACAAGCGCAATCCCCTCAGCGCCTCGAAGCTGCCGGCGCCCCGTGCCCATCGCCCGGTCGAGATCCATGTCCGCATCGAGGACCTGATCGAGCCGCGCATCATCGCGCGGCGCAAGTGGAACCTGTTCCGCATGCACTTCCAGCTGCTGATGTCGAGCCGCGACCCGGAGGCGTTCGACTACATCGTCTTCGTGGCCGGGCCAGAGCCGGTCCACGGCCTGATCCGGCGCTGGCGCAACGTGACGGAGCAACCCAAGGGGTGCGCGGTCGCTGAAACCGACCCCGATTAGGGGTTCCGACCGGCTCGATCCGCGATCACATGTTGCCAGGGCGCGGCGTTCCGCTTTAGAGCCGTGACGCACGGCCGGACCCGGACGGGGGCCGTGCCGAGAGGGTCGCATGTTCCGCAACGATGTTCCGATCACCCCCGAACTGGTCCGCCAGCACGGCCTGACGCCGGACGAGTACGCGCGTTTCCGTGGCCTGATCGGGCGCGACCCGACCCTGACCGAGCTCGGCATCGTCTCGGCCATGTGGAACGAGCACTGCTCCTACAAATCCTCCCGCAAGCATCTGCGCGGCCTGCCGACCTCGGCCCCCTGGGTGATCCAGGGACCCGGCGAGAATGCCGGCGTCATCGATATCGGCGACGGCCTCGCCTGCGTCTTCAAGATGGAGAGCCACAACCACCCGAGCTTCATCGAGCCCTACCAGGGCGCGACGACCGGCGTCGGCGGCATTCTTCGTGACGTGTTCACCATGGGCGCGCGCCCGATCGCGGCCCTCAACGCCCTGCGCTTCGGCTCGCCCGACCATCCGCGCACCCGCCACCTCGTCTCAGGGGTGGTCGCGGGCATCGGCGGCTACGGCAATTCCTTCGGCGTGCCCACGGTCGGCGGCGCCATGGGCTTCCATCCGCGCTACGACGGCAACATCCTCGTCAACGCCATGGCGGTGGGCCTCGCCCGCACCGATGCGATCTTCTACGCGGCCGCCACTGGCGTCGGGAATCCGATCGTCTATCTCGGCTCGAAGACCGGTCGCGACGGCATCCACGGCGCCACCATGGCGTCCGCCGAATTCGACGACGCCTCCGAGTCGAAGCGCCCGACCGTGCAGGTCGGCGACCCCTTCGCCGAGAAGCTGCTGCTGGAAGCCTGCCTCGAGCTGATGGCCTCGGGCGCCGTCATCGCGATCCAGGACATGGGCGCGGCCGGCCTGACCTGCTCGGCCGTCGAGATGGGCGCCAAGGGCGATCTCGGCGTCGAACTCCACATCGAGAAGGTGCCGGCTCGCGAGACCGGAATGAGCGCCTACGAGATGATGCTGTCCGAGAGCCAGGAGCGCATGCTCATGGTTCTGAAGCCCGGCATGGAAGCGGAGGCCGAAGCGATCTTCGTGAAGTGGGGCCTCGATTTCGCGATCATCGGCCACACCACCGATACGCTCCGCTTCGTCGTCAAGCATGACGGCGTCGTGATGGCCGACCTGCCGATCAAGGAACTCGGCGACGAGGCGCCGCTCTACGACCGGCCGCACATCGCCAACACGCACCAGCCGGTGATCGCCGCCGCCGACGTGCCCGAGACGGTGGGCAGCGCCGAGGCCCTGAAGCGCCTCGTCGGCTCGCCCGACTTGTCCTCGAAGCGCTGGGTCTACGAGCAGTACGACCATTTCATCGGCGGCAACACGGTGCAGAAGCCGGGCGGCGATGCCGCCATCGTGCGGGTCGAGGACGGCCCGCGCGGGCTCGCCATGACCGCCGACGTGACCCCGCGCTATTGCGAGGCCGATCCGGTCGAGGGCGGCAAGCAGGCCGTGGCGGAAGCGTGGCGCAATATCACGGCGGTCGGCGGACGCCCGCTCGCCATCACCGACAACCTGAACTTCGGCAACCCGGAGAAGCCGGAGGTGATGGGCCAGCTCGTCGGTTGCCTCAAGGGCATCGGCGAGGCCTGCAAGGCGCTCGACTTCCCCGTCGTCTCGGGCAACGTCTCGCTCTATAACGAGACCAACGGCGTCGGCATCCTGCCCACCCCCACCATCGGCGGCGTCGGTGTGCTGGACGACGTGACCCGCCACGCCACGATCGACCTCAAGCGCGCCGGCGACGTCCTGGTGCTGATCGGCGAGACCGCCGGCTGGCTCGGCCAGTCGGTCTATCTCTCGGTCATCGCCGGCCGCGAGGAAGGGGCTCCGCCGCCCGTCGATCTCGCGGTCGAGCGCCGCAATGGCGACTTCGTGCGCGGACTGATCACCGCAGGTCTGGTCGACACCGTCCACGATCTCTCCGATGGCGGCCTCGCCGTGGCGCTGGCCGAGATGGCGATGGCCGGCGGCATCGGCGCCGCTTTGCCCCAGGTCCCGCCGGGCATGCCGGCCCACGCCTACCTCTTCGGCGAGGATCAGGCCCGATATCTCCTGGCAGTCGATCCCGAGACCGCCCCGGACCTTCTCTACAGCGCCTCGGCGCAGGGCGTTCCCGCCGTCGTCGTCGGCGTCACCGGGACCGACCATTTGACCCTGCCGCACGGCGAGACCATATCGGTGGCCGACCTTCGGGAAACCCACGAGGGCTGGCTGCCGGCCTATATGGCGAGCCAGCCGGCCGGCGTTCCCGCCTGAAGCCCCTTATTCCGATCGTCAGGAGCCAACCCGATGCCGATGGATGCGCGCGAGATCGAGGCGATGATCCGCGAGGCGCTGCCCGACGCCCGGATCGAGATCAAGGATCTGGCCGGGGACGGCGACCACTATGCCGCCACGGTCCTGTCCGCGGCCTTCAAGGGCAAGACCCGCGTCGCCCAGCACCAGATGGTCTACGGCGCCCTCCAGGGGCGCATGGGCGGCGTGCTTCACGCCCTTGCGCTGACCACCGGCGTCCCGCAGGATTGAGGTCGCCGCCGGCGGCGGACCGCATGGACCAGCCGAATGGACCAGCCGAGCCTCTACGACGATGACATCGTGACCTGGGCCGAGCAGCAGGCCTCGACCCTGCGTGAACTCGCGCGCCGGCCGGACCTGTCGAACATCCTGGATTGGGAGAACGTCGCCGAGGAGATCGAGAGCGTGGGGCGGTCTCAGATCCAGGCCGTGGAAAGCCTGCTTGCCCAGACACTCGGGCATCTGCTCAAGCGCCTGTCTGCCCCCGATACCCTCGTGGTCGAGCATTGGCGCAACGAGGCTGGGACGTTTCAGATCGCCGCGCCCGCCCGCTACGAGCGGTCGATGCGCCAGCGCCTGGACTGGGACAAGATCTGGACCCTGGCTCAGGCGCAGGCGAGACTCGGACTGACGACCTACGGCGACAGTCTTCTCCCTCACCTGCCGCCCCGATATCCGCTGGGGCCGGACGAACTCCTCGTCACGCCGTTCGATGTGGATGCCGCTTTGCGCACAATCGCGGAGTCGACGATCTTGAAATCCGCCTCAAAATCCTGAACTCAGCCGTTACGACACGCAATCCAAGACAACGAGGTTTCCCATGAGCGACGCGAGCACCACGATCGAGAACGAGATCAAGTCCCAGGACGTGGTCGTGTTCATGAAGGGCACCCCCCAGTTTCCGATGTGCGGCTTCTCCGGCCAGGTCGTGCAGATCCTCAATTACCTGGAAGTGCCGTTCAAGGGCGTGAACGTCCTCGACGACATGGCGGTCCGCGATGGCATCAAGGCCTTCTCGAACTGGCCCACCATTCCGCAGATCTACGTGAAGGGCGAGTTCGTCGGCGGCTGCGATATCACCCGCGAAATGTTCCAGTCGGGCGAGCTGCAGCAGTTCCTGGCCGAGAAGGGCATTCCCGTGAAGGCCCCGACGGCCGCCTGAGGCGGACCCCTCTCGACTGACTGACCGGAACGAGGGCGCGCGAGCGCCCTTTTTCATATCCGGCGTCGTTGGCGCGGAACGGTTTCCCGACACTTGCGGCCGCCGAACGAACAGGGATGCAGCACGGATCGTTGACCGGATGTGAGTTCACATCGGGGAGCGACACCACATGCACGACGTCATCATCGTCGGCGGCGGCCCTGCCGGGCTGAATGCAGCCCTCATCCTCGGCCGCTGCCGCCGCGATGTGCTGCTCTGCGACGCCGGTGAGCCCCGCAACGCGGTCTCGCCCCGCACCTGGGGCGTGTTCACCCGGGACGGGACGCCGCCCCTGGATCTGCGGACGCAGGCACGGGAAGACCTCGCCCGGTATCCGAATGTCGAGCACCGTGCGGTCGCCGTCACCGGGGCACGCCGTGGGGACGAGGGCTTTTCCGTCGAACTCGCCGACGGACGCCGGGAGACGACGCGCAAGCTGATCCTCGCCACGGGCCTGCACCAGGCCCTGCCCTCCGTCGAGGGCTTCGACACCTATTGGGGTCACGGCGTCCATTCCTGCCCCTATTGCGATGGATATGAGAACCGCGATCGCCCCCTCGTGGCCTACGCCCACGGTGAGGCCGCCAGGGGCATGGCGCTGGAACTCACCGCGTGGAGCCGGGACGTGACCCTCTGCACCGATGCCCACGCGACGCCTCTCTCGGACCCGGACCGTGAGCGCCTGGGGCGGCATCATATTCGCATCGTCGAGACTGCGATCCGGCGCCTGGACGGGGACGGCCGGCAGCCGCAACGGCTCGTCTTCGCGGACGGTGCGACGCTGCCCTGCCACGCGGTTTTCCTGATGCCGATGCCGTGCGAACCCTCCGACCTGATCACGCAGCTCGGGTGCGACCTGACGCATAAGGGCGTCGTTCCCACGGGCGAGTACGAGACCACCAACGTGCCCGGCCTGTTCGTGGCCGGCGATGCCTCCCGGCGGGTGCAGTTTGCCGTGGTCGCCGCCGCCGAGGGTGCCATGGCGGCCTTCGCGGTCAATACGGAGCTGCTGCGGGAGGATACGGCCTGACCGTCTTCCGGCGATGATCCCGTCACCGCCTCATACCGCCCGACACACCGCCCGCCCTGCCTGGAGCCCGACACGATGACGACACCCCGCCTCCACCCGCACACTCCCGGTGTGGCGGTGGCCTGCCGCTGTGAACTTGGCGAGGAAGCGACCTGGGATGCCCGGTCCGGCATGCTGATCTGGGTCGATGTCGAGGACCCCGCGATCTGGCGCCATCATCCCGAGACCGGCGCGACGCACCATCATCCGCAGCCGGAGAAGCTCGGTTTCGCCCTGCTCACGGCGGATCCCGATACGTTGCTCGCGGGCTTCAAGTCCGGTGTGGCGCGGCTTCACCTGGAAAGCGGCCGGCGCGAGGTGCTGGTGCGCCCCGACGACCATCACGCGGGCAATCGCCTCAACAGCGGCCATGTCGGTCCCGACGGTGCCCTCTACTTCAGCACCATGGACGAAGCGGAGGAGAAGCCGACCGGCACGTTTCACCGATGGCATGCGGGCCGGCTCGAAGCCTTCGGGGGAGCCGTGACGGTGTCGAACGGGCCGGTGGTGACGCCGGACGGCGCGCGCATCTACACGGCCGATACCGCGGAAGGGCTGATCCGTGTCCACACCTGGGACGAGGGCCGGATCGGCCCGCCCCGCCCGTTCGCGGCGTTCGAATCGGGATGGGGCAAGCCTGACGGATTGACCGTGGACGCATCCGGCCATCTCTGGGTCTGCCACTACGGCGGATCGCGCATCACCCGGTACGATCCCGATGGCCGCATCGAGCGCGTCCTGCCGGTTCCGACCGCCCTCGTGACCAAATGCGCGTTCGGCGGGTCCGACCTGACGACGCTGTTCATCACCACCGCTCTGCGTGGGCGCGACGCCACGATCGACCCGATGGCGGGGCATCTCTTCGCCGTCGAAACCGACGTGGCCGGTCGTCCGGGCGAAATCTTCGAAAACTAGCGAACACTGTAATGGGTGCGCTGCCGCACCGCCTTCATCTTCGGCAAGGTGCAGAGGTGAATTAACGGTAAATAACCGATGGGTTTCGGAACTTATTGCCGATGTCCCCATTATCTGCCAATGACGGGGTCTGCAGCTTCCTTTCGGGAGCCATGCAGGGCCTTAGGTCCGGTGACCGCCATGCCAGTGTTCGAAGCCAAGAATCTCGACTCCGATTTCGAAGGCTTCGCCTTCCTCTCGGCCATTCTGCATCCCTCCGCCGAGGCCCAGACCCGAGCCCTGACGCATGGCCGCAATCGCGCCGCGCGCGGTTCGATGATCGCCGATCCGCTCACCATCGAGCCGCGATTCCCGGTGCGCAGCGCCGAAGCCGAGATCGAGACCCACGCGTCCTGAGCGCGGGTCCGTCATTGGCGCCGACGGACAGGATGCCGATCGGGCCTCACCACGTCTGAGGCGTGATGGTGCCTTGCTTCGTCACCACCACCCAGGTCTTACCGCGCCGTTCGATGGCCTCGATCCGGCCGACACCCGGTACGGTATCACCTGGCCCGACCTCGACGAGACGGCGCTTACGGTCTTCCAGCACGGCCACCCCGTCATAGACTTCGCGTACGGCCCAGTTCTCGGTCGGTGACGGCTTCGGCCTGTCCGGAATCGTGCCGGTCTCGGTCGGCTCCGCTGCGGCGGCCTTGGCGGCCTGGGGTGCGGGAGCCGGACCTGGAATCGGCATCGCCGCGCGTTTCTCGATCTGGGTCGTCAGGGCGGCGAGGCGGGCGCTCTGATCCTTCTCGGCCTGCTCCAGACGATCGCCGGTGGCGGCGAGTTTCCCGGTGATGTTCTGCTCGGCGCGGCCGAGGCGCTCCGCGAGGTTGGCGTGCCGGGTCTTCGCCTCCGAGCGCGCCGCCTCGGCGCCCTCCTGAAGCTGAGCCAGGCTTTTCGACAGCCGTTCGATCTGCCGGTCCGATTCGGTCCGAGCGGCGTCCATCTGATGGCGGATCTGGACGAGGACCTCGGCGCCATCGCTGCCGCGCGGGGCGGTCAGGCTCATTGCACCGGCGCCCAGGAGAGACCCGGCACCGAGGGCGACGGCGGCCAGGACGGCGAGGCGCGGTTCGAACCGGAAGGCCGGACGGGCCGCGACCGCGGGCGCCGTGTCCACGGGCCGGGCGGCGCGCTCGGCCGTGGCGCGGGCACCGAGGATCGCCTGCTTGAGGAGGGTGTCGGGCGAGGGTTCCGCCGACGCCGCGAGGACCTTATCCGTCATGACCAAAGCTTCCTGATGGGGCAGGAAGCATTGGTTAAGGCTGTTTCTTTACGAAACCGTTACCTTGTTTTCAGGCGGCTAGGCCACGCTGGCGCAGCAGCGGTTCGATGCTCGGCAACCGCCCCCGGAAGGCGGTGTAGGCCTCCCCTGGATCGCGCAGGTTGCCCGCGCCGTAAACATACTTGCGCAGGCGCGCCGCCGTCTCCGGATGGAAGATGTCCCCGGCTTCGCGGAAGGCATCGAAGGCGTCGGCGTCGAGCACCTCCGACCAGATGTAGCTGTAATAGCCGGCCGCGTAGCCGTCCCCCGAGAAGATATGCGCGAAATGCGGTGTCCGGTGCCGCATCGCGATCTCGGCCGGCATGGCGATGCGCTTGAGGGCATCGGCCTCGAACGCCGCCACGTCGAGGCCGTCCTCGCCGGCGCTCGACAGGTGCAGGGTCATGTCCACGATAGCCGACGCGGTGTACTCGACGGTAGCAAAGCCCTGGTTGAAGGTGCGGGCGGCGAGCAGGCGCTTTAGCAGGTCCTCGGGCATCGGCTCGCCGGTGCGGTGGTGGCGGGCGTGCCGGCGCAGGACCTCCGGCTGCTCCAGCCAATGTTCGTAGAGCTGGGACGGCAGCTCGACGAAATCGCCCGCCACCGCAGTGCCGGACAACAGCGGATAGGTCACGTCGGACAAGAGGCCGTGCAGGGCGTGGCCGAATTCGTGGAACAGCGTGCGGGCATCGTCGAAGGATAGCAGCGTCGCCTCGCCTTCCGGCGCCTTGGCGAAGTTCATCACATTGACGATGATCGGCTTGATGTCGCCGTTGAATCGCTCCTGCGAGCGGAAGGCGCTCATCCAGGCGCCGCTGCGCTTCGTGGCGCGGGCGAAATAATCGCCCAGGAACAGGCCCACTTCCGAGCCGTCCGCATTGCGCACGGCCCAGGCCCGCACGTCCGGGTGATAGCGCGGCACGTCCGGCAGTTCCTCGAAGCGCAGGCCGAACAGCCGCTCGGCCGTATCGAAGGACGCCGCGATCACCCCGTCGAGGGGCAGGTAGGCCTTGATCTCGCTTTCATCGAGGTCGTGCTCGGCCCGCCGCAGCTTCTCGGCGTAGTGACGCCAATCGTGCTTGGCGAGGTTGAAGTTGTGGCCCTCGGCCTGGACCAGGGCCTGGAGTCGGTTGCGCTCGGCGGCCGCGCGATGGTGGGCCGGCGTCCAGACGTTGCGCAGGAGGTCCATGGCGCGGTCCGGCGAGCCCGCCATCGTGTCCGCGAGCTTGAAATGGGCGAAGCTGTCGTGGCCGAGGAGGCGGGCCCGCTCGGCCCGCAGGGCCACGATCTCGGCGATGAGGCTGCGGTTGTCGGTGGCCCCGCCGTTCTCGCCGCGCCGGGTCCAAGCCTCGTAGGCCTTCTCGCGCAGGTCGCGCCGGGTCGAGAACACCAGGAAGGGCTCGATCAGCGACCGCGATAAGGTGATGACATGCTCGTGCGGGCTGTTGCGCTCACGCGCGGCGGACGCGGCGGCCGAGCGCAGGAAGGGGGGAAGTCCGGCCAGGTCGTCTTCGGTCTCGAGCGGCAGCGCGAAGGCGCTCTCGTCGGCGAGAAGGTTCTGGCTGAAGGCGGTGCCGAGTTCCGCCATGCGCCCGGCGATCTCGGCCATTCGGGTCTTGGCGTCGGGGGCGAGATCCGCGCCCGAGCGCCGGAACCGGGTCCGGTAGCGGTCGAGGACGCGGCGTTCCTCGGGACCGAGCTGCTCGGCCTCTGCATCCACCGCCGAGATGCGGGCCCACAGGGCGGCGTTGAGGTAGATCGCACTGCCGTGGCGGGCCAGGCGCGGGGTGATGGCGCGCTCGACGGCCTGAAGGTCCGGGTTGGTGTGGCTGCCGCTGAGGTTGAAGAACACCGAAGCGACGCGGTCGAGGTCGTGCCCGGCCCGCTCCAGGGCGCCGACGGTGTTGTCGAAGGTGGCCGGGCCGGTCTCGCCCGCGATCGCCACGATCTCGGCCGCGTGGCTGGCGAGGGCCGTTTCGAAAGCCGGCAGGTAATGGGCGGGCTCGATGTGCTCGAAGGGCGGAAGGCCGTGGGGCGTGGCCCAGGTCCGATCCGCGAAGGGCCCGATCGACGCCGGGGTGCCGGCGATGTCGAGGGTGGCGTCGGGCGTGCCAGAGGTCATTCGCGTTCCTTCGTGCGTCGCGCGGCGTTGCGCGCGGTGCGTCGCCTGGAGTGCGTCGCGCCGCGCGACGCAAGGTAAGCACGCGGGCGCCGGGCGCAAAGGCGCCGCTCGGTGACGTTTGCGACGAAGCGTGGGTTTTGTGCGCTTGTCGAAGGGCCTGAAGCCCACGATCGTGCCGGCCCGATGGATCGCTCCGATCAAGGAGCGGCCGGACCAGGATGGAAACGCGATGCGCCTGCGCTGCCGAACCGGCTCCCCGAGGGCGGCCTTCTGGAAGGGCCTCCGGGTCAGCCCGGCCCTCCTCGTCCTGATGCTCCATCCTTCACTGGCATTCGAAAAGGGCGTGCCCTCGGACGCGACCGCGATTCCGATGCCGCCGCCGGCCCCGCCTCCGCGGCCCGTCGATCTTCCGGGCGTGGCTCCTGCGGCTTCGACGGGCGAGACGCCGCGTCCGCCCGAGCGTCCGGCCGAACTCTCGCGCAGCGCTCCGGCGGGACCGGACGCGGCCCGACCGGCCCAAACGGTCAAGGAGGATGGCAAGGCCGGTCCATCCGACGAAGCCGCCAAAGCCGGTGAGACCGTGACGCCGACGGAGAGCGGCGAGATCCCGGTACCGCCGCCGCGTCCGGCCGACCTTTCAGGGTCGCCGCTCGCCGTCACGGTGGCGCCTCTCGACGACAGCGCCTGCCGGGCCCGATTGGAGCGCCTCGGAGCTCGTTTCGAGGCGTTGCCGGCCATCTCCAACGGCCAATGCGGCGCGGCGCGGCCCCTGAAGCTGACGGCCCTGGCCGACGAGATCGCCCTGACACCGCCGGCGACGCTGGTCTGCGAGACGGCCGAAGCTCTTGCTCGCTGGACGACGGAGGCTCAGGTCGCCGCCACGCGCGACCTCGGCCAGCCCCTCAAAAGCCTGTCGATCGGCACCTCCTACGAGTGCCGGGGCCAGAACCACGATCCCGATGCCAAGCTGAGCGAGCACAGCTTCGCCAACGGCGTCGACGTGATGGCATTCGGGTTCGCCGGGCGTGCCACGATCTCGGTGATGCCGGCGACGGAGGGAACGCCGGAGGCGACCTTCCTGACCGCGGTGCGTGGGCGCGCCTGCGACTTCTTCCGCACCGTACTCGGCCCCGGCTCGGACGCGGCCCATGCCAACCATCTCCACCTCGACGAGCGCCAGCGCAACGCCGGCCATCGGCTCTGTCAGTGACGGACGGAACGCCGAAGGGGCGAGCGCTCTTACTCCTGCGCAAATCATAAGACGGTGCAGGAGTTTCGGGTGATTCAGGGCGGACGATCGATCGGTGGCGGCTTCGCCGTTCTCACTCTGCTTCTGCTGGGAAGCACGGCTTCGGCCGCGCCGAAGGATGACGACAGGAAGACGGGCGAAGCGCCCAGCCTGACGCGCGAGGCGGTGGAATCCGCGACCCTGGTCCGGGGCGATGGGTCCGCCGAGACCGACAATGCGAAGCGGAGCGGAACGAAGCGGCCGGAGCCGGCCCTGATCAAGGCCCAGATCCTGCTGGACCGGGCGCATTTCTCGCCCGGAGCGATCGACGGCCGCGATGGCGACAACCTGCGCGGTGCGCTCGCCGCCTTCGCCAGTGCCAACGGCCTCGAGGCTGCCAAGGAGTCGAAGCCCGGCAACGGGGTGAAGCCCGAGCTTGCCGAGAAGCTGCAGGCGACCAGCCCCGATCCGGTGCTGACCGAATACACCATCAGCGACGCCGACGCGGCCGGTCCCTATGTCGAATCCATTCCGCCGAAGATGGAGGCCCAGGCGGATCTCGATGCGCTCGGCTACACCAGCCCGCGCGAGATGCTGGCCGAGCGCTTCCACATGTCGCCCGACCTGCTCGCCGCCCTTAATCCCGACGCCGCCTTCGACAAGGCCGGGACCGTCATCGTGGTGGCGGCCGTGCCCGCGCTGGAGACCGGCAAGCCGAAGCCCGAAGAGAAGCGGAAACGCGAGGAGATAGGATCGAAGCGCCCGGCCAAGGAGGACGACGCGAAGGATTCCGGGAGCAAGGGCAAGGAGGCCAAGGCCGGGCAAGACAAGGTCGACCAGGCCAAGTCCGACGTGATTAAGTCCGACGTGACCAAGTCCGACGAGACAAAGGCCCGGCAAACCAAGTCCGACCAGAACAAAACCGATCCGTCGAACCCGGACGACCCGAAGGCGCGCGATCCCAAGGACGTGACGCGCATCGAGGTGGACAAGGAAAGCCGATCCGTGCGGGCCTTCGACAAGGAGGGGAAGCTCGTGGCCTTCTATCCCGCCTCGATCGGCAGCGAGGAGAAGCCCGCGCCATCGGGCACGGCCAAGGTCGAGGGCGTCGCCTACGCGCCGACCTACACCTACGACCCGAAATACCAATTCGCCGGCGTGAAGGCGAAGACCAAGTTCACGATCCCGCCCGGCCCCAACAACCCTGTCGGCGTGGTCTGGATCGACCTGTCGATCCCGTCCTACGGCATCCACGGCACGCCGGAGCCCGAGAAGGTCGGAAAGACCGAATCGCACGGCTGTATTCGCCTGACCAACTGGGACGCCCGCGATCTCGCCACCCGGGTTACGCGCGGCGCCGAAGTGGTCTTCAAGGACGAGTAGCGCGCCACAGGGCGACCGCCGTCAGGAGCGCGGCATCCGCCAGGAAGGCCAGGGCTGCCGTCGCGGCGGTGCCCTGAAGCATCGCCACGGTGTTCTGGTTCTGAAGGCCGGCCACGATGGGCGTGCCGAGGGTCGCGGCACCCGCGAGGGCACCGACCGCGGCCGTGGCGATGGCAAGCACCAGTGCGGTGCGCAGGGTCTCGACGAGGACGGGCGCGGCCAGGGGCAGTTCGATGCGCAGCAGGACCTGCCACCGGTTCAGGCCGATCGCCCGGCCGGCTTCGCGAACCTCCGGGGCCATGCCCTCGATGGCACCCACCGTGCCGCGCAGCACCGGCATGATGCCGTAGGCCACGAGGGCCAGCAGCGTCGGCGGCCCGCCGAAGCCGAGGATTGGCAGGGCGAGAGCCACCACCACGACCGGCGGCACGGCCTGGGCCGCCGCGGCGAGGCCGTCGACGGCCGGACGCCATGGAGCTGCGAAGCGGCGGGTGACCAGGAGGCCGAGGCCGATGCCGAGGAGCGCCACCAGCGCCAGACCGGTTCCGGCGAGGATGAGGTGCCGACCCGCCAGATCGAAGAGGCGCACGGTCTCCAGCGGCCGACGGGCGGGCTCGCCGAGCGCGTCGGCGATGCGGCTCGCCACGGCCGGGTGGCTGGCGATAGCCAGGATGAGGCCGGAGAGGCCGAATCCGAGGGCGGGATGCAGGCTGATCCTCACGCGTGCCACCGCCGGCGCGCTGCCGCTTCGACGGCGCTGAGGCCGCGCTCGGTCCCGAGCGAGAGGGCCACCACCGGAATGGCGCCGAGAAGGATCAGGTCGGGCGCGAACTGGGCCATCCCGTCGAAGACGATCCGTCCGAGGCCCCCGGCTCCCACCAATGCGCCGAGGGTGGCGAGGCCGAGGCTCTGCACGGCGGCGACCCGCAGGGCGCCCACCAGGATCGGCGCGCCGAGTTGAAGGCGCAGGCGGATCAGAATCTGCCTGGGGCTGAGTCCCATGGCCTCGGCGGCCTCCAGGCTCGCGTGGTCGGGGGAGCGCAGCGCCAGGGCGAGGCCGCGCCAGAGCGGCAGGGCCAGGTAGGCCGCGATGGCGACGATCGCCGGCGCCGGCCCGAGCGCCGAGAGGCCGAGATCGCGCAGGACCGGAAGCGCGCGCAGGAGTCCGGCCGTCACCGCCACCAGGGCGCCCAGCAGGGCGACGGCGGGTATCACCTGCACGCCGGTGAGCACCATCGCGACGACGCCCTGCCCCCGGCGCGGCAACGAGAGCAGGACGGCCGCGATTCCAGCGAGGCCGAGCGCTGCGCCGGACAGGATGAGGTGTTCGCCGATCGCCGCATTCACCGCCTCCCGACGGGCCGCATACTCGACGGCGAGCGACAGGGCGTCGACGGCGCCGCTGTTCGCCAGCAGACCGAAGCCGAGGATGCCCCCGAGGGTGATCAGCCAGCCGAGACCCGGACGGTCGGCGCGCCGAACCGCGAGGCCAACGCCCGTCATCAGCAGCGCGGCGGCGAACCAGCTCCCCGGGCCGAGGCTGGCGCGCGCTGCCGGGGGGAGTCCCCCGAGGCTCCGGGCGGCGCCGTCGCCGAGCCCGTAGGCCAGGGCCAGGACGGCGCCGGCGAGAAGCACGATCGCGGCTCCGGCCGAAGCGCGTCGCCTCGACCCCATCAGGAGCCCGAGGGCGAGGCCGCTCAGGGCCAGGATCACGGGGAGCAGCCCTCCGAGAACGAGACCGGCGAAGAGCGGCCGACCCTGCGCCAGGCGATTCCCGGCGAGGTTCAGGAAAGGCATCTCCGTCAGTGCCAGGACGAGGGCGCCGAAACCCAAGGCGGTCGCGAGGATCGGCAGCAGCCAGCGGAAACCGATGCTGGGGGGTGTCGCCGAGCGGGCCGGCATCACGGCAGCAATCCGGTCTCGGACAGGTAGCGGGCCGCCACGGCCTCGGCGACCTCCCCGTCGACCGTGATACGGGCATTAAGGCGCCGCAGCGTGGCGGCGTCGAGGCTTTGAAAGACCCGCGCGAGGGCGGGTGCGATCCCGGGATGGCGCGCCAGGTCGGCCTGCCGGATCACCGGCGCCACCTCGTAGACGATCTGGGCGCCCTGGGGATCGCTCATCACGGTCAGATCGAGGGCCGAGAGGGCGCCATCGGTGCCATAGACCATGCCGGCATTCACGCCGGAGATGCCTTGCGCGGCGGCGCGGGCGGTCACCGACGTATCGCCGCCCGGCAGGCTGACGATGCGGTCGAGCGGCAGGGAGAAGCCGTAGGCCGCTTCGAAGGCCGGCAAGGCCGCGGGGCTCTCGACGAACTCGGTGGAGGCTGCGAGGCGGATGAGACCGCCCCGGACGGCGCGCGCGAAATCCACCATGGTGTCGAGGCGCTCACGCCGCGCGAGATCGCCGTTGACCGCGATCAGCCAGGTGTTGTTGGCCGGGGCGCGCGTGAGCCAGACCAATCCCCGCTCCGCATCGCTCCGGCGGATGGTGTCGTAGGCGCCCTCAGCCGATTTCCATGCCGGATCGCTCTCCGTCCCGGTGAAGAAGGCGCCGTTCCCGGTATATTCGGGGTAGATCGTGATGTCCCCCGCCAGCAGGCTCGCCCGGACGATCAAGGTCGGTCCGAGCCCGAGCCTGCGCTGCACCGGAAGCCCGAGCCCTTCGAGCACCAGCGCGATCATCGCGCCTGTCAGAGCCCCTTCGGTGTCGCTTTTCGAAGCGACCACCAAGGGGGTGAGACCCAGGCCCGCGTCGCTCGCCAGCAAGCCCGAGGCAGCGAGGCCGGTCATGACGGTGCGTCGCGTCAGCTTCCGGACGAAGGATGATCCAATTAACTTATGTTGTTGGTACAAGCGGGTGTCCTGCCTAGGGAGCGTTCGACGCGAGTCCGAAATGTATCACAGCGTAACATTGCTGCCGTGTTGAGGGCATCCGGCCGTCCCGGGACGCTTGACACGCTTCGCGGAACGGGCGACGGCTCGCTCTGTGCCGGGGCGTAACATGCGCCTCGCAGTCTCTCGGGTTCGTTCATCCTTCGGGATGCTCGGCGGCAATGGCACACGGTGGGAGCGAGGACCTGAACATCCTTCCTGAAGGTGTTCTGGAATTTCGAACGAATCGAAGGGAAGAAGCCCCGGCGTGAGTGCTCAAGTGGACGAAGACCTTCTCAACGGGGCTCGCGTGCTTGTCGTCGAGGACGAAGCGGCGATATCGATGCTTCTCGAAGACATGCTGCTGGATTTCGGCTGCACCGTCGTCGGACCGGCCGCGCGCCTGTCGACAGCCCTGGAAATGGCGCAGAACGAGAGTTTCGAGGTCGCCATTCTCGACGTCAACGTCGCGGGCGAGCCGATTTATCCGGTGGCCGAGGCGATCGTGGGGCGCAACCTTCCCATCGTGTTCTCCACCGGCTATGGCGGGGCCGGCATCCGCGAACCATTCCGGGATCGTCCGGTGGTGCAGAAGCCCTTCAGCCAGGCCGATCTCAAGCGGACGCTGATGGCCGCCGTCGCCGCCGCCCGCGCCTGACCTCACGCGATCGGGAAAGCATCCGTCACGTGACGGGGCCAGCGACCCGGCGCGACGAACATCGCATCGGCCCGGAACGTGGCGCCCCCGGCGGCCGGATGCCGGCTGATCCAGGCCCGTGCGGCCCGTGAGAAGCGCGCGACCTTGCGGGCGTTGATGGCGGCCCGCGCCTCATCCAGCGTCCCCCGCGCCTTGACCTCGACGAACGCGATGGTGTCGCCGCGCCGGACGATCAGGTCGATCTCGCCCCCGGCGGCGCGGAAGCGCGAACCGAGCGGGCGATAGCCCTTCAGCATCAAGGCGAGCAGCGCCAAAGTCTCGGCGATGCGTCCGCGCCGTTCGGTGGCGCGTCGATGCGCTTCGGATCGCCCGTCAGGCATCGTCGCGACGGGCCAGCGCCAGGGCGCGGGCATAGACGACGCGGCGCGGCTGACCGGTCTCCTCCGCCACCAGGGTGGCGGCGTCCTTGATCGAGTGACGCGCCAGAGCGGCCGTCAGGGACGCGTCGATGCCGGCGTCGGTCGCGGCCGCGTCGGGCACCTCGGCCTGCGTGCCGATGATCACCACCACCTCGCCCTTCGGTGCCCCCTCCTCCGCGTAGAGCGCGGCGAGGTCGCCGAGGCTGCCGCGCCGGATCGTCTCGTAGAGCTTGGTCAATTCGCGGGCGACCGCCGCCGGGCGGCTCGCGCCGAGTACCGCCACGGCATCGACCAGCATCTCGGGCAACCGATGCGGGGATTCGAACAGCACGAGGGTGCCGGGGATCTGCCCGAGGGCTTCGAGACGGTTGCAGCGTGCGCCGGATTTCGCCGGCAGGAAGCCTTCGAAGAAGAACCGGTCGGTCGGCAGGCCGGCGGCCACGATGGCGGTCATCACTGCGGAGGGGCCGGGAATGGGGGTGACGCTGAGGCCGGCCTCGATCGCGGCCTGCACCAGCTTGAAGCCCGGGTCGGAAACCAGCGGGGTGCCCGCGTCCGAGACGAGGGCCAGGGCTTCGCCGGCCTGCATCCGGGCGACCATCCGCTCGCGCACCGCCGCGTTCGAGTGCTCGTGATAGGCCACGAGGGGCGTGGTGATCCCGTAATGCATCAGCAGCGTGCGGGTGACGCGGGTGTCCTCGGCCAGCACCGCATCGGCGGCGGCCAGCGTCGCCAGCGCCCGGAACGAGACGTCCTTGAGGTTGCCGATCGGCGTCGCCACCACGTGCAGGCCCGGCTCGATGGATTCCGCCTCCGCCGCGAGGCCGAAGGCCGTGAAGGTGGCGGGCGGCTTGCCATCCGCCGTGTCCCGGCGCCGACGGGTACGGGTGTCGATCTTCTGCGTCATGAACCGACCTTGCCACGATCGGACCCACAAGCGGAATGCGCCGTGACGGGGGGCTCACATTTACTTTTGATCCTCAGACTTTATGCGTGGGGCGTCGGCTGGCGACAGGAGGTCCTCCGATGGGGCGCGGGAACAGGCTGCAATCCGGACTGGTGGGCCTCGTGACCCTTCTGGGGCTCTCGGCCTGCGTCGGAGGGCCGGATGGCGGCGCGCGCGTGAGCCGGCGGGCTCCGGCGACCACGCCGGTCGAGGTGGTCGCCCCCGATGTGCCCGGCGCCGTGGCAGCGGGCCGGATCGGCACCGGAACCGTCAAGGTGGCGCTGGTGGTGCCGCTCTCCGGACCGGGCTCCGCCGTGGGCACCGCGATGCGCAACGCGGCCGAACTCGCGATCGAGGATTTCCAGAAGCCCGACCTGCAGATCCTGGTGAAGGACGATCACGGCTCGCCGGACGGCGCGCGCGAGGCGGCCCAGGCGGCCTTGGCGGACGGGGCCGAACTCGTCCTCGGCCCGCTGTTTGCCGCCAACGTCCAGGCGGCGGCCGGCGTGATCCGGCCGGCCGGCAAACCGCTGATCGCCTTCTCGACCGATTCCGGCGTGGCCGCGCGCGGCACCTATCTGCTGAGCTTCCTGCCCCAGGCCGAGGTGGACCGGGTGGTTGATGAATCGGTGGCGGCGGGTCGGAAATCCTTCGCGGCGGTGATCCCGGAAACGAGCTACGGCCAGGCGGTCGAGGCGCAGTTCCGTGAGGCGGTGGCGCGCAAGGGCGCCCGGCTGGTCGCCATCGAGCGCTATCCCGCGGGCAATCCCGGCCCGGCCATCGGCCGCCTGTCCGGCCTCATCACCGGCCCGGCGGCGCAGGCAGACGCGCTGTTCCTGCCCGATACCCCGGATGGTCTCGGGGCGGTGGCGGCCGCCCTCACCAAGGCGAACTTCTCACCCACCCGGGTCCGGCCGATCGGCACCGCCGTCTGGAACGATCCCCGGGTGTTCGCCCTGCCGGCGCTCCAGGGCGGCTGGTTCGCGGCACCGGACGTGGCGGGTTTCAACGGCTTCTCGCAGCGCTATCAGGCCCGGTTCGGGTCGGTGCCGCCGCGCGTCGCCACCCTCGCGTACGACGCCGTTTCGCTGATGGCGGCCCTGTCGCGCCAGTTCGGCTCGCAGCGCTTCGCCGACACCACCCTCACCAACCCGTCGGGCTTCTCCGGGATCGACGGGACGTTCCGGTTCCGACCGGACGGCCCGAGCGACCGGGCGCTGGCGGTCTACGAGATCCGCTCCGGCGCCCCGGTCGTTGTCAGTCCCGCCCCGCGTACCCTCTCGCCCTCGGGCACCTGATCAGGCGGCGAGCGCGGCCACCACGGCGTTGAGGACCGGCGCCCCGGCCGGGGTCGCGGCGATGCGGCCGCCCGCATGTCGGGCGATCAGCCCGTCGGCGACGAGGCCGTCGATCCGCGCCGGGTCGAGGACTTTGCCTTTCAGGAGCGCGTAGCGGCGCGGGTCGATACCCTCGCGAAGGCGCAGGCCCATCATCAGGAATTCGTCGCCCTGGTCGGAGGCCGCCAGGGTCTCGGTCTCGACGATGCCGTGACCGTCGCGCTCGACGCGGGCGAGCCAGGCTTCCGGCGCCCGCTCGGTGACGGTGCCGATCCGGCCCTCCGCCCCGACGAGGCGACCGTGGGCGCCGGGGCCGATGCCCGCATATTCGCCGTAGCGCCAGTACAGCAGGTTGTGGCGTGATTCCGCGCCCGGACGGGCGTGGTTCGAGATCTCGTAGGCGGAGAGCCCGGCGCGGTCACAGACCTCCTGGGTCACGT
Source organism: Methylobacterium sp. 37f (assembly GCF_023093475.1). Classification (NCBI taxonomy): domain Bacteria; kingdom Pseudomonadati; phylum Pseudomonadota; class Alphaproteobacteria; order Hyphomicrobiales; family Methylobacteriaceae; genus Methylobacterium; species Methylobacterium sp. 37f. Next base: position 116,865 of record NZ_JAGHKN010000001.1, read on the forward strand.
CGTAGAGGAGGCGGGCGGAATCGTCGTCCGGCGGCACCAGCTTGCCGGCGGCGGCGAGACCGTAGAACGGCGTGCCGGGCTCGATGGTGAGCTGATAGAGCGACAGGTGTTCGGCTGCCCGCGCGATGGCGCCCTCGAGTTCGGCCCGCCAGGCGGCCGGGCTCTGATCCGGGCGCGCATAGATGAGGTCGAAGGAGTAGCGCTCAAAATGGGCGGCGGCGACCCGGACCGCCGCCATGGCTTCCGCGGCGCTGTGCAGGCGTCCGAGCTGCTTCAGGGAGACGTCGTCCATGGCCTGGACGCCGAGGGAAACGCGGTTGACCCCGGCGGCGCGGTAGCCGCGAAAGCGCTCCGCCTCGACGCTGGTGGGATTGGCCTCCAGGGTGATCTCGACCTCGGGTGCCACGGTCCAGGCCCCGCCGATGGCGTCGAGGAGCCCCGCCACGGTGGCGGGCTGCATCAGGGAGGGCGTGCCGCCGCCGAGGAAGACGCTCGACACGGTGCGCCCGGGCGTGCGCGCCGACACATGGGCGATCTCGGCCCTGAAGGCCTTGAGGAAGCGGACCTCGTCCACCGGCGCATGGCGCACATGGCTGTTGAAGTCGCAATAGGGGCACTTCGAGGCGCAGAAGGGCCAGTGGACATAGACCCCGAACCCGGCATCGCGGGTCGGATGGTCCGGGCCTGTCGGTTTGGTCATGGGGCGCACGTCATGGGGCGGATGTGCGCGCGGGATTGCGGTTTGGCAATCCCGCCGCCGGTTTCAGGGACGCCGCAGGCAGCTCTGCGCCAGGAGCACGAAGGCGCGGGCGCGGTGCGACAGGGCGTTGCCGGTCTGCCAGTCGACGCCGTGCTTTTCCTCCGAAGAGATCTCACCGAAGGTGCGGTCGTAACCGTCGGGCAGGAACATCGGATCGTAGCCGAAGCCGCTCGCGCCCCGAGGAGCCACGAGTTCACCGAAGACCCGTCCCTCGAAGGTCTCGGTGTGGCCGTCCGGCCAGGCGATCACCAGGGCGGAGACGAAATGCGCCCGCCGGGTGGTGGCGCCGCGCTTGTCGAGTTCCGCGGCGATGCGCGCCATGGCGCCCGAGAAATCCTTCGACGGCCCGGCCCAGCGGGCCGAGAACAGCCCGGGCGCCCCGTCCAGCGCGTTGACGCACAGACCGGAATCATCGGCAAAGGCCGGCAGATTCGAGGCCGTCGCGGCGGCGAGCGCCTTGAGGGCGGCGTTCTCGGCAAACATCGTTCCGGTCTCGTCCGGCTCGGGCAGGCCGAGTTCGCCGGCCGAGACCGCGTCGACGCCGAAGGGTGCCAGCAACTCGCGCATCTCGACGAGCTTGCCGGCATTGTGGGTCGCGATGACGACGCGGCCCGTGAGGATGCGAGGGTCGCTCATACGCCGATGGCCTGCTTCTGGAGGACGACGAGGGACTGGACCCCACCCTTGGCGAGGCGCAGCAATTCGAGCAGCTCGTCTTCCGAGAACGGCTTGCCCTCGGCGGTGCCCTGCACCTCCACGAGGCCGCCGGTGCCCGTGATGACGAAGTTGGCGTCGGTCTCGGCCGCGGAATCCTCGTCGTAGTCGAGGTCGAGCACCGGCTTGCCCTTGTAGATGCCGCAGGAAATCGCCGCCACGTGGTCGCGGAGGGGGTCGACCGAGATGATCGAGCGGCTGCGCATCCAGGTGAAGCACTCGTGCAGGGCGACCCAGGCGCCGGTGATCGCAGCGGTGCGGGTGCCGCCATCGGCCTGGATCACGTCGCAATCGACCGTGATCTGGCGTTCGCCCATCGCCGGCAGGTTGGTGACGGCGCGCAGCGAGCGGCCGATCAGACGCTGGATCTCCTGGGTGCGGCCCGAGGGCTTGCCGGAATTCACCTCGCGCCGGGTCCGCTCGTGGGTGGCGCGCGGCAGCATCGAATACTCGGCCGTCACCCAGCCCTTGCCGGAGCCGCGCAGCCAGCCCGGGCCACGCTCTTCGAGCGAGGCCGTGCACAGGACCTTGGTGTCGCCGAAGCTGACGAGGCAGGAGCCCTCGGCATGGCGGGAGACGGCACGCTCCAGGGTCACGGTGCGCAGTTCGTCGGTCGCGCGCTTCGAGGGGCGCATGCCGCTCTCCTTCCAGAATCAGGGTTGGGAGCGGGCTTTACGGGTCCGGGTCCGGGCCTGCAAGCGAGGCTGTTACGCGAGGCCTGCCGGCGGACGGGGGATGGCCTATACGAAGAGGGCCGCCCCGAAGGGCGGCCCATGGCCGAAGAGGGCCACCCCAAAGGGCGACCCGTGGCACGAATGCGCTCAGTAGCGGTAGCGGTGGTGACCGAAGTGATGGCCGCGGCGGTGACCGTAATGATGGCCGAAATGGCGGCGATGGTGATGGCCGAAGTGGCGGCCGCGATGGTGGTGGTGCCGGAAGCCGCGGCGATGATGACGCCAATGGCCGCCATACTGCACCTGGGTGAGGCCGACGGCCGGAGCGGCGACTTCGGTGGACACCATGGCGGGGGCGGCCTGGGCACCCTGGGGTGCGCCGAACAGCATGGCGCCGACCATCGCGAGAACGATGGCGAACGACTTGATCAGGCCGGATCGAGCTGAGTGTCTCATGGGTCTCTGCCTCCTGGTGGCTTCGGCTTGAGCGATTCGCCGGCGGGTGTTCACCGACGACGCACCCATGCAGATCGCGATGGGCGAGCGAGCCGGAGAACGATAGGCCCGGCAAATCGCGGGATACGGCAACGCACGACCCGGCCGGATCGTCGCAAATGGCCAAGCTGTTTCTTTGGGCAGCGGCGCGGTCTTGCTTCTCATGAGGCAAACGGCGTGGGAAAGGCCGGGCGTATCGTTTCGGTGCCGCGGTGCGTTTGGAAGCGGTGCGTTGTCAGCGCCGCGCGTTCGTGAAGGCGCGGCGCCGCCTTTCCGGCCCGAGGCCGCCCTGGCGACGGCGCGGTGGATTGTATTAACCCGTGGAGGACGTCACACTCCCCGTCTCAGGAATGGATCGTGACCGAGCCCGCCCGCCCCTTTTCGACCGTGCAGCAGATGCAGGTTCTCAGCGCGCTGAACGAGCGCTCGCGCGAGATCTTCCGTCAGATCGTCGAAAGTTATCTCACCACCGGTGAACCCGTCGGCTCGCGCAACCTCGCGCGCATCCTGCCGATGTCCCTCTCGCCCGCCTCGATCCGCAACGTCATGGCGGATCTCGAGCATTCCGGCCTGATCTTCGCGCCCCACGCTTCGGCCGGGCGGCTGCCGACCGAGCAGGGCCTGCGCTTCTTCGTCGACGCCATGCTGGAGGTCGGCGATGTCGGGCGCGAGGAACAGGAGCGGATCGAGACCCAGATGCGCGCGGCCGCGTCCGGCCACACCTTCGATTCGGCGCTGGCCGAAGCCTCGATGCTGCTCTCCGGCGTCTCCCGCGGGGCCGGAGTGGTGCTGACCACCAAGACCAACGTGCATCTGAAGCACATCGAGTTCGTGCGTCTCGACCCGACCCGCGCTCTCGTGGTCCTGGTCTCCGACGACGGCTCGGTGGAGAACCGCCTGCTCGACCTGCCGCCCGGCCTGCCCGCCAGCGCCCTGCAGGAGGCCTCGAATTACCTGAACGCCCGCCTGCAGGGACGGACGCTCGGGTCGCTGCGGGCCGAGATCGAATCCGGCCGCCAGGTGATGAAGCGCGAACTCGACGCCATCACCGAGCGGCTGGTCGATGCCGGTCTCGCCGTCAGCGTCGGCCCTTCGGATGCCCGCCAGCTGATCGTGCGCGGACAGTCGAACCTCCTCGACGACCTGCGCGCCGCAGAGGATCTCGAGCGTATCCGTCTGCTTTTCGACGACCTCGAGACCCAGAAGGATGTGATCGAATTGCTGTCGCGCGCCGAGGGCGGCGAGGGCGTGCGCATCTTCATCGGCTCGGAGAACAAGCTGTTCTCCCTGTCCGGATCGTCGATGATCGCGGCGCCGTTCCGCGACGGCTCGCAGAAGATCGTCGGCGTCGTCGGGGTCATCGGTCCGACGCGGCTGAACTACGCCCGCATCGTGCCGATGGTCGATTACACCGCCCGGGTGGTCTCCGGGCTGCTGGATCGCAAGCGCTGAGCGATACCCGTGAGAGGCGGAGGCGAAGCTCCGCCTCCGCATTGCGTGCGACCGACAATCAGCCGCGGATCACGTCGACGATCTCGTAGGTGTCGGGATCGACGATGACGATGTCGTCGCCGACCAGCACGTAGCGGTAATCCTCGTATTCGGGCGCGATCCGGACGATGTCCGGCGGTAGGTCGTAGAGGGTGTAGCTGCGGGCGATGGCCGTGCCGACGCTGAGAGCGAACACGCCGGCGGCCAGACGCGGAACTCCACGGCGGATCACGCTCTGACGGAACTCCGTGCGCTGCGGGGCCGCGAGACGGCCATAGGCTCCGCGCACCGCTCCCCGATCACCCCTGTCGTCGCGATCCGTCCGACCGTCCCGTCCGCCACGGTCGTCCCGGTCGGCCCGGCCATCACGATCGGCTTTTCCATCGCGGTTGGCCCGGCCATCACGCTCCGCCTTGCCGTCACGATCCGCCCGGCCGTCACGCTCCGCCTTGCCGTCACGATCCGCCCGGCCATCGCGATCACCCTTCACGTCCCGGTCTGCCCGGCCGTCACGTTCGGCGGTGCCGTCCCGCGTTGCAGCGCCACCCGTCTCGCGGCCGCCCCGTTCGCCGGTTGCCTGTCCCGGGCGCTCGCCGCCGCGCGGACCCGCACCGCCCTCGGCCCCGCGCGCCCCGGCTCCACCGGCCTCGCCGCGCGATCCGGTGCCAGCCCCGGTTTCAGCGCCACCAGCCCCGCCGCGCATCCCGCCGCCGCCCGCGCCGCCGGCTCCCATGCCCGCGCCTCCGGCGCCACCACCCGCGCCCATGCCGGCGCCACCACCTGCACCGCCGGCGGCACTACCGCCCGCGCCACCACCCGGGCCGGCCTGCGCGAACGCCGTCGTTGCGCCGAGAAGAAGGGCCGTTGCCGCTACCGTGCTCCGGAAGAGCTTGCTCATGGGGTCGTTTCCAGTCTCGTTGTGGGAAGCACCGTCCCGTGCCGTCGCCCTCCGCAACGAAGTTCTACGAAAGACCGTTCCGCCTTTTCTTGATCTGATCTTACGACGTTTGCCGCGCGGGCATTTTGTACGAGCTGCGTAAGCTTAGCGATCGGTCTTCCACAGCCAAGTTTACCGTTGATCTTGTCGGTGTACGCCAACCCGCTGAGCGGGCTTGTGAAACCAGCCTCACAGAGTAACGTCCGCGCCAAAGACGCCGCTGACCGGCGACGCCGAGAGCACAGGGACGAGACGGATGACAGGTGGGCCGGGGACACTCACGCACAGGGCGGACGAAGCGGCGGATAGCCGCCGCAGAATCAAGGCGATCGTCGCCTCCTCGTCGGGCAACCTCGTCGAGTGGTTCGATTTCTATTGTTACGCCTTCTTCGCCCTCTACTTCGCGCCCGTCTTCTTCCCCGAGGGGGATGACACCAGCCAGCTTCTGAAATCGGCCGCCGTCTTCGCCGTCGGCTTCTTCATGCGGCCAATCGGCGGCTGGCTCTTCGGCCGCATCGCCGATCGCCTCGGCCGCAAGAAATCGATGCTGATCTCGGTGCTGATGATGTGCGCCGGCTCGCTGATGATCGCGGTCCTGCCGACCTACGCGACGGCCGGCCATCTCGCCCCCGCCCTGCTGCTGCTCGCCCGGATGATCCAGGGCCTGTCGGTCGGCGGCGAGTACGGCACCAGCGCCACCTACATGAGCGAGATCGCCGTGAAGGGCCGGCGCGGATTCTTCGCCTCGTTCCAGTACGTCACCCTGATCGGCGGCCAGCTGCTGGCCTCGCTGGTGCTGATCATCCTCCAGAGCTTCCTCACCGCGCAGGAACTCACCGCCTGGGGCTGGCGCATCCCGTTCGTCATCGGTGCCGTCGCGGCCGTGGTCGCTCTCTACCTGCGTTCGTCGCTGCAGGAGACCGCCACCAAGGAGGACATGGCCAAGAAGGATTCCGGCACCTTCGCCGCCCTGTTCAAGCACTGGCGCGCCTTCTGCGTGGTGCTGGCCTATACGGCCGGCGGCTCGCTGAGCTTCTACACGTTCACCACCTACATGCCGAAGTATCTCTTCAACACCGCCCATATCGACAAGGTTACCGCTTCGCAGATCTCCACCGCAGCCCTGTTCGTCTACATGATCATCCAGCCCTTCTTCGGCTGGCTCTCGGACCGGATCGGCCGCAAGGCCAACATGCTGCTCTATAGCGGCCTCGGCACCCTGATGGTGGTGCCGCTGATGACCGCCATCGGTTCGACGCAGAACGCGGTGCTGTCGTTCGCGCTGATCATGGTCGGCCTGATTGTGATCAGCTTCTACACGGGCATCAGCGGCATCGTGAAAGCCGAGCTGTTCCCCACCCAGGTGCGGGCGCTGGGCGTCGGCCTGTCCTACGCCATCGCCAACTCGCTGTTCGGCGGGACCGCGGAGGCGGTAGCCCTGTACCTGAAGCAGATCGGCTCCGAGAGCAGCTTCTTCTGGTACGTGACCGTGATGCTCGGCATCGCCTTCATCGCCTCGCTGATCATGCCGAACCCGAAGCGCCACGGATATCTCGACGGCGACGGGACGGTCGAGGAGGCGCTGACGCGCAAGACCCGGCTCTCGGCCGCCTGACGGCGCCACGGCCCGGCAATCGAAATCGCACGCGGTGCTCCTGCACCGCGTGCTTTTTTTATGCCTGCGGGTTTCAGATCAAACTGGTTTTGATCGGCTCCTTTATCAGCATGTTTGTCAACGGTGATTTGATGACGGAATGCTGACGATTAATTAACGTGACATGGTGCGAGGGCAACATCAATATCACGACAGAAGAGAGGTTTGGCGCGACCCTATTCCTCCAACACACACACGGTCGCCGCTCCCTTCTGGAGGTATTGTCATGAAACGCATCAGAACCGTTGCCGCCGCACTTGTTGCGACATCGCTCCTCGGCGGCGTGGCTTTCGCCAACGACAAGCCGGCCGCGCAGGCCGCTCCCCCGATCTCGGCGGCCCAGCAGGCGGCGGATCGCGACGTCGGAAAGCTGTCCAAGGACGGCGCGCAGGCCTTCCGCGACCTGCACCTCGCCCGGATCGCCATCTTCAACGCCGATCCGACCCAGGCCAAGGACCTGATCGGCAAGGCTCAGGCGGCGCTCACCAAGGTGAAGACGGACGAGTCGGTCTTCACGAAGGCGGAAGCCGATCTGCACGCGACGCCCAAGAAGTCCGCACCCGCCACCGAGGCGAGCAAATCTTCCGATGCTGCCAAGCCATCGACCAAGCAAACCGCTTGGGTTCCGGTCGACGGGCAGCTGACCCTGGGCGAGGACTTCGTCGCGTCGCCGGCCAAGGCCGCCGCGGTGGCGACCGCCAACAAGAGCCTGGAGAAGGGTGATCGCAAGGCCGCCATCGACCAGCTCAAGCTCGCGGGCGTCGATGTGAACTTCGTCCTGGCGGTGGTGCCGCTCGATCAGACCACCACCGATGTCGACCAGGCGGCGACCCTGATCAACCAGGGCAAGTACTATGAAGCCAACGCCGTCCTGAAGAAGGCGGAGGACGGGCTGCGCTTCGACATCGTCGATATGGTGAGCATGCCACAGAAGGGCGCGGCTGCCGCTGCGCCGGCTCCGGCCGCCGCCGCGACGGCTCCCGCCGCCACCGGCACGACGGTCAAGAAGTAAGGGTCCGATCCCGGACGGCTGTGAGCCGCTTCCCCTCACGAGGGGGTGCGGCTCGCATCCGTGCCGGAGGTGGCCCCTGCGCCGGGCGGATCTTCCCGTTCGGCGTCTCGCGCCCTGCTTCCGGCCCGGTTCGTCCGAGATCCGTCGATGAAGGTACCCACCGTGATCAGTATCGGGATCAGCCTCGGCCTTCTGTGCTCGGCCGCCGTCACGGGGTTCGGCCTCGTCCTGGCCTCCGGCCTGTTCGGCCACCCCGTCGACGGCCAATTGCCGAGCGACTGGGGCTGGAGCCTCGTCATGATGGGATCGGCGAGCCTGCTCGCCTTCGGAATCTTCGGATGGCGCCGCAATCATCCCGATTCGTGACCACACCCGGCCTGTCGCGCGGGCCGGCACGTTAGGCGATCCGGCCCGCCACCCGCCGGCATGTTCTGGTCCTGCCTATTCCGCGCCCGGCCAGCGCGTCAGGTCGCCTCGCCCAGCACCGCCCGGCGCTGGCGGTCCAGTTCCTCGCTGTAGCGCTTCAGCGTGTGGCTCTCGGTCAGCAGGCCGATGACTTTGCGGGTCTTCAGGTCCTCCACCACCGCCAAGGCTTCGCTCTCGGTCCGGTCGAACGCCGCCGTCGCCGCCTTGGCATTCATCTCGGCGGTCAGAACATCGTCGCGATGGCGCAGGAGGCTGGCGAGATCGGGCGAAGCCCCCTCCGTCTCCAGGAGGGCCGCATGGGCTTCGGGCACGAGCACGATCCCGGCGTAGCGGCCGTCGCCGTCCACCATCACCACCCGTGAGGGCGATCCGAGCGGGTGCTTGCGCAGGAAGCTGGCGAGGCTCTGGTCGATGGAGGCCGTCGAGACCTCGCGGCGCATCAGCCGGCCCACCGTCAGCGTCCGGATCCAGCCGACGTCATGCGCGCTGCGGATGCTCTCGCCCCGGAGATGGAAGCGCCAGGTCGCGAAGGAGTAGCCGAAGGTCTTGCGCACGGTCAGGGAGGAGGCGATCACCGCCACCAGCACCAGGCCGGTGATCGGGAAGCTGCCGGTGAGTTCGAGGGCGAGGAACGTCATGGTCAGCGGCCCGCCGATCACCGCCACCGACAGGGAGCTCATGCCGATCACCGCGTAGGCGAGCGGGGTCAGGCCGAAATTCACCATTCCGGGCAGGATCAGCGGCATCCCGACCGCGAAAATCTCGCCCGCCACGGCGCCGAGGAAGAGCGAGGCGAAGAAAAGGCCGCCGCGGAAGCCGGAGCCGATGGAGATCGCCGAGGCGATCGCCTTGGCGACGAACAGCACGATGAGGGCGGAGAGGCCGAGGGCGTTGCCATGCGCCTCCAGGTGCAGGTGCAGCGCCCCGTGCCCGCCGGACAGGACCTGAGGCGAGGCCAGGAGCGCCAATCCGCCGACGCAGAGGCCTCCCACCACCGGGGCGCAGAGCGCGGGCAGACGGGTGATGCGGAAGCCGGCCTCGACCAGGGTGACACCGCGCATGATCAGGATGCCGAGCCCGGCGCAGAGCAGCCCGAGGGTGAGGCTCGGCACCGTGTCGAGGGTCGTCAGCACCGTGGTGGTGATCGCGTCGGCCCGGTCGACCGTGACGAGGGAGGTTTGCGCCACCAGCGCCCGGGCGACGACGCTGCCGCATAGGGCGGCCACCACGACGGGCGTCAAGGTGGCGATGGAATAGGTCCCGATGATGAGTTCGAAGGCATAGAACGCGCCGGTCAGGGGGGCGCCGAAGGCTGCCGCGATGGCGGCGGCCGCCCCGCAGCCCACCAGGGTGCGCTGGTCGGCACGCCGCAATTCAAAGGACAGGCCGAGGCGGGAGGCGACGCCGGCACAGAACTGCGTGTAGGCCGCCTCCATGCCCACCGAGACGCCGCTGCCGTTGGAGATCGTGTTCTGGATCACCACCACGGTGGAATCACTGAGGGACATGCGCCCGCCGTGCAGGGCGTTGGCCTCAATGGGGTCGACCGGCGCGCGCCGGGGGCGCCGGCGCCAGCGCAGCGCGCGGGTGAACAGCGCGAGCAGGACGCCGCCGAAGGCGGGCGCCAGCAGGATCGCCAGGGGCGAGAGATCCGTAGCGGCGCTGAGGCGCATGCCCGGCGGCAGGCCGTACAGCACCTCGCGCATCGCCTGCGTCGCCCGGTTCATCGCCGCCACCGACAGGCCGGAGGCGCATCCGATCAGGCCGGCCAGGACGATAAGGCCGATTTCGCTGCCGCGCACGAGGGCGCGCAGTCGCCCCGGCGCCTGCACGAGCACCTGTCGGGCAGCCGGCGAAGAGGAAGAGCGGTTGCGCAGGGGCATGGGCCGGGCTGGAAGCGGTCGCGGACGGCGACGGAGAGGCATCGAGGCCTCCCCTTACCCTGCGGCTGATAGAGGCGTCGATGGCTGAACCGGGCACGCATGGCCCTGACAGGCCGGGACAGATCCACACTTTTGCCGACGATCGGCCGAAGGCGGCTTGAAATGCGGCGCGGCTCGGGATAGATCGCCCGCAGTGCCGCTGTAGCTCAGTTGGTTAGAGCGCTTGATTGTGGATCAAGAGGTCCCCCGTTCGAGCCGGGGCAGTGGTACCATTCTGTGAATCGAAGTGTCGGGCGGTCGTGCGTGAGCAGGGCCGCTTTTCGCGTTTAAGTCCCACTTTTGCGCGGCGCGCCCGAAACGTGCCGGGGTGTGCGCCAGCGCTCTCGACACTGAGACAAACTTGCCACGGGATTGCCCCAAACTGGGCCGTGTTGTCGCCACATCTCGCAAGCTAATCTCAATCCAGGTCAGGGAACGAGGTTGGGTCGAGCAGATGCAGGGTCGAAACGTCGGATCGTCGCGGACCGTCTTCGCCAAGAACTCGCAGGCTCATAAAGGATCGCTCGCACCGCGCTTCGGCTCCGTCGCAGCGCCGGACGGCTCCGAAGCGCTGACCCTGTCGGGACGCGTCGGCCACGATCACGGCAGCCGCCCGGCCCTGACCCGCTCGGTGCTCTCGATGCTGCTCCTGGCCGGCGGCCTCGGCGCGGTCCTGTCCTACGGCGTCGGTCCGGAGGCCGGTGTCGTCCAGTCGGCCCAGGCCATGACCGAGATCGCGATGCCGCGCCCCCGCGTCCAGCCGATGCCGGTCATCTTTCAGGCCTCCGCCTCGGCCACCCTGCCCGCCTCCGTGTCGCCCACCCCGGCGGCGATCACCGCGTCCTCGGCCTTCGCGCCGGTCCACGACCTCGACACCGAACTCGGCTCCAACGCGGTCGACCGGGTGTCCTATGACTACCTCCTCACCGAAAGTTCGATCGGCGACCCGAACGAGATCATCGAGTTCGGCCCGATGAAGATCCGGCGCCACCTCGTGCAGAAGATCGTCCGGGCGGCGCAGGCGGTGCAGACCGATCCGGTGCTGCTGATGGCGGTGGCCGACAAGGAATCCAGCTTCAAGACCGAAGTGCAGGCACAGACCTCCTCGGCCACCGGCCTGTTCCAGTTCATCGAGCGGACTTGGTTGGGCGTGGTGCGCGACTTCGGACCGAAATACGGTCTCGCCACCGATGCGGCCCTCGTGGTCACCGGCGACAACGGCCGGCCCACCGTGTCGGACCCGGCCGAGCGCACGCGCATCCTCGAGATGCGGCGCGACCCCTACCTGTCCGCCCTGCTCGCCGGCGAGATGCTGAAGCGCGACGCCGCCCGCATCGCCCTGCGGATCGGCCGCGAACTCACCCTCGGCGAGGTCTACCTCGCCCACTTCCTCGGGCCGGACGATGCCGAGGACTTCCTTGCCACGGTGGTCGACAAGCCGAAGGCGGCGGCCGCCCAGATGCTGCCGGGCCCGGCGCGCGCCAACAAGACGATCTTCTTCGCCGCCCAGCGCGGGCGTCGCAAGGCGGCGAGCCTGTCGGTGGCCCAGGTGCACGAGAAGTTCGAGACCATGATGAGCACCCGCGGCGCCCGCTATCGCGACGTCCGTTCCATGGCCGGCGTGCTGGCCTATGCCGATGCGGCGGTGGATTGAGGCACCGTACCGGCTCAAACGCAGGCCAGGGATGATTTCCGGCAACTGACTGTCACCTCCGGGCTTTAATGTCGGCGCCTCCGCTCGTGGCGGCGCACCGAGACACCAACGGCGGAGGCTCTGCTTGTCGGACCCGAAAGGCACCAACGCGGATCGCTCGTCGTCCGTGAGCCGGATTCCTCTCGGCGACACGCTGACGCCGAGCCTGTCCCTCGACCGGATCGGTCAGGCTCTGGCCTCGTTCTACGACGACCTGATCGCCGAGGGCATTCCCGACCACCTCGCCTCATTGATTCGCCAGGTTCAGTCCGAACCTGCGGCCGCGTCCGAAGCGGCGCCCCGGGCCAAGCCGCAGCCGCTCAAGCTCGCCCTGGTGGTCGAGGACGATGCCGCCACGCGCGCGCTGGCCGAGGCCCTCCTGAGCGATACCGAACTCGGCGTGCTCGGGTGCGATAGCGCCGAGGCCGCCCTCAACGTCATGCGCGAGCGCGGCGGCGATGTCGCCCTGGTCTTCGCCGATGTCAGCCTTGCCGGGGCGATGGATGGGGTGCAACTGGCCTCCGCCATCGCGCTGCTGTGGCCGTCCGCCCGTGTGGTGGTGACGTCGGGCGGAAAGGCCGAGCGTCCGAGCAGCCTGCCGGACCAGGCGGTCTTCATTCCGAAGCCGTGGCGGCCCTTCGATCTGCTGACCGAGGCCGATCTCGCGACCAGCACCCCGCAACCCATCGTTTCCTGATAAGGCTCCCCGGCGCACGATTTGCATCGCTTCCCGCAGCGTCCGTGCCGACCAGACCACGCCGCGCGGCGTGGTGGAGCCCCTCGCCTTGCCGATCCTGTCCGTCCGCCACCTGACCATCTATCGCTATCGACAGCCGGTGGCCTTCGGTGAGCATCGCATCCTGTTCCGGCCGCGCGACAGTTACGATCAGCGCCTGATCTCGGCGAATCTGAAGATCACGCCCGAACCGAGCGGGCTGCGCTGGCTCCATGACGTCTTCGGGAATTGCGTGGCCGTCGCGTCGTTCACCGGGCGGGCGGCGCAGCTCACCTTCGAGTGCACCATCACCCTCGATCACACGCCCGAGCTGACGCCGATCTTCCCGATCGCGCCGCACGCGGCGTTCTATCCGTTCGGCTACGGCGCCGACGACATCCCCGATCTCAGCCGCTCGATGGAGCGGCAATACGCGGACCCGCGCAACGAGGTCGATAGCTGGGCGCGCAGCTTCGTCCCCCCGGCGGGACGGATCGGAACCCAGGACCTCCTGGCCGAGATGACGCGCAGCGTCCGACGCAACTTCGCGTATCTGGCGCGCTCCGAGAAGGGCGTGCAGGACCCGGTCACCACCCTGCGGCTCAAGCGCGGCAGCTGCCGCGATTTCGCGGTGTTGATGATCGAGGCCGTGCGCGCCCTCGGCATGGCGGCCCGCTTCGTCTCGGGCTACCTCTACAACCCACGCGGGGATCGCGACCGGCATGTGGGTGGTGGCTCGACTCATGCTTGGGTGCAAGTCTACCTGCCTGGTGCGGGGTGGATCGAGTTCGATCCGACGAACGGCATCGTCGGAAATCGCGACCTGATCCGCGTCGCCGTCGCACGCGATCCGCGCCAGGCCGTGCCGCTGCACGGGTCGTTCTTCGGGTTTCCGGCGGATGATCTGGGCATGACGGTGAGCGTCCACGTCGATGAAGTCGTGCCGAGTGCCGTGGAGCCTTGGGCGACCGATCCGCAGGTGGCGCGTTGAAGGACCGGGTGCGCCCCAGGCTGCCCGGTTTGGAACCATAGAGCGTATAGTTCACGACAGGATCGGGTGGTTGTCATGAAGATCAGGACTGGGTTCGACATTGCCTTCGAATCGGTTCAGCCGACGCCCATGATCCTCGCGTTGAGCGTGCATCCCTCACGGATGCCAGATGTGCTCACCCCGCATGTGATCAACTTCGATCCGCCGATCCCCTGGCAGGAATACCGAGACGACTTCGACAACATCTGCACCCGCATCGTCACGCCCCCCGGACGCCTCACGATCTCGGCCGATTTCGTGGTCCAGGATTCCGGCCTGCCCGACGTCTATGCCCCGCATGCGCAGCAGATCGAGGTCCAGAATCTCCCCCACGAGGTGCTCGTCTACCTCCTGGGCAGCCGCTACTGCGACACCGACAAGCTGTCCGAAACCGCGTGGTCGCTGTTCGGCGGAACGCCCATGGGCTGGGGTCGCGTCCAGGCGATCTGCGATTACGTCCATGACCGCATCCGATTCGACTACATGTGCGCCGACGCCACCCGAACCGCCTGGGACGGTTTCATGCAACGCCAGGGCGTCTGCCGCGATTTTGCGCATCTGGCCGTCGCGTTCTGCCGGTGCATGAACATTCCGGCGCGCTACTGCACCGGCTATCTCGGCGACATCGGCATTCCGCCCGTGCCCGACCCGATGGATTTCTCGGCCTGGTTCGAGGCTTATCTCGACGGCAACTGGTATACCTTCGACGCCCGACACAACACGCCGCGCATCGGCCGGATCGTGATGGCGCGCGGCCGCGATGCCACCGACGTGGCGATCACCACCAACTTCGGCTACGCGCACCTCGCCCGCTTCGACGTTCACACCGACGAGGTGTTCTGACCGTTCGGCCGCGCCGGTTGACCGGCGCGGCGAGCCGTCCGCTACTTGTCGAGATCCTGCGCCATCTTCAGGTGGTGCTCGAGCGCGGGCTGGGTCTTGCTCGCCCAGGCCTTCAATTCGGCGTTGTCGCCCCCTTGGGCGTAACGCTGGAACAGGTCGACGGCATTCTTGTGCGCCGTCACCTGATCGGCGTGGTACTGCTTGGTGAAGGCGTCGCCCTGAAGCGCCTTGAGGCTGTCGAGCCGGGCCTGATGGGTGCTGTCCAGGGCGGTCGGTGCCGTCGCCTGGACCTTGCCCCCCTGGATCATCGCCTTCATCTCGGATGTCGTCTTCTCGTGGTCGGTGATCATCTGACGGGCATAGGCTTTGGTCGGCTCATCGCTGCGCTCGGCGGCCAGCCGGCTGCTCTCGATCTCGAACAGATCGCTGATCCCGGCCTGGGTCACGAAATCCGCCGTGGAAGGGCTCACGCCGATCAGCGCGTTGATGCCCGTCTTCTCGCCCACCGATTGGGCCAGGGCCGGTCCGGCCAGGAGCACAGCCACGGCGGCGGCGCCGACGATCTGTTTCATCACGATCTCCTTCCGATGCTGGATCTGACGCGTTCCCGCCGTCACGAATCCGAGAACACGCATCCTCTCCGCGTGAACCTCGGCGCTGCGGCCCTGTTCCGAAGGGCCGGGGCAGGTGTCGATGGCCGACGGCTTCGACTTCACCACGAATGCAGGTTGTCGGGACGAAAAGCGTGTCGCCGCGCGTTGCACTCAGGCAAGCAGGAGAGACCGAGATGGATGCACGCCTCATCGCGATGAACAACGAGGCCAACCGGATCGCCTCCGAGCGGCTGCTGGAGCAGCTTCGGGACGAGGGATTGCGCTACCGGCTCTGGGTCACGGGCACGCCGAAGGGCGACACGGTGCATCTTCGGGTGACCCGTCCGTGTCCGGACATGCACCAGCGCATCGACAAGGTCTTGCGCGGGCGCGGACTGATCCTGGAGATCACCGAGACCTGACCCGAACGGATCACGCTGCGGGTGCCGGCGGCGCGGCAGCGCCGCGTGCGTAGCCGCCGGGGTCCGACCAGGGGGCGTTCGACAGTGCCTTGGCCAGAAAGCCGATCAGCGCAGTCACCCGCGCGGGGCGCGGATCGCCCGGCGGGGTCACGAGGTGCAGGTCGATGCGCGGCGGCGACCATTCGGGCAGGACCCGCTCCAGGCGACCGTCGCGCAGGTCCTCCCAGATCATGAAATCCGGCTGGACCGCGAGGCCGAGCCCGGCCCGAAGGGCGGGCGCCAGGGCATCGGCGTTGTTGGCCCGCAAGGGACCGTTCGGCACCACCGCCGCCTCCCGACCGTCCGAAGCGACGAAGCGCCAGCGATCCGGCGTCGGCAGGTAGGCGTAGCCCAGGCACGCATGATCCGAGAGGTCGTGCGGATGCGCCGGCCGCCCGAAGCGCGCGAGATAGGCGGGGGTTGCCACCAACGAGCGGTGGACGGTGCATAGGCGCCGGGCCCGCAGCGACGAATCGGTCAGGGCCGCGATGCGCAGGCCGAGATCGAAGCCGCCGCCGACGAGGTCGACGAGGTCATCGCTCAAGTGCAGATCGATGCTGAGGCCGGGGTGGCGACTCAGGAAGTCCGGCAGGCGCGGAGCCACGTGCAGCACGCCGAACGACATCGGCGCGGCGAGGCGCACCCGGCCGCGCATCTGCGCGGCGGCGTCCTGCGCCAGCGCTTCGGCCGCCTCGCCCTCCGCCAGGATGCGGGCCGCCGCATCCCGCGCCGAGGCCCCGGCCTCCGTCAGGGCGAGCTTGCGCGAGGTGCGATGAAACAGGCGTGCCCCGATCCGGGCTTCCAGGCGGGTGACGGCCTTCGAAACCGTGCCTTTGGCGATCCCGAGATCCGCGGCGGCACGCCCGAACGACCCGGTCTCCACCACCTTGGCGAAGACGGCCCAGGCTTCGAAGTCAGGAAGCTTCATGGCGGTGTATTCCGAAACGATGCGTTTCCATCGTTTCCATTTCCGAACCGAAGGGCAAGGCGCATCTTCCGGTCATCGCAGCACGGCCGGGCTTCCGGCGCGGCGCTGCCCGCGAGGAGTTCGTCCCATGTCCCACACCGGCATCCATCACGTCACCGCGTTCTCTGGCGCCCCCGACCGAAACGCCGACTTCTACACCCGCGTGCTCGGCCTTCGCTTGGTGAAGAAGACCGTCAACTTCGACGATCCGGGCACCTACCATCTCTATTACGGCGATGAGACCGGCCGCCCCGGCACCATCCTGACCTTCTTCCCCATTGCCCACGCGGCACCCGGGCGGGTCGGCGTCGGCGAGACGCAGGAGACCGCGTTCCGAGTCCCGCGCGCCGCCATCGGCTGGTGGGCCCATCACCTCATCGAGAAGGGCGTCACGCACGACACCGTGGCCCAGGCCTTCGGCGATCCGATTCTGCGCTTTCGCGACCCGGACGGCATGATCCTGGCCCTGGTGGGAACCGACGCCGAGGAGGCCGGCGGGGTCTGGACCGGCGGCGAGGTTCCGGCCGAGCACGCCATCCGGGGATTTCACGGGGTGACGCTCCTGCTGCGGGAGGCCGAAGCGACGGCGGCGATCCTGACCGGCGTGCTCGGTTTCCGCGAAGCCGGCCGCGACGGTCTGTCGATCCGCTATGGCAGCGGAGCCGAGACCGGCGGCTTCGTCACCCTGCGGGTGGTGGGCGAATTCCTGCGCGGTCGCCAGGGCGCCGGCTCGGTCCACCACATCGCTTTCCGGGCCGCGGACGACGCGGAGCAGGCCCGGATGGTGGAGACGCTGACCCGGTCGTACGGTCTCGGCGTCACCGAGCAGAAGGACCGTCAGTATTTCCGCTCGGTCTACTTCCGCGAGCCGGGCGGAGTGCTGTTCGAAATCGCCACCGATGGTCCCGGCTTTGCCATCGACGAGCCGGTGGCGTCGCTGGGCCAAGCCCTCAAGCTCCCGGGTTTCCTTGAGCCGCACCGGGCGCAGATCGAGGGCCGCCTGGCCGAGAGGGGCTGATTCTATCCACCCGCCGGTTCCGTCACCGGGCGACGAAAACCCGGCGCCCGCTCCCAGAGTCGGGGCGGGCGCCGATTCTCAATCGCTTCAGCGAGGTTGTCATGACCAACCCATCCCTCAGGCAGCCCGCCCTCGGCCTCGTCCATCGCTTCGCGCCAGCGACCGTTGCCGACGCACGGCCCCTGCTCCTGCTCCACGGGACGGGTGGCGACGAGAACGACCTCCTGCCCCTTGGCCGGACGCTGGCGCCCGGAGCCGCCCTGCTCTCCCCGCGCGGCGCCGTCCTGGAGAACGGCATGCCGCGCTTCTTCCGGCGCTTGGCGGAGGGCGTGTTCGACGAAGCCGATCTCCGGCATCGGGCGGCGGATCTCGCTGCGTTCATCGCGGCGGCGCGCGCGGCCTACGGGCTCGCCGCCCCGGTGGCGGTCGGTTTCTCGAACGGCGCCAACATCGCCGCCGCCCTACTGCTGTTGCATCCCGACGTGCTGGCGGGAGCCGTCCTGCTGCGCCCGATGGTGCCGCTGACCCGGACCGATCCAGTCGATCTCGCGGGCAAACCGGTGCTCCTGCTCTCCGGCGCCGCCGACCCGATCGTTCCGGCGGCCAATGCGGGCGCGCTCGCCGCGCGGCTTCGCGCGGGCCGAGCCGCGGTCACGCACGAGATCCTGCCGAGCGGGCATGGCCTGACCCAGGCGGACGTGGAGCGCGCGGGGGCCTGGATCGCGGGGCTCGGCGCCTGAGCCATCCGAGCGGCCGCCCACCGGCAGGAATCGGAGGGAGGGCCGCGGTTCAGGTCGATCTCCGCCGCGCCGAGCGGCGGGCATCGACCAGCGTGTAGGCGAGCGCGCCCGCGACCATCAGCGCAAGAACGTACCACGTCAGCGCGTAGACGAGGTGATTGTCCGGGAAGGCCACGATGGTCAGCCCGCCGACAGGCCAACCACCTGGGTTCGGCGTCGCATCGGCATCGACGAAATAGGGGGCCGCCTCATTGAGGCCCCGCGCCTGCGCGATCGCCGCGACATCGCGCGAATACCAGCGCCCGGCGCCGGCATCATTGCTGCGGAGGAAGCCCCCTCCGGGTTCGCTGAAGCGCAGGAGACCGATGACCGAGACCGGCGCATCGGTCTGCCCCTCGGCCCGCGTGGCCGGATCGCGCCTGTCCGGCGGGATGAAGCCGCGATTGATCAGAAGCGTGGTGCCATCGGGGCGCAGCAGCGGTGTCATCACCCAGAAGCCGCCACCGAGTTCGGTCACGGCCTGAACCAGGGTTTCCCGGTCGTTCTGAAACCGTCCCGTGGCCTGAACCCGCCGGTACGCGTCCGTCTCGGGCGTCAGACTGTTCCAGATCGCCGGACCCGGCGCCGCGACGGGCTCTGCGTGCACCCGGGCTTCGACCCGGGCGATCAGCGCGTGCTTCCAGGCGCGACGCTGAATCTGCCAGGTCCCGAGCGCCGCCAGGAGGCCGATCAAGACCAGTCCGACGACGCAGAGGGTGGCGAGCGCGACGCCGGAGCGCCGCGTCGCCGGTTTGCCGACGCGCATCAGCGCGTGTGCATGTGCATCGGCATCATGTTGGTGTTGAGGTGGTACATGACCCACAGGGAGCCCGCGAGGGTGATGATCACCAGCGTCAGGGTGAAGATCAGCGCCAGGATGGTCCAGCCGCCTTCGGACTTCGTGTTCATGTGGAGGAAGTAGATCATGTGGACCACGATCTGCGCCACCGCGAAGCCCATGATGACGATGCCGGTGATCTGGTTGTTGCCGATCACGTTGCTCATCACGAGGATGAACGGGATTGCCGTCAGGATGACCGACAGCACGAAGCCGGTCATGTAATCCTTGAACGAACCGTGGCTGCCGGCATCGGCATGGCCATGTGCATGCCCGTGGTCGTCGTGTCCTGCCTTCGTCGCGGCGCTCATTGCAGGACTCCCATCAGGTACACGAAGGTGAACACGCCGATCCAGATCACGTCGAGGAAGTGCCAGAACATGCTGAGGCAGAGCAGCCGACGCTTGTTCTCGGGTACCAGCCCGCGCTTGTGGACCTGCGCCATCAGCGTCACCAGCCAGACGATGCCGAGGCTGACGTGCAGGCCGTGGGTGCCGACCAGGGTGAAGAAGGCCGACAGGAAGGCGCTGCGCTGGGGCGTGGCGCCCTCGTGGATCAGGTGGTGGAACTCGTAGAGTTCGAGGCCCACGAAGGCGAGGCCGAACAGGCCGGTCACGGCCAGCCAGATCTGCACCCGGCTGAGGTCGCCCTTCTCCATCTCCAGCATGGCGAAGCCGTAGGTGATGGACGAGAACAGCAGCATCGACGTGTTCAGCGCCACCAGCGGCAGGTCGAACAGGTCCTTCGGCGACGGGCCGGCCGCATAGTTGCGCCCCACCACCGCGTAGGTGGCGAACAGGGCCGCAAAGATGAGGCAGTCGCTCATCAGGTAGAGCCAGAAGCCGAGCATCGTGCTCCCTTCCGGGTGATGCTCGCCCTTGGCGTCGTAGAAGTCCGTCGGGTCGACCGCCTTGATCGCGACCGACGGGCTTCGTCCCGACTCGAAGTTCATGGCAGCGGAAGCTTGGGTTGCCATGGTCTTAGACGTGCTCCGCCAACAGGGCTGTCCGCTGGGCTTCGGTCCGGACGACCTCGTCGGCCGGGATATAGAAGTCGCGGTTGTAGTTGAAGGTGTGGCCGATCGCGACCACCGCGATCGCCGCGAAGCTGAAGGCGGCGAGCCACCAGATGTACCAGATCATCGCGAAGGCGAAGATGATGCTCAGCACGCCGAGGATCAGGCCGGCCGCGGTGTTCTTGGGCATGTGGATCGGCTTGAAGCCCTGGAGCGGACGCGCATAGCCGCGCTTCTTCATGTCCCACCACGCGTCGTGATCGTGGATCACCGGCGTGAAGGCGAAGTTGTAGTCCGGCGGCGGCGACGAGGTCGCCCATTCCAGGGTCCGGCCGCCCCACGGATCGCCGGTCGTATCCCGCAGCTGGTCACGCCGGATGACGCTGACCACCAGGGTGATGATGAACGAGGCGATGCCGCACAGGATCAGAAGGGCGCCAAACGCTGCAATCACGAACCAGATTTGGAGCGAGGGATCGTCGAAGTGCTGGACGCGACGGGTGACGCCCATCAGGCCGAGCACGTAGAGCGGCATGAAGGCGACCCAGAAGCCGGTCAGCCAGAACCAGAACGACATCTTCCCCCAGAACGGATCGAGCTTGAAGCCGAAGGCCTTGGGGAACCAGTAGGTGATGCCGGCCAGCATGCCGAACAGCACGCCGCCGATGATGACGTTGTGGAAGTGGGCGATCAGGAACAGCGAGTTGTGCAGCACGAAGTCGGCCGGGGGCACGGCGAGCAGCACGCCGGTCATGCCGCCGATGACGAAGGTCACCATGAAGCCGACCGTCCAGAGCATCGGCACCTCGAAGCGGATGCGGCCCTTGTACATGGTGAACAGCCAGTTGAAGATCTTCGCCCCCGTGGGGATCGAGATGATCATCGTGGTGATGCCGAAGAACGAGTTCACGCTGGCGCCCGAGCCCATCGTGAAGAAGTGGTGCAGCCACACGAGGTAGGACAGGATCGTGATCACGACGGTCGCGTAGACCATCGAGGCGTAACCGAAGAGGCGCTTGCTCGAGAAGGTCGAGACGATCTCCGAGAACACGCCGAAGGCCGGCAGGATGAGGATGTACACCTCCGGGTGGCCCCAGATCCACACCAGGTTCACGTACATCATCGGGTTGCCCCCGAGGTCGTTCGAGAAGAAGTGCGTGCCGACGTAGCGATCAAGCGACAGCAGCGCAAGAACGGCCGTCAGGATGGGGAAGGCAGCGACGATGAGAATGTTGGTGCAGAGCGAGGTCCAGGTGAAGACCGGCATCTTCATCATGGTCATGCCGGGGGCCCGCATCTTCACGATGGTGGCGATCAGGTTGATGCCGGACAGCAACGTCCCGATGCCGGCGATCTGCAGCGCCCAGATGTAATAGTCGACGCCGACGCCCGGACTCATGGCAGGGCCGGAGAGCGGCGGATAGGCCAGCCAGCCGGTGCGGGCGAACTCGCCGACGAACAGCGAGGCCATCACCGTCACGGCGCCCGCCACCGTCATCCAGAAGCTGAAGTTGTTGAGGAACGGAAAGGCCACGTCGCGGGCGCCGATCTGCAGCGGCACCACGAAGTTCATCAGGCCCGTCACCAGCGGCATCGCCACGAAGAAGATCATGATCACGCCGTGGGCGGTGAAGATCTGGTCGTAGTGGTGCGGCGGCAGGTAGCCCTCGTTCGGGCCGAACGCCATCGCCTGCTGGGCGCGCATCATCAGCGCGTCGGCAAAGCCGCGCAAGAGCATCACCAGCGCCAGCACGATGTACATGATGCCGATCTTCTTGTGATCGACGGAGGTGAACCAGTCGCGCCAAAGGATACCCCAGAGGCGGAAATACGTCAGGGCGCCGAGCACGGCGACGCCGCCGATGCCGACCATCACGAAGGTGATCAGGAGGATCGGCTCATGAAGCGGCACGGCATCGAGCGTCAGGCGCCCGAACAGGAGCTTCTGGAGATCCGGATTGGAGAACATGGGACCTACTCGTCAGAGGAGTGTGCCGAATGGAGGGGCGGGCGACAGAAGCGTCCGCGATTAGCGATTCAGTTGGCCGGGCGCGACCGAGTCCGAGCCCTTCGAATCCTTGCCGTCGGCCGCCGGGCCGGCTTGGCCCTGGTGAGCGCCGTGGTCAGGTCCAGAATGATCGTGCCCGGAATGTTCCGGTGCCGAACCCGGCTTCACCTCGGGCGCGATGCTCTTCGGCTTCATGCCTTCGGGCTGCTCCGGGCTGTGCGACTCACGACCCGAGCCGCCGACGGTGGCGGCGGGAGCCTCCACGCCCTGCTCGGCGTAGCGATTGTCGTATTCGAGCCGCTCGCGATTGGCGTGGCTCTCCTTGCCGGCGCCGCCCATGGCGTCGATGTGCATCATCTCGTTCATGCACATCTTGCCGGGAATGGCGCACATGTTGAGCACCGCGCCGTAGAGGCCGTTCTCGACCGAGGAGAAGTAGCGGACGGGCTCGCGCTCGCTCGGCTTCTCCAACTCGATGTAGGATTGGCGGGTGAGCGATTGGCCCTCCGCCTTCACCTTGGCGACCCAGGCGTCGAACCCGGCCTGGTCGAGGCCATGGAACTTGAAGTTCATCCGCGAGAAGCCCGAGCCGCTGTAGTTGGCCGAAAGACCTTCATACACACCGGCCTTGTTGATCACCGCGTGCAACTTGGTCTCCATGCCGGCCATGGCGTAGATCTGACCGGCGAGAGCGGGAACGAAGAACGAATTCATCACGGTGGCTGAAGTGATCTTGAAGGAGATCGGCACGTCGACCGGTGCGGCCAGTTCGTTGACGGTGGCGATACCCTGATCTGGGTAGAAGAACAGCCATTTCCAATCGAGTGCGACGACCTCGACCGTCAGCGGCTTGACCCCCGCCGGCAGCGGGCGGTCGGCGTCGAGCCGGCTCAGGGGCCGGTAGGGATCGAGAGTGTGGGTGCTGATCCAGGTCAGCGCTCC
This sequence comes from Methylobacterium sp. 37f, assembly GCF_023093475.1. NCBI lineage: Bacteria > Pseudomonadati > Pseudomonadota > Alphaproteobacteria > Hyphomicrobiales > Methylobacteriaceae > Methylobacterium > Methylobacterium sp. 37f. The sequence goes on from NZ_JAGHKN010000001.1 coordinate 139,852, forward strand.
GAGCGCGATCACGATCACCAGCGGGGCGGACCAGATCAGCACTTCGAGCTGGGTCGAGTGATGCCAGTCGGGATCGTACTCGGCGTCCTTGTTCGAGATGCGGTAGCGCCAGGCGAACAGCAGCGTGAAGGCGATCACCGGAATGATGATCAGCAGCATCAGGCCGGTGGAGGCCAGGATCAGGTCGCGCTGGCGCGCGGCGATGTCACCGGACGGCTGCATCAGAACCATGTTGCAGCCGGAGAGCAGGCCGAACAGCGGAAGGAGGACGAGCGTGCGAAGGATTTTGACGGGCATGGATTTGACGGGCATGGACTCGTCTGGCGCGATCTCGGAGGAGCACCTTCCCGTTCCCCCCTGGGACGGGAGGACGGAAGCGCTGCGTCTCACTGCGCCGCAACACAGGGCTCTGACAAGTCGCGCGTGGCGCGTCTGATCAGCGCTGCGCTCATGGCGGTTGTAAGTTAAGCTGTGCTAAGGGATTTTTTCCGTGGGAAACCGAGTCGTGCCTTTTGGTCGCGGCGTTCCCGGTGGAGCGCGTCACGCCGTGCTTTGACGCAGACGAATCACGCGGCGTAAACGTAGTCCAAACCCCTTCGGCCCCCGCGCGCTTTCCGGCGCCCGATCCGGCCCCGAACGCATGAAGCGAGCCCGGTCCTCTCGATGAGCGCAGAATACGCAGTGCCGTCCTCGTCGTCGCTGGAACGCGACGCCCACGAGGCTTCCAGCGACCACACGGTCGCGCCGGGCGAAATCGCCATCGGAGTCGTGATCGGCCGCGCCGCCGAGTATTTCGACTTCTTCGTGTTCGGCATCGCCTCGGTGCTGATCTTTCCCGGCGTGTTCTTCCCCTTCGCCGACCCGCTGACCGGCACCCTCTACGCCTTCGCGCTGTTCGCCCTGGCCTTCATCGCCCGCCCGATCGGATCGGTGATCTTCATGGAGATCGACCGGCGCCACGGGCGTGCCGCCAAGCTGACGATCGCGTTGTTCCTCCTCGGTGGGTCGACCATGGCGATCGGCTTCCTGCCGAACTACCATCAGGTCGGCGCCCTCTCGATCTGGATTCTCGCAGCCCTCCGCTTCGGGCAGGGGCTGGCCCTCGGCGGCGCCTGGGACGGTCTGGCCTCGCTCCTGGCCCTCAACGCACCCGAGAAGCAGCGCGGCTGGTACGCGATGATCCCGCAGCTCGGCGCCCCCGTGGGCTTCATGCTGGCGAGCGCGCTGTTCGCGTTCTTCGTCGGAAATCTCAGCACCGAGGACTTCCTGGACTGGGGCTGGCGCTACCCCTTCTTCGTGGCCTTCGCCATCAACGTGGTGGCGCTGTTCGCCCGCCTCCGCCTCGTCGCCACCGAGGAATTCTCGCGCATGCTTCAGATGCGCGAGCTGGAGCCGACGCCGGTGCTGGAGCTGCTGCGCACCCATGGACGCTTCGTGCTGATCGGCGCCGTGGTCCCGCTGGCGAGCTTCGCCCTGTTCCATCTCGTGACGGTGTTCCCGATCAGCTGGATTCACCTGTTCACCGCGCGCTCGGCCAGCGAGTTCCTGCTGGTGCAGTGCTCCGGGGCGTTCCTGGCGGCCGGCACCATCGTGGTCTCGGGTATCATGGCCGATCGCATCGGCCGGCGGACCACGGTCGGCATCGCGGCCGCCCTGATCGCCGTGTTCGCGGTGGCCAGCATCATCGCCCCCATCGTGTTCGGCGACAGCGAACTCGGCCAGACCGTCTACGTCCTGATCGGGTTCGGCCTGCTCGGCTTCTCCTATGGCCAGACCTCCGGCTCGGTGACGGCCAATCTCGGTTCGCGCTTCCGCTACACCGGCGCCGCCCTGACCTCGGATCTCGCCTGGCTGATCGGCGCCGGATTCGCGCCCCTGGTGGCCCTCGGCGTGTCGAGCCGCTTCGGTCTGTCCTGGGTCGGCGTCTACCTGCTGTCCGGCGCCGTCGCGACCCTGTGCGCCCTCGCCTTCAACCGGCGTGAGACCGCCCGCCTCTGAGGCGAGCCGGCCCGTGACCCCGACGAAGCCCCGCCCGGCCCCCGCGCCGGCGGGGTTTTTTCCTATGCGATTGCCGAGGCATAGCCCGCGTGGTCCCGCATGAGCGAGCCGTGCCGCTTCTTCCCGCCCTGTGGCCCGGTGGTGGCCCGGGTCGACGGTGCGGTCATGCGCGCAACCGGGATTCCCTACGCGCAGGCCGCGCGCTTCGCCCTTCCCGAGCCGGTGCCGGACTGGACCGAGCCGTTTCAGGCTACCGAATGGGCCCCGGCCTGCCCGCAGGTCGCGATCCCGTTCCTAGAGGAGGCCCTCGGCGGCGCTCTCGGCACGCTCACCCAGGACGAGGCGTGCCAGCGCCTCTCGATCACCTGCCCGGTCGATCGCGGCGCCCAGGAGCGCCTGCCCGTCATGGTCTGGATTCATGGCGGCTCCTACATCTGTGGCGCCGGCGATGCGCCCTGCGGCGACCCGGCGCGACTGGCGGCCGAGCAGCGGGTCATCGTCGTCACAATGACCTATCGGCTCGGCCTGTTCGGCTATCTCGGGGATGATGCGGGCCGCCCGGCCAATCTCGGCCTGCTCGATCAGATCGCCGCCTTCCGCTGGGTTCGACGCAACATCGCGGCCTTCGGCGGCGACCCCGAGGCGGTCACGGCCTTCGGGCAATCCGCCGGCGGAGACGCGGTGGCGCACCTGATGGCGACCGAGGAGGCCGGGACGCTGTTTCGCCGCGCTATTATCCAGAGCGCGCCGCTGGGCATCCGCCATCGGCGCCGGCGCATGAACGCCGCCATGGCACAGGTGCCGGTCACGCGCGCCATGACGACCGCGCAGGTGCTCGCGCGCCAGGGGCGCGTCGCGGCACGGGCGAGGTGGTTCGGCCTCTCGGGCTTCATGCCGTTCGGAACCCAGTACGGCCATGCCCCCCTGCCCCCGGAATCCGGGATGGCGGCGGCCTGGGACCGGGCAGCGCCGCAGGTCGACCTGCTGATCGGCTACACGGCCGAAGAAGGCCGCTTCTTCCTGCCCACGATTCCGGTGTTGCAACCGTGGCTGCGCCTGCCCGGGATCGGCAGGCTGCTGGCGCGCGGTCTGGTGGGCTTCATCACCCACATGGTCTATGCGGGGGCCGTGCGCCGCTTCGCCCGGCGCCACGCCCGGGCCGGCGGCCGGGTCCATCGCTACACTCTCGACTGGCGCGCGCCCGGCAATCCCTTCGGTGCCGCCCACGCCATCGAATTGCCCCTCCTGTTCGGATCGGAAACGGTCTGGCGCGACGCCGCCTACCTCGCCGGCGCATCCTGGCCCGAGATCGACCGCGCCGGTCGCGATCTGCGCGCATTCTGGGCGGCATTCGCTCGCGGCCAAACACTTCCCGAGCGTGGGTGCATCGACGGTCTCATCCGCTACCGGAAGATCTGAACCGGTCTTCGAGGGAACACCCGGCGGATTCCGCCGGTCGACATTCGATGGCCGAAGCACTAGCCCGGCCTTCGTCGCAAATCAGGGACCGGCATTCGTGGCCAAGCTGATCTACACCCGCCTCGAAGACCATCCGCGCGAAACCTACGTCATCACCAGCGGAGCCCTGATCGTCGGGCGCGTCGATTGCATCAGCGACGATCCGGCGCCGGCCGCGCAATGGACCTGGGGTCTACACCTCGACATCGGCGCGGCCCCGTTCCGTCGCGGCGCCACCGTGGCTTCCCGCGACGCCGCCATCGCGGCCCTCGATGCGGCCTGGGGCGAGTGGAAGCTGTGGGCGGGGCTTCGGGATGCCGATCCGAGCGAGGCGCCGGAGCCGGTCGCGGTGACGAATCCGGGTGCGCGGGTACTGCGATAGCCGGAAAGCTGTCGTGCCGACGGGATCGGTCTCAGATTTCGGCGGCCGGCGTGCTATCCAGAGCCATGCCTCGCTGGTTCTTCCTCCTGTTCGCCTGCGCCCTCGCGCTGTCCGTCATCGGCGGCGTTCTGATCTTCCTGCGCTCGCCGATCCCGATCGAGCAGCGCGCGAACTGACTCCCGGCGCCGCGGTTCGCCGCGCCTCGTATCGCGGCCCTGCGCCGCGTCGCGCCTGTCGATGTGGAACCGCCTGGGCGGCGCAGCCCGGACGCGCTCCGTCGATTCTGACGATGAGACCGTGTCGCGATCACCCGGCGCGCGCGGATGCCCGCGACACGATCCCCATCGATTCGGGTCCACGCGCAGGGCAGCGCGTGGACCCAAGCCGCAGATCTCAGGCGTGGAAGACGCCATCGCCGACGACCGGCTGACGCCCCTCGGCGGCTCCGAACTCCAGGAAATGCTGAAGCGGATTGAAGCCGGCCGCGGCGACATCGGGATTGGCGGCCAGGTACCCCTGCGTGTCGAAGCCGGCGGATGGATCGCGGCCCTCCTTCCAGCCGAAATTGAGGTAGTGTTCGAGCGGGTTGATCCCTGCGGCGGCCACATCCTGGTACGCCGTCAGGTACCCCGTGGTGTCGAAGAACGCATTCGGGTTCCGCCCTTCCTGCCAGCCGAAGGCGGCGAAATGCACCTCGGGATCGGTGCCGGCCTGGAAGACGTCCGGGTTCTGGCTGAAGTAGAACAGATCGTCGACGAGAGCATTGCCGTCGCCCTGCACGACCTTCCCGTTCGTGAACTCGAACACTTCGACGTTCTTGATGGTATCGAGCCCCGATGCCGTGGTGATCGTGCTCAGAACGCCGGCCGACGACAGGGCGTCGCCGCTCGGAAGCGCATAGTCGAACACGGCGGTGTCGGCCCCTTGAGCGCCGTCGAGGATGTTGGTCCCCGTCCCACCGGCGAGCCGGTCATCGCCGAAGTCGCCGAACAGGGTATCGTCGCCTGCCGCACCCACGAGGGTGTCGTTGCCCAGATCGCCATCGACGAGGTCGTCGCCGTCGCCGCCATCGAGAGAATCGTCGTCATCGCCTCCGGCGAGAAAGTCATTGCCGGCTTCGCCGAAGACTTGATCGCGGCCCGCTTCGCCGACGAGGAAGTCGTTGCCGGCAGCACCGTAGAGGATGTCGTCGCCCGGGTTGCCGGCGGCATAATCGTCGCCGTCTTCGGTGTAGATCGTATCGTTGCCGGCTTCACCGATGATCTGATCGGCGCCGGCTCCACCACGGATCAGATCGTCCCCGGGACCGCCCGCGATGAAGTCCAGATCGGCACCGCCCGTGATCGTATCGTTGCCGTCCTGACCGTCGATCCTGTTGAACCCGCCGGGGTCCGAGAGGGTATCGTTTCCAAGGAGACCGAGGATGATGTCGTCGTCAGTCGTACCGGTCAGAACATCATTGCCATTCGTTCCTGAGATCGATGCCATAGTATCCTCCATGATTGATTTTTTGGGGCGGTGAACGGTTCCACGCACAGGCCTGCGCCCGTGCTCAGATCAGATCGGCACGCGATAGGTTGCTGTATGATAGACGCCTATGCGAATGCAGCACAGTTTGCCGCACTGCATCAGAAGAAAACAAATCTTTCACACGACAACTGCAGCTTACGGCTAACCGGGAGTCGTTCGACTTGTTCACCGGCCCCGTGTCGAACTTCGCTGGAGCGTTGTGCCGCGCCAAACCGGCGTGTGCGGCGGCTGGCGTGGGATGCAATCCGGCGGGGCGGCGCAGACCTGGCCGTGAGCGCGGTTCTGAACGCTGAAGCGAGGGGGCGAAGGCCGAGCCGGTACGGACAAAGCGGCCGTCGACCGGATCACCGCTTGCTCAGGTCGCCCGACCCTGGGCACGCCCCGACGTCCGCGCCGGCGCACCATCGACGGCCTGGACTGTCGTGCGGCCGGGCACAGATCCTTGCCGATCCGTGTGGCGCAGGTGCCTGCTGCTCGCATATCAGGCGTCGCGACAGGACCGGCGGGCGTGAGCCGCACACCAGTTCGGGTTGCCACGAAGAAATTGCTCAAGTCGTCGTGACGGAAGGGAATGTGGTGAGCGCGCTGGGACTCGAACCCAGGACCTACAGATTAAAAGTCCGTTGCTCTACCAACTGAGCTACGCGCTCGCGTCCGAAGGGGTGATGCGGCCCTCTCGGGGGCCGGGCCGTTTCGGACGGCGTGGCTCGCAATAGGGGGTCGGCGGTATGGGGTCAACCGGCTTTGCGGTTGGACCAGGAGACGGGTGAGGAGGCAGGCCCGGAACGGACCGTCAGGCCGCCGCGGCGCGCTCGGCCTCCGCCCGGGCCCAGGCGGCGCGGGTCTCGTCACAGAAGTCGGCGAGCCGCCCCTGCGCGATGGCGGCACGCATCCCCGCCATCAGGTCCTGATAGTAGGACAGGTTGTTCCAGGTCAGCAGCATCATGCCCAGGATCTCGTCGCTGCGCACGAGGTGATGGAGATAGGCGCGGGAATAGTCGCGGGCGGCCGGGCAGGTCGAGGCCTCGTCCAGCGGCCGGGTGTCCTCGCCGTGGCGGGCGTTGCGCAGGTTGATGCGGCCGTAGCGGGTATAGGCCAGGCCGTGGCGGCCGGCGCGGGTCGGCATCACGCAGTCGAACATGTCGATGCCGCGCATCACCGAGCGCATCAGGTCGTCGGGGGTGCCGACGCCCATGAGGTAGCGCGGCTTGCCCGCCGGGAGGTGCGGCTCCACCGTCTCGATCATGGCCAGCATCACCGCCTGCGGTTCGCCGACCGCGAGGCCCCCGATGGCGTAGCCCTTCAGGTCGAGGTCGACGAGGGCACGGGCGCTCTCGACGCGCAGGTCGGGCAGGTCGCCGCCCTGGACGATGCCGAACATCGCCTTGCCGGGCTGCTCGCCGAAGGCGACGCGGCAGCGCGCGGCCCAGCGCAGCGACAGCTGCATGGCGCGCGCGATGGTGTCGCGCTCGGCCGGCAGGCGGACGCATTCGTCGAGCTGCATCTGGATGTCCGAGCCGAGCAGGCCCTGGATCTCGATCGAGCGTTCGGGGCTCATATGGTGGGTCGAGCCGTCGACATGGGAGCGGAAGGTCACGCCCTGCTCGTCGAGCTTGCGCAGGGCCGAGAGCGACATGACCTGGAAGCCGCCGGAATCGGTGAGGATCGGGTGCGGCCAGTTCATGAAATGGTGCAGGCCACCGAGCCGCGCCATGCGCTCGGGGCCGGGGCGCAGCATCAGGTGGTAGGTGTTGCCCAGCACCACGTCGGCGCCGAGGTCGCGGACCTGTCCGGGATACATCGCCTTGACGGTGGCGGCCGTGCCGACCGGCATGAAGGCGGGCGTCCGGATGATCCCGCGCGGCATCGCGATCGCGCCCGTGCGCGCGGCGCCGTCGGTGGCGTCGACCCGGAAGGTGAAGTCGCTCGGAAGGGTTTCGGGCGCGGGGCGTGCGGCGGGCTCGGACATGGGCGCCGTCTTAGCACCGGTTTTCCGGCTCGGCACGTCCTCCCCCGCGCCTTCCCTCGTGTCAGTCCCGCGCCGGAAACAGCAGGCTCGAATCGCCGTAGGAATAGAAGCGATAGCCGGACGCGATGGCGTGGGCATAGGCGGCCCGCATGGTGTCGAGCCCCGAGAAGGCCGAGACCAGCATGAACAGGGTCGAGCGCGGCAGGTGGAAGTTGGTCATCAGCGCATCGACGGCGCGGATGCGGGTGCCCGGCGTGATGAAGATCTCGGTCGGTCCCGCGAAGGCGTGAAGCCGTCCCTCGGAATCGGCCGCACTCTCCAGGAGGCGCAGGGCGGTGGTGCCGACGGCCACGACGCGGCCGCCGCCCGCCCGCACGGCGTTCAGGGCCTCGGCGGTGGCGGCGTCGAGGCGGCCGATCTCCGCATGCATGCGGTGGTCGTCGGTGTCGTCGGCCTTCACCGGCAGGAAGGTGCCGGCGCCCACATGCAGGGTCACGGTGTGGCGGGCGATGCCGGCGGCATCGAGGTCGGCCAGGAGCGTGTCGGAGAAGTGCAGGCCGGCGGTCGGGGCCGCCACCGCGCCGGGCTCGCGGGCATAGACAGTCTGGTAGTCGGTGGCGTCCTGCGCGTCGGTGGGCCGCTTGCCGGCGATGTAGGGCGGGAGCGGCAGGTCGCCGATCCGCGCGATGGCCTCGTCGAGGGCGGGGCCGGCCAGATCGAAGCGCAGGGTGATCTCGCCCCCCTCCCCCTTGGCCGCGATGGTCGCGTCGAGGCCGCCGAGATCGCAGGGCTCGCTCGCCCTGTGCCGGCCGAAGCTGACCCGGTCGCCGGCGGCGAGGCGCTTGCCCGGCCGGGCGAAGGCACGCCAGGTGTCCGCCGCCTCGCGCAGGTGCAGCATCGCCTCCACGCGCAGGCCCGGCGCACCCGGCCGGTGGCGCAGGCCCGAGAGGCGGGCCGGGATCACCCGGGTGTCGTTGAAGACCAGGGCGTCGCCCGGCCGCAGGAGCTGCGCCAGGTCCCGCACCTTGCGGTCTTCGAGGGCGTCGCCGGGGCGCACCACCAGGAGGCGGCCGGCATCGCGGGGGACCGGCGGGCGCAGGGCGATGCTCGCCTCGGGCAGCTCGAAATCGAAGAGGTCGACGCGCATGGCCCGCCAACAGCACGGTTTGGCGGCGCGGATCAATGGGGTCACTCGTGGTCGGGCGCCACCGGCGGAACCGGCGCGGGCCCGACCTGTTCAGACGAGAGCCGCCCGCGACGGGCGTCCGTACCGACACTTTCCACACCGCCACTTTCCACACCGAGACCTGAGGAGACCCGACAGGATGGCCTGGTTTGCCGTGAGCCCCCGCGATTCCGCCGACCCGCGCTGGCCCTTGCCGGATCGGGCGAGCATCACCCTCAAGGCGGAGGATGCCGAGGAGGCGCGGTCGAAATTTCTGGAGGCCTATCCGAGCCGCCCGTTCGGCACCCCCTCCTCACCGGTCCCGGATGCGGGCGATGCCGGCTTCGCCCAAGATCCGGACGCGCTCACCGTCGCGCCGACAAGCGTGCCTCCCTCTCCGTGAAATTCGCTGTCCGGCCGCTGGATCAGTCCGGCGGCTGTTCGCACCGGAAACGCCCTTCTCGACCCTGACGTCCACGCTCGCCATTCGGAGCCTTCATGACCGACGCGCACAGAAGCGACGATATCCGGTCCGATGCCATCCGGGCCAAGATCACGGCCCGGCGCACGACGCTCGACGGGGAGCTTGTGGATTACTGGACGCGGGAAGCCCTGCGCCTGGACACCCTGGCCGCCGGCGCGCGCTGGAACTGGATGGTCCGGAGCTATCAGCGCAAGGCCGAGCGCGCCCGGGCGCAGGGGGCGGTCTTCGCGGCCCGCGAAGCGGCTCGCGCCAAGGCACCGGATCTGGACGAACCGGGTCCGGCCGACCCCGGCACGGCATAGCCCCGGCTCAATCGTACAGGTGCGGGTTCAACCTTTGCCGTGGCCTTGGCGTGGCCACGGGCGCTAAGGCCTCGGCACCGGGCGGCCGCGCCGCATCCGGCTCGAGACCGGACACCGTCATGGACCGCACCCAGAAAGCCGCCCTCTTGAGCGCCGGCGTTGGCGCCCTGGTGATGGGCCTCAAATTCGCTGCCTACTGGGTGACCGGCAGCCTCGCGCTCTATTCCGATGCCCTGGAGAGCATCATCAACGTGGTGGCGGCGGTGTTCGCCCTGGTCGCGCTTCGGGTTGCGGCCCGCCCGGCCGACGACGATCACCCCTACGGCCACCACAAGGCCGAGTATTTCTCGGCGGTGATCGAGGGCGCGCTGATCATCGTGGCGGCGCTCCTGATCCTGCGGGAGGCCTTCTTCGGCCTGCTCGACCCCAAGATGCTGGACGCGCCGGCCATCGGCCTCGCGGTCAACCTCGTGGCGACCGCGATCAACGGCGTCTGGGCGATGACGCTGCTGCGCCGGGGCCGCGCCTGGCGCTCGCCGGCCCTGGTGGCGGATGCCCGCCACGTGATGGCCGACGTGGTCACCTCGGCGGGCGTGCTCGTCGGTGTCGTACTGGTGACGGTGACCGGATACGCCATCCTCGACCCGCTGATCGCCGGCCTCGTCGCCCTCAACATCCTGTGGTCGGGCTGGGGCATGATCCGCGATTCGGTCAGCGGCCTGATGGACAAGGCCGCGCCCACCGAGATGGTGGCGCAGATCCGCGAACTGATCTCGCTCCACAGCACCGGTGCCCTGGAGGCGCACGACGTCCGCACCCGCCATGCCGGGCAGGCGACCTTCATCGATTTCCACCTCGTGGTGCCGGGCGCGATGACGGTGCAGGATTCGCACGCCATCTGCGACCGCCTGGAGGCCGCGATCGAGAGCGCCATCGAGGGCTCCGTCGTCGTCATCCACGTGGAGCCGGGGGAGCACGCCAAGGGCCGGGGCGTGCCGGTGATCTAATCCGCCGCGACCGTTGGGCCGAAGATCGCCTCGAAGGCGGCGCGGAGCTGCATGTCCACCTCGGGCATCGAGACGAGATGGCCGAGATCGACCAGGCTGGTGACGCCGTGCCCGGCGATGCCGCAGGGCACGATGCCGGTGAAGTGCGACAGGTCCGGCTGCACGTTGAGGCTGATGCCGTGGAAGCTCACCCAGCGTCGGACCCGGATGCCGATGGCGGCGACCTTGTCCTCCACGCCCGCCCCCTTTTCGGGACGCCGGACCCAGACGCCGACCCGATCCTCCCGCCGCTCGCCGCGCACGTTGAAGGCCTCCAGGGTGGCGATGATCCAGGCCTCCAGGGCGGCCACGTAGGCCCGCAGGTCCCGGCGGCGCCGGTTGAGGTCGAGCATCACGTAGGCCACCCGCTGACCCGGCCCGTGATAGGTGTACTGCCCGCCCCGCCCGGTGCGGTGGACCGGAAAGCGGTCCGGCTCGACGAGGTCGGAAGCCCGCGCCGAGGTGCCCGCCGTGTAGAGGGGGGGATGTTCGAGCAGCCAGACCAGCTCCGAAGCGCGGCCCGCCGCGATCGCCTCGGCTCGCTCCTCCATGGCCGCCACCGCGTCACCGTAGGGCACCGGGGTGTCGCTGATCCGCCACGCCACGGGCGCACCGTCCGAAAGGGCGTGAAAATCCCCCGCGGGAAGCGCCAGACGGGGCGCGATTAGGGTTTCGTTTACCAAGATTTCACCATCGCGCAGGGAAGGTGGAGGGAAGGGCCGAACCACGGGTTGGGCCGGCCCGGAACGAAGGACGGATCGCGTGGCGGTGTTCGAAGACCTGAAGGTCGACCTGACGGTGGTGCTCGGGCGCAGTCACATGCCGTTGCACATGCTCCTGCGCATGGGCCGCGGTGCGGTGATCGAACTCGAAGCCACCGAGTCCGATATGGTCGAGATTCTCGCCAACGACCACCCGATCGCGCGCGGACAGATCGTGGTGACCGGCAACCGCATCTCCGTCGAGATCACCGAACTGATCCGCAAGGCCGACGTGGTGCGCCTGCCCGGCGTCACCATCGGCCAGGGCGCCGTGCCGGTCCTGGACGGCGGAGTCGATTTCCTCTGATCCCGCCACCGTGACGCTTGTCGGACGGAAATCCGTCTGTTATTGGCTGCGCCGCGCCCCGAGAGATCGGTCGCCGCAGCCCACCAGAGCCCACCGCTACGGCGCGATGGTCCTCCGGGCCCGGTGACGGAACGGTGCGTTGACGATGCGGCCATGGCGGAATTGGTAGACGCGCTAGCTTGAGGTGCTAGTCCTGCAAGGGGTGGAGGTTCGAGTCCTCTTGGCCGCACCAACTCTTTCGATCGACGACGACGAAGAGTTGGTGCATCGCGGTTCGATCAGGGTTGCCGGGTTCTCATAGAACCGCACCCCGGACCTAGTCTGATCCACACAGAAATGACGTGAGTGCTCCGGCCGGTTGCGCAGGCGCGTGTCCTGCGTTCGATCGATGGTGGGGCTCGCCTATCCTGCGCCTCATGGCGGCTGCCACAACGCCCGGCGGCGACATGTCGGTTGTCCTTGATCTGCCCGTCGGATCCGGCGTTGTCTGTTCACATGTCGCGTCGAGGCACGGCCGACCTTACAACCGGGAACGTTCGATGACCCGCTTCTCTCGCCTGGCCCTGTTGATGGTCGCGGTCGCAGGCCCGATCGGCCTCGCCATTCCGGCCATGGCCCAGAGTCCGGCCAAGGACTACCTGTTCCAGGAGCAGCGCTTCAGCCGCGCCTGCCGCCCGCCGCTGAAATACGCGGCTGGCGCCTGCGTGCGCCGCTGCCCGGCCGGCTACGAGGATATGGGACGGACCTGCCGCCAGCGCAGCATGCGCGGCGGCAGCGCGCGCTAGTCGGCCACTGGCCGCAGATACAGCGTCAGACGACCGGATCGAGGGCCCGAGCCGGATCTTCCTCCGGATCGGCCAGCGCCACGGCGATCTCGAACAGCAGAAGATCGATCAGCCGCCGCATCATCGGCGTCCCGGACTTGTCGATGACCGTCCGCGCCGCGATGAACTGGACCGCCAGGGCATCGAGCGCCTGTTCGGCCTCCGAGTGGGCGGTCGGGCCGGCGCCGGTCTCGCTCGGCATGAACGAGTCCAGGATCGTCTGATCCAGACTCGTCGAATCCGTCAATCGTTGCCCCATGGTGGTCGGTCCTTCGAGAGCGCGCGTCAGGCGGCGAGATAGGGATAATCGGGAGCCAGGACGGAGCCGGAGCGGCCGGTCAGGCGACGCAGGCGCGCCAGCGTGCGCTCGTCGAACTCCGCCGTGGTGGCGATGATGTCTTCGCCGCTGATCGCTTGCGGCAATCCGAGCGGGTGGGCGCGGAAGTGCAGCTGCACCACGTGCAGCAGGTAGAGCGTCGGCATCTGCAGCACGAGGCGGCGGACCCCGCTGGCCAGGCCCCACTCGACGATCCCCGAAAGCAGCGCCAGCGAGACCGGGTTGATCGCCTTGCCGCGGCCCCGGTGCGAGCGGGCCACGGCCTGCCGCGTCCATTCCCAGGTGTCGTGACCGCGCGGAAGTTCGCCCTCGCAGAGCTGCGGCAGGACGTCCGACAGGAGATGCGGCCGCGTGGTCGGCAGGAGGCGGCTGTAGCCGATGACCCGGCCGGCCTCGAGGGCGAGAAAATGGATCGCGTGCGGCGTGTCGAACTGGTCGATCTCGCGGCCGTCCGGCCTGGCCAGATCGGTCCAGCGTTTTTCCTCAACGAACACTGCGTGTCTCAGGCGCCAGACCTGTTCCATCTCGTCGCGAAACCGCTGCGCGTTCGCGGGTGTCACGATCTGAATCATATCTTGAAACCTCCGGGCCCGGAGGTGTTTCTGACAGGGAGATGACGGTTGCAGACCTACGGGAATCCGTAGGGAGATGCGGCGGCGGGCGGCAGCCTCCGAGGCTCGGAGGCTCGGCCTGAGAGGCTCAGACGCTCAGAGGATCAGCCCGCGCCGCAGCGCCACCGCCACGGCCTGGGTGCGGTTGGTCGTGCCGAGCTTGGTCCGCGCCGAGCGCAGGTGGAAATCGACGCCATGTGTCGAGATCCCCATCACCTCGCCGATCTCCCAGTCGGTCTTGCCCTCGGCAGCCCATTGCAGGGCCTCGCGCTCGCGCGGGGCCAGCCGGATGGTGCGCGGAAGGCTGCCTTCCCCGCGCAACCGCAGCAGGTGGCCGAAGGCGTAGGTGGCGATGAGATGGAGCATCGGCCGGTCGTCGGGATCGATCGCCAGGTGCTCGCCCGAGAGGCTGAAGCCCGCCGTTCCACCCTCCAGCGTCATCAACGGAATGGTGACGCCGTCGCGCAGGCGAAACTCGCCCGCCTCGTCCATGACCCTGCGCGCCTCGCTGTCGTCGCCGATGCGGCTCCGCAGATCGCTCCAGGCAAACGGAACCTTCGTCTCCGACAGGTGGCGGACGGTCGGGTCGTGGAAGGCGTAGCCCCGCGTGAGGTAGCGCCGTCCCCATTCGGACGGGAAGGTGTTGACCAGGATGTGGGATTGCTGCTGGCGCGCCGGCGTGCCCTTCCCCGGCACGGTGCCGGCCATGGCGTGGGCGACGCCGAAGGCGGCGAGTTCGGTGACCAGCAGGCGCGCAACGTCGTCGACGCTCGCAGTCCGGTCAAGCGATCGCAGGAACCCGAGTGTCTGGTCCAGCGCCTTGCGCGTCATCCTCGTTCCGACATCCTGTGCTTCTTCGACGAAGCAGAGCCGCATAACTCTAGATTGTCAACGGCGGTACGGCCCGACCGTGGGCAGCCGGGTCGTGGCGACGCGGGGGCGGCATTCATCCCGGGCGATCGGGCTGGATCAGCCGAACAGGTCGACGCTGATGAAGCCGCGCTCGGCCATGCGCTCGGCCAGGACGCGCCGGTGGCAGTGGGCCGGGTCGCGCTCGAAGCAGAGGAGGCAGGTCGGAGCCCGGGCCGCCAGGGCGCAGAGGTCGTCCAGGGCGAGTCCGCCATCGGCGGTGTCCAGCACTTCCTCGCAATAGATCCTGCGCATCAGGCTCGCATCGTTCGCGCGGGCCGCCTGACGCCCGGCCTTGGGGGTGCCGAGGGCGCGGGCATGGGCGTAGCCGAGCCCGACCTCTTCCAGGCTGGTCCGCAGGGCGTTCTTGGAGAAGCCGCGCTTGCGCGAGTTGGCCACCGCCCGGACATCCGCCAGGGTCGCCACACCGGCATCGCGCAGAGCCGCGATCAGGCGCTCGGAATCTAGCCCTTCATACCCGATGGTGAACAATGTCTTCACCCGATTCCCCCCTGGCGAAACCCGCAGGCCCGACCTGCACTTAGGCGGCGCATCGCCTGGGGGCCAGCGGGGATGTCCGCGACGGATGTGACCGTCTCACCACGACTTCCGGAAATCCGCCGCAATGCCGTCAAAGGTCTGTTAACCGCGCCGGGCCATCCCTTAGCCATAGAGTGCGTGCGTCAATGATGGATCGGGGACCGATGCGGCTGAGGAACGGGACTGTCCCGACACGCCAGAACCAGCCGGTCCGTTTCCAGGTTTTTCGCGAGACCTTGCGGCGGGGTGCCGCCGTGGCGGTGTTGTCTGCGCTCGCGGCCTGCTCCGGCACCACAGACTTCTATCCCACCAAGGGCGATGCCAAGCCGCATCCCGGCGTGGCGCGGGCCAAGCAGCACCCGGTCCAGGGCATCGACATCTCGAAATGGCAGGGCCCGATCGACTGGATGTCGGTGCGGGCCGCCGGAACCCAGTTCGCCTTCATCAAGGCGACCGAGGGCGGCGACCACGTGGACGAGCGCTTCCGAACCAATTGGGACGGAGCGGCCCAGGCCGGCGTGCCGCGCGGGGCCTATCACTTCGTGTTCTGGTGCCGCTCCGCCCAGGATCAGATGGCCTGGTTCAAGAAGAACGTCCCGAACGATCCCACCGCCCTGCCCCCGGTCCTCGACGTCGAGTGGAACGGCCATTCCCAGCTCTGCCCGAAGAAGCTGCCCAAGGCCCAGGCCCTGTCGATGATCCGCTACATGCTCGACGAGATGGAGCGTTACACCGGCAAGCGCCCGATCATCTACACCGACATCACCTTCCACAAGGATGTGCTCGAAGACGAACTGCCGGATTATCCGCACTGGGTCCGTTCGACCGCGGCCGAGCCCGAGCAGCGCTACGTCAAGCGCAAGTGGATGCTGTGGCAGTTCACCTCGACCGGCCGGGTGCCGGGCGTGCGCGGCGATGTCGACCGCAACGCCTTCTACGGCAGTCCCGCTGAGTGGGCCTCGTTCCTGTCCACCGATTGCGATCCGCGCGAGCACCGCACCCTCGCCGACCGGGGCCTCTGCTCCGGCAAGTGACCGCCGGGCCTATCGCCCCGAAACACCGGCGCCCTCAGGCGCCGGCCTGCATCACGGTCGCCAGCACCGTCCCATAGTGGCAGGCGGTCGCGGCCAGCACGAAGGCGTGCCAGATCGCGTTCTGGTACGGCAGGCTGCGCCAGACATGGAACACCACGCCGGCCGAGTAGAGCACGCCGCCGAGCGCCAAAAGCCCCAGCGCATTCGGGGACAGCTGACCGATCACCGCATCGTAGGCGATGACGCCGCTCCAGCCGAGGATGAGGTAGAGGCAAATGGAAGCGCGATCGTAGCGGCCGGGCAGCAGCAGCTTGAGGGCGATTCCGATCGCCGCCACCAGCCAGACCACGGCGAGGAGGCTCCAGGCCGCCTCTCCGGCGCCCACCATCGCCACCAGGGGCGTGTAGGTTCCGGCGATCATCAGGTAGATCAGCGCGTGGTCGGCGCGCCGCAGCAGCCACTTGCGCCGGGACACCGGCCACATGTTGTAGGTGGCCGAGACCCCCAGCATCGAGACGAGTCCGGCGGCGTAGATCGTCACGCCGGCGCGTTCGACCAGGGTGAGCGGCGAGAGCGCCGCGATCACCACGATGGCGATGGCGCCTGCGACCCCGAGGGCCACGCCGACGACGTGGACCGCGCCATCCGCCAGAAGTTCGTTCCGGCTGTAGTTCCAAGTTACTCCCGTCGGGCGTCCGTCGTCCGCTAAAAGCATCGCCGACCTCCGGTCTTTCACCAGATGCTACGCTTCAACCTGTTGCCGCGTTCCACGCGACAACTACCGAGTTCGGGCCATCAACAGGAAAATGTTCAGCCGGGGAGAACACCCGGATAGCGGCTGGCGATCGCCACCGCCCAGACGACGCCGAGCAGGCCGGTCAGACCCACGGCGAGCCAGATCTGCGGCTTGTGCGAGCGTTTCGCGGGCGGCGCGAGGCTATCGCGCTGCGCGCCGGCGCCGGGCGCGCTGGTCGATGACGGGTTCGACAATGGACGTGACGGTTCGGCGTCCCGCATGCAGGGTTTGTCCTCTCGCGTTTCAGAATCGTCGGGCGTCGCTTCTGGCCGGAAGCCAGCGCGACGCCGGGACGGGGGTCGAACGTACGAGCGGAACCCTGGTTCGCTGCACTGCGGTCGCGATGTCTCGATCCGCACATGGCAGGTGTCGCGCGTCCGGTCAGGTCCGGGGCGCCAGGGCCTCGAAGCCGAAGGGCGTGGTCGGCGCCTCAAGCCGTATGGGAGCGGGCACCGCCTGCATCCGCCGCGCATGGACCGTCGCCATGGTCAGCACCGCCATGGCGAACACCTGATGCGATAGGGCCGCCCAGAGCGGCACCGCCAGCAGCAGGGTCGCGATGCCGAGGGTCGCCTGCGCCAGGACGAGGCCGGCGACTCCGGTTGCCCGCCGCCCCACGGCCGAGCCGCGCAGCGAGCGCCGGGCGTCGAGGGCGTGGAAGAGCGCGGCCGCCAGCAGCAGGTAGGCGGTCAGGCGGTGGTTGAACTGCACCAGGGCGAGGTTGTCGACGAAGTTCTCGATCCAGGGCGTTCCGGCGAACAGCTCCGAGACCGGCGGCACGAGGTGACCGTCCATGGTCGGCCAGGTGTTGTAGACCAGCCCGGCCTTCGAGCCGGCCACCAGACCGCCGAGGAAGATCTGCAGCAGCACGAGGCCCATCAGCACGGAGGCGGTCCGGCGCAGGCGCGGCGCGACGGCCTCGACCGGCGCATCCGACGTGCGCAGGCCGGCAGCGAGCCAGACGAGGCCGGCCAGAATCAGGCTGGCGGTGGTCAGGTGGAGGGCGAGCTTGATCGGCGCCACGGCGGTCATGCCGGGCTGGAGCCCGGACGCGACCATGATCCAGCCGATCGCGCCCTGGAGGCCGCCGAGCAGGCCGAGCCCGAGAAGGCCAAGCCCGAGGCGGCGGGTCAGGGCGCCGCGCCACCAGAACCACAGCAGCGGCAGGAAGAACGCGAGGCCGACGATGCGCCCGAGCAGGCGGTGGCCCCATTCCCAGGCGTACAGGACCTTGAAGTTAGACAGGCCCATCCCGGCATTCAGGATGCGGTATTGCGGCGTGTCCTTGTACTTGTCGAACTCGGCGGCCCAGGCTTCGGCCGAGAGCGGCGGAATCGCACCGGTGACCGGGCGCCACTCGGTGATCGACAGGCCGGACCCCGTCAGGCGCGTCGCACCCCCGACCGCCACCATCGCCACGACGAGCGCCGCGAGCAGGTAGAGCCAGATCCGAACGCCCTGGAGGCGCGGGGCCGCGCCGGTCGCCTGTTCGCCTGCTATCCGCACGTCGATCCTCGCCTTCGCTGGACGGCCCGCCCGAGCGAGCCGCCGTCAACGAGCGAGTTAGGCGAGGTAGGCGCTGCGGGCAACGCTGAACGACGACGCACCGGCCGGGGCCAAACCCTCCGCCGCCAGGTCGCTGTCCCGTCGCAGCGCGATCATCTCAAGGAGGGCGATCACGAACCAAGGTCCCGCGATCCCGATGAAGAACGTCATGCCCCGCCTCCCCTACGCGCGTCGCGCCATCAGGATGATAGGGGAGCGCGGCAGTTCCGCAAGCCGTCGTCCCGGTGTCGTCCGGGCGAAGAGGGCTGGCACTGGCTGATGCAAGCCCCGCCGTCTGGAAGGCTCACCGCTGTCTTGAAGGCTCGCCGCTGTCCCGAAGGCTCCCCACTTGCCGCGACGGAAAGCAGGATGCCGACAACCGGTGCTCACCAGACCTGCTGCCCGATCCGCCAAGCCAGAAACCCGAGGGTCACGGCACCGAGGCCGCGGCGCCAGGGATTCACGCCGCGCAGGAGTTCATCGAGTGCCCAATAGGCCAGGGCGAGGGCGCCGGCGGCGCGCAGAGCGATGCCCCACGAGCCCTCCGGCGCAACGATCCCGTCGATGAGCGCGCAGGCCGCGAAGATCAGCAGCGGCGCGTTCGGCCGCTGCGCAATGGTGATCGCGCCGGTGCGCCGATCGCGAAAGACCCAGTCGACGGCGTTCAGGTCGGCACCCCGACCTCGGCCTTGCGCATCGGTGCGCAGATCTGAGGCGAGACCTTGTCGAGGTATTCGCAGGCGTTGCGCAGGTACCAGGTCCGCAATTCAGGCTGGCCGGGCGCCACGTACATGCCGACGAGCACGAACGCGATCGCGCCGACGATGATGAGGGTGAGCAGGCTACGCATCGGGGCAACTCCGTCGACAATCCGGGACCGTGTTCAGCCGCTCCGGTCTCCGACCTTATCATCGAAGTTCGGGACGATCCCATGACAAGAAAACAGCCCGCGCGCCGGTTCCGGCAGGCAGGCTGTGAAAGCTTGGGAGGAACGAGAGGCTGTTGAGACCTGCCTGACAACGGACAACGCGCGCGGGAGTTCCGTCCCGATGCAATCTCGCCCGATGCAATCTTGCCCGATGCAATCTCGCGCCAGCGACCCCCACCCCCGCGGCGATCCCGCGCCGACGGAACGGTCGGCCGGCAAGGGAGTCGCCGGTGGGATTCGCCTCAGGCGGCCTCGAACAGCGGCACGATCCGCATGGCCGGAACCAGCACGAGACCCTTGTCGGTGATGCGGATCTCCGGGATGACCGAGAGCGGGATCAGGTTGAAGCCCATATAGGGGATGGTGCAGCCTGCCCGCTCCCAGGCCGCCTTGAGCACCCGCACCTCCTCGGCCACGACGGTGACGCGCTTGTCCGACAACAGCCCTGCGACCGGCAGCGGCACCAGCGCCACGACGCGGCCGTCCTCCACCACGCAGACGCCGCCCTGGATGGCGCCGAGGGCGTCGAGGGCGACGCGCATGTCGGCCTCGTTCAGGCCGGCGACGATCGCATTGTGCGAATCGTGGCCGACGCTGCTCGCGACCGCGCCGCGCTTCAGGCCGAAGGCGCGCAGAAGGCCGTGTGCCACCGTGCCGGCGCGGCCGTGGCGCTCGATCACGCTCACGAAGCAGAGGTCGTTCTGCGCCAGGGTCGCGCCCCAGTCGGCGCCCGGCACGAGGTCCACGACCTCGTGGGTCAGCTCGATGCCCGGCAGGGTGGTGCGGATCGCGTTGATCCGACACGGCTCCTCGGGCAGCGCGGGGATCAGTGCCGGCAACGGCTCCGGCAGGTGCATGGTGGCGTAGGCGGGAGCGGGGTAGCGGTAGGGCCGCGACAGGGCCGCATCGAGCCGCGGCGTGATCGTGCGGTTCTCGACCACGCATTCCCCGCCGTACCAGGTCGCTTGCGGCACGAGGTCGTCGTCGAGGAGCACGAGGTCGGCCCGCCGGCCGCCGCCGAAGCCGCCGATCTCGCCGTCGAGCCCGTAGCGCGTCGCAGGATGCAGCGAGCCCATCGCCCAGGCCTGCACGTTCGGGATACCCATCCGCACCGCTTCGCGCACGACCCAGTCGAGGCCGTAGGCCAGGAGGTCCTGCGCGTCGCGGTCGTCGGTGCAGACGCAGACGCGCTTGGCCGAGGCCCCGTAATCCAGGATGGTGCCGATGGCTTTGGGCAGGCTGTGCCAGGGTGTGGTCGGCGGGCCGCCACGCAGGTAGATCCACAAGCCGGCTTCGAGCAGATCGTCGGCAATATCCCGGTCGATGGCCTCGTGCGTGTCGGTGACGCCGCTGGCCGCGTAGGCCGCCACGAAGGCGCGCCCGTAGATGTGGCCCGAGACGGGGCGGCCCCGCGCCAGCGCGGCCTGAAGGATGGCGTGGGCGCGTGGGTCGCCCTCGCACACGGCGACGAAATCCATCTTCTCGCCGAGCCCGATCGCCTCCGGCCAGGCATCGAACAGGGCCGCGATCTTGCCGGCGTCGAGGTCGCCGCCGGCGGTCTCCAGCTCGGGCGAGGTCGCCGGGACGGTACTGGGCACCGTCAGGTAGATGTTGAGGGGGGCCTGGCGGGCATCCTCCAGCATCCAGGCGATGCCGTCCTTGTCCAGGACGTTGCCGATCTCGTGGCTGTCGCACACGATGGTGGTGGTGCCGTTGAGAAGCGCGGCCTCGGCATAGGCACAGGCCGTGACCATGCTGCTCTCGATGTGCAGGTGCGGGTCGACCAGCCCCGGCGCCAGAAGGCCGCCGCGCACGTCCCTGCGCGCTGCCGCGCCCCGGTAGGTTCCGGCCGGCCGCACCGCCGCGATCCGGCCGCCGGCGATCCAGACCTCGCGGTCGGGCAGGATGCGCTCGGAATAGGTCGAGAGCAGGCGCGCCCCGGTGATCACGAGATCCGGCTCGGCCCGGCCGGAGGCCACGGCGGCGAGATGTCGGGTCATCGCGCTCAAGGGAGCCACGGAGAATCGCGTCAGCGGGCGTGGGTCGGTCATGCGGTCCCCCGGAATCTGGTCCTGGCCGCCAGCGGCGCACGCATCGTGCCAGACCCGCTCCGCAGAGGACAGCGCAGAGCCGGGGCGGACCTGACGAAGCGGGAGCCCTGTCGCCGATTGCCCCTGTTCCCGGCACCGACGCCGATCGCTCCACCCATGCTCGCCTTGCCAAAGGCGCATTCGGACTCCATTTAGCGCCCAGGCCGGTCGCGACCCACGTCGCTCGATCGGAGACGGCCACGATGCAGGGCCAGGGTGACGCCGGATGTACGCGCACCCGCCACGCCCCCATCCGTGGCCGTTGGCATTTTCCCCCACCCGCCTTCCAGTCCGAGCATCGTCCCGTCATGGCCAAGCGTACCAAGTCGAAACCGCAGGAGCGCGGCTCCGTCCTGT
This sequence comes from Methylobacterium sp. 37f, assembly GCF_023093475.1. Taxonomy (NCBI): domain Bacteria; kingdom Pseudomonadati; phylum Pseudomonadota; class Alphaproteobacteria; order Hyphomicrobiales; family Methylobacteriaceae; genus Methylobacterium; species Methylobacterium sp. 37f. Next base: position 161,225 of record NZ_JAGHKN010000001.1, read on the forward strand.
TCGACGTCCTCTACGACGACGAGTCCCGCGCCTCGAACCGGCGCGTTCCCATGGAAATCCTCGGCGGGCTCGACGGCGATGAGCCGGCCCGCCAGCTCATCGAGGAGCAGGACCGCGCCATCGCGGAAAAGTCCGGCCGCCCCTTGCGGTCCATCCGCAGCCTCACCCGCTCCCCGGCCCGCGCGCCGAGCGCGTCGGACGAATAATTTTCGGCGTTCGACCTGTCGCTCGCCTCAGCGGGTCCCGGGTTCGCCCGAGACCTGTCGAGTTGACCGCCCACCGCAACCTGAGCGAAAGCCCGTCAGGCCTTCTTCAGGAACTGGGTCTTCAGCACCAGACCCTTCACCTTGTCGGCGTTGCACTCGATCTCGTCCGGATCGCCCGTCAGGCGGATGTTCTTGATCAGGGTGCCGCGCTTGAGGGTGGTGGACGTGCCCTTCACCTTCAGGTCCTTGATCAGCGTGACGGAATCGCCGTCAGCCAGCTTGGTGCCGTTGGCGTCCTTGGTGTCGTCCATGGCCGGCGCCTTCAGTGCTCGGGCGGCGTGTAGGGCCGGCCGGCATCGACCAGCGCACGGTCCACCGCTTCGATCGCCAGCAGGATGCGGGTCAGGTCCTCCGCGGCCGAGGGGGCCGCGACGTCGCTGGCGCCGATGCGCTTGGCGAGGGCACCGCGCTGGCGGGCCAGGCTGTCCCGGGCCCGGTTCAGGGTTTCGATCTCGTCCGGCGTCATGCTGTCCCCACCTGTTCCGCTGATTCCGCGAATCCGATGAGCGATGCGGCCTTTGCGGCCCGGACGCAATGGCTGGCCCCACCCGGCCGCCCCGGCGGGCGATGGGCCGCGCATCCGATTCAGAACAGCGCGCCCTGCGCATCCTCGTCGCTGGAGCGCGGCTGCTCGGCCGGAGGCCGCCCGCGCTCGGGATTGCCGGGATGGGGTGAGGCGAGCGGCACGATCAGGTCCGGTTCGTCGATCCGGGCGTTGTTGACGCGGGGGCTGACCGGGTCGAGGGTCAGCCAGTCGTCCGGGCAGGGCCGGCACAGGCGCACGGCCGCATCCGGTTCGACGCCGCGGCTGTCGAGCCAGGGTTCGACCTGCTCCGGCGCCAGGATCGCGGGCATCCGATCGTGCACCGCCGCCATCGTGCCGTTGGCACCCGTGGTGACGATGGCGGCGGTATCGACCTCGGACCCGTCGGCGCCGAGCCAGTTCTCCCACACGCCCGCGAGCGCCATCGGCGCGCGGTCCGCCCGGCGGATCATGAAAGGCGTCTTGGTCGCGGACTTGCCGGTGCCCTCGCGGCGCCACTCGTAGAATCCGTCGGCCAGAAACACGCAGCGGCGGTGGCGCAGAGCGCCCCGGAAGGTCGGCTTCTCGCCCAAGGTCTCGACCCGCGCGTTGATGACGAGGGGGAAGGCCTTCGGGTCCTTGACCCAGCTCGGCCACAGGCCCCAGCGCACCAGCCGGAACTGCCGGGGCCCGGCTTCCGACAGAACCACCGGCACGGGCTGGGTCGGCGCCACGTTGTAGCGGGGCGGGAAGTTCGGCACCTCGGGGTAACCGTAGAAGGCCCGGAAGATCTCGGGGGCCTGGGCGATGAAGAAGCGTCCACACATCGGCGGACGATCCCCAATCCGGCGCCGATGGGCAAGGGCCGGGACCGGCTGTCCCCGGGTCCCGGCCGGATTCAGGCGGCGCGTACGCTCGCGAGGAAGCGGCTGACCTCCTGGCCGAGATGCTCTGACTGGCGCGACAGCGCCGAGGCCGAAGCCAGGACCTGACTCGCCGCCGCGCCGGTCTCCTCGGCCGCACCCGCCACGCCCGCGATGTTGGCCGTGACCTCGCCCGTGCCGGTTGCCGCCTCGGCGACGTTGCGCACGATCTCCTGGGTGGCCGCGCCCTGCTCCTCGACCGCCGCCGCGATGGTGGTGGCGACAGTGCTGATCTCGTCGATCCGGTCCCGGATCGCCGCGATGGCGCGCACGCTCTCCGCCGTCGCGCCCTGGATGCGGGCGATCTGGGTGCCGATCTCGTCGGTGGCCCGTGCCGTCTGCCCGGCCAGCTCCTTGACCTCGGTCGCCACCACCGCGAAGCCCCGGCCGGCCTCTCCGGCGCGGGCCGCCTCGATGGTGGCGTTGAGGGCCAGCAGGTTGGTCTGCCCGGCGATGTCGGAGATCAGCTTGACGACGTCGCCGATGCGCGCGGTGGCGCCGCTGAGTTCCTGAACCAGTCCGGCGGTGGTGCTCGCCTCGCGCACGGCCGCGCCGGCGAGTTCGGCCGAGCCCTGGACCTGGCGCCCGATCTCCTGGACCGACGAGCCGAGTTCCTCGGCGGCGGCCGCCACCGTCTCGACATGGGAGGCGGCTTCTTCGGCCGCCGCCGCCACCGAGACGGACTGGCTCGCGGTCTGGGTGGCGGTGCCGCTCATGGCCTGGGCGGTCGCCTGTAATTCCCCGGCCGCGTGGCCGACCGAGCCGACGATGCCGCCGACCGCGCGTTCGAACCCGTCGGCCATCTCGTGCATCGCCTGCCGGCGCTGGGCCTCGGCACCGGCGCGGGCCAGGACCGTCTCCTCTTCCAGGCGCTTCATCCGGATCAGGCTGTCCTTGAAGACCTGGACCGCGTCGGCGATGCGGCCGATCTCGGTCCCGGTGCCCTGGTGCGGGATGGACACGGTGAGGTCGCCCGCGGTCAGACCGGTCATGGGCCGAACCACCGAGTCGATGCCGCGCGCGATGCTGCGGATGATCAGCACGGCGAGCAGGATCGCCAGCGCCACCGCCAGCGCCAGGGCGCCGAGTGCGACCGCCTCGGTCTGCGCCGTGACGGCCCGGCCATCCGCCTCGGCCCGCGCCGCGCCGACATCGTTGAGTTCGATGACCTTCTCCAGGGCCGTCGAGGCGCGCCGGCGCGGCTCGACCCCGTCCGACAGGTAGAGCCGATAGGCGTCGCCCTGGCCGCCGGAGCGGGCGACGGCGAGAATCCGGTCGGCGGCGGTGAAGAAGCTCGCGACCTCGCGCCGGAAGGCCTCGACGTGGGTGCGCTCCGCTTCCGAGCTGATCAGCGGCTCAAGCGACCTGGACAGGGTGGCGACCTGCTCGCGCCGCTTGGCCATGTCGCCCTCGATCTTGGCGAGGTCGCCGCCATCCGAGGTCTGCGTCGCCCGCAACAGGCTGGTTGTGTAGCGGGCCAGCGCGGTGTCGATCCGGCCGCTCATCTGCACGCTCGGCAGCCAGTTGGTGTGGACCGCCGTCAGCAGTTTGTTCATCCGGTCGACCCCGGACAGGCCGATCCAGCCAATTGTTAAGATGAACAGCGTGACGATCGTAAAGCTGGCAACCAACCGGGTTCGGATGGTTGTGGTCTTCAAGGTCATGGACGTCGCCCCAGTGGCGCAACTCCGTCCGTGGGTCACGCCGAATGATGCGAGACTGCCTCAGCATTCTTAACGGGATGCATCGAATACTCGCTAGAGCCATTTCTTCCAGCGGAAGAACACGTACGGCAGCACCGCCGCCACAACCATCATGACCACCGCCATCGGGTAGCCGAACCCCCAGTCGAGTTCGGGCATCATCTTGAAGTTCATGCCGTAGATCGAGGCGATCAGGGTCGGCGGCATGAACACCACCGCCATCACCGAGAACAGCTTGATGATGTTGTTCTGTTCCAGGTTCACGAGGCCCAGGGTCGCGTCGAGGAGGAACTGGATCTTCGAGGACAGGAAGGTGGCGTGCTCCTCCAGCGACTGCAGGTCGCGCAGGGTCGAGCGCACATCCTCCCGCAATTCGCGCGGCGCCTTGGCGGTGCGGTAGGTCGCCGACAAGGAGAGCAGGATTCGCTCCATCGAGACCAGGCTCTCGCGCTGCTTGGAGATCAGGTCGCCGTGGCGGCCGAGCGCGCGCAACGTGTCCTGGAGTGCGGTGTTGCGGGCGCTCGGGTCCTCCTTCTCCTCGAAGATCTTGCCGGAAAGCCGGTCGATGCGCTCGCCCTGGAGCTGGAGCACGTCCGCCGCCCGGTCGATCACCGTCTCGATCAGTCCGGCCAGGATGGTCTCGCCCGAGGGCACGGCGGAGGGGCCGTTGCCGGTGGAGCGGCCGGCCCGCTGGGTGTACATCCGGAAGGCCTGCGGCTCCTCGTAGCGCACCGTGACGAGGCGGTTGCCGCGCAGGATGAAGGTGATGCCGGCCAGGCCCGGCTCCTCGGATTCGCTGACCTTGCTCAGCACCCGGCCGGTCATGTAGCGCGCCCCGTCCTCGACGTAGAGGAGTTCGGAGGGCTCGATGTCCTTCATCTCCTCGCGGGTCGGCACCGAGATGCCCATGAAGACCTCGACCTTCAGGTCTTCCTCGCGGCTCGGCCGCACCATGTCGAGCCAGACGGTGTCGTCGGGAATCGGCTCCTGCAATTCGAGGGAACGGCGCTCGAGCAGGGTCTGCCCGGCGCCGGCGACCGGCTGGTGGATGAAGATCACGCGGGATGTCTCAGGCGAAGGCCCCGGGAGGCGGTGTGCTCGCATCCGGCACGAAGAAGTCCGGCGCAAGAGGAATGCCGGGTGTGACCCGGTATTTTGAAAAGTCCGTGACACCCTGCTCCGCCAGGAAGCTGTCGTCGATGAGGAAACGGCCGGTCACCGCGCGGGCGGGCAGGCGGAACAGCGCGTGCGCCGCGTCGGCCAGGATCTCGGGCGTCCGGCTCGCCTGCATCAGCGCGTCGCCGCCGAGCAGGTTCTGCACTGCGGCGGTGGCGATGGTGGTGCGCGGCCACAGGGCGTTGACGGCGATGCCCTGGCGCCGGAGTTCGCCCGCGAGGCCGAGGACGCAAAGCGACATGCCGTACTTGGCGATCGAGTAGGCGAGGTGCGGCGCGAACCACTTCTCGGCCATGTCGAGGGGCGGCGACAGCATGACGATGTGGGGGTTCTCCGCCTTGGCGAGGTGGGGAATCGCGTATTTGCTGACCATGTAGGTGCCGCGCGTGTTGACGCCGTGCATCAGGTCGAAGCGCTTCATCTCCGTCTGCGGCGTGCGGGTCAGGGCGATCGCGCTGGCGTTATTCACCACGATGTCGATGCCGCCGAAGGTCTCGGCGGTCATCGCGATCGCGGAGGCGACGCTGTCCTCGTCGCGGACATCGACCAGCAGCGGCAGGGCGTGGCCGCCGGCGGCCTCGATGGCGGCGGCCGCGGTGTGGATGGTGCCCTCCAGCTTCGGATGCGGCGCATCGGTCTTGGCCGCGATGGCGATGTTGGCGCCGTCGCGGGCCGCCCGCAGGGCGATGGCGAGGCCGATGCCGCGTGAGGCTCCGGTGATGAACAGGGTTTTGCCCTGCAGCGAATCACGCATGTTTCAGGTCTCCTCGGCGTGGATCTGGAACCGGGCCGGCTGCGTGCCGTCCGCGTCGGTGAAGCCATATTCGGCGGCGAGATCGCCCGCATGGAGGATGCGCCCGGCCCGGGCGGCGATCGCCGGGTCGGCCGCCAGGGCGGCGAGCGCCCGGCCGGCATAGAGCGGGCTCTCCGTCGCCCGGTCGGCATGTCCGATGTCGACGGCCCGCTCGGTCCGCACGAAGCCGGGGGAAAGGCCGAGAGCCGTGACTCCGTGCGGCGCCAGTTCCTGGGCGCAGGCGAAAGCCAGGCGATTCGTGGTCGCCTTGGTGAGATCGTAGAAGATGTCGCCGAGATAGGCGGGCTCGGTGTCGAAGGAGACGAAGGCCAGCAGGCCGGCCCCGGCCGAGACCATGCCGGGGGCGACCGCGCGGGCCAGCAGCAGGGCCGGATAGGGGCCGCTGCCGAAGAAATCCGACAGCGGCTCGGCCGAGCGGCGCCAGAACGGCGTGCCCCAGGCGGCGCCGTCGCCGTAGCGCTCCCCGTCATAACCCTCGTTGCCGCCCCAGACGCTGGATACCGCCACGTCGATGCGGCCGAACCGGCGCAGAGCCCAATGGACCAGGGTATCGACGGCGCGCTCGCTGGTATGGTCGCACAGGTAGTGGTGGCCCTCGCCCCCGGCGGCATCGACCACCCGGGCGGTGTCCTCGATGGTCTCGGGCCGCCCCTCGGTGCGCGGACCCGTCTCGCTCGACCGGGCGGTGACGATGACGGTGGCGCCGGCCTCACCGAGACCGCGCGCCATACCGCGCCCTACCCCGCGCGAGGCTCCGGCGACGAGACAGACCTTTCCACGAAGATCCGGAATCCGGCTCACGCCGGCTTGACCCGGCCGAGGAAACGCATGAAGGCCGCCTGGGCCTCCGGCGAGCGCAGGCGCTCCTCGAAGGCGACGGCCTCGGCCTCCAGGGCCGCTTCCAGGGCGGCCTGATCGCCCCGGATCAGGGCTCGCGTCGCCGCCACCGCCCCGCGCGGCAGCCCGGCGAGGCGCGCGCCCTGCGCCCGGGCGTGCTCCAGCAGCAGCCCGGCCGGCATCACCCCGTTGACCAGCCCGAGGCCGAGCGCCTCGTCCGCGTCGAAGGGCTGGCTCAGCAGCAGCATCTCGGTGGCCTTGAGCAGGCCGACCCGGCGCGGCAGCAGGTAGCTCGACGCCGCCTCCGGCACGAGGCCGAGTTCCACGAAGGGCATGCGGAAGCGGGATGCCGGGCTGGCATAGACGAGGTCGCAATGCAGGGTGAGGGTCGTGCCGATCCCCACCGCGATCCCGTCCACCGCCGCGATCATCGGCGTGCGGGTGCGGGCGAGCTGGCGGATGAACTGCAGCGCCGGCGCCTCGCCGAACGGCTTGCCCGCGCCGGCGACGAAATCCGCGAGATCGTTGCCCGCGCTGAACGCCCCGGACGCACCGGCGAAGACCACGGCCCCGATCGCATCGGTCGCGTCGGCCCCGGCCAAAGCCTCCCGCATGGTGTCGTACATCGCGCCCGTCAGCGCGTTCTTCTTCTCCGGACGGTCGATCCGGATCAGGCGGACGCCATCGGCCGTATCCTCGATCGCGATGTGCTCGCTCATGCTGCCCCCGGATGCCGTCGCTGCGTGTGCACCCCCGTTTCGTCACGGAACGGAGGTGCGTGGATGGGTCTCTGCGCCGTCTTGAGAATCGGTGTCCCGGTCGCCGCGCCGATCAGCTCGCCAGGGCGAGACCGGCATCCTCGGTGAAGCGACCGCCGGCGATGACGCTCTCTTCCAGGCCGCCGGCAGCGGTCAGCAGGTTGTCGGCGAAGAAGCGGGCCAGCGCGATCCGGCCCGCATGGGCGGGATCGGTGTCCCCCGCCTTCCGGGCGGCGTTGGCGGCGAGCGCCTGACGACCGAGGCAGGCCCCCCCCTGCACCAGGCCGAACAGGCGCAGGTACGGCGTCGCGCCCGCCAGCGCCGTCTCGGGCCGGTTCGACGCAAGGGCCTTGAGCTGGAAGCTCGTCGCCCGGTCCAGGCTCTCGATCCCGGCCCGCAGCCGGGCGCCGAGGCTGCCGAAGGCCGGATCCGGATCCTTGAGGAAGCCCTCGGCGGTTTGGCGCAAACGGGCGATCTGCGCCCGCACCGTGGCGCCGCCATTGAGCGGCAGCTTGCGCGCGACGAGGTCGATGGCCTGGATACCGTTGGTGCCCTCGTAGATGCCGAGGATGCGGGCATCGCGCATGTGCTGGGCGGCGCCGGTCTCCTCGACGAAGCCCATCCCGCCATGGACCTGGACCCCGAGCGACGTGACCTCGTTGGCGATGTCGGTGGAGAAGGCCTTGGCGACCGGCGTGAGCAGCGAGGCGCGGTCATGTGCCTCCTGCCCTTCCGGGCCCTGCGCGGCATCGAGGGCCGCGGCCGTGAGGTAGCAGATGCCGCGCGCGGCCTGGGTGAAAGCCTTCATGGTCAGCAGCATGCGCTGCACGTCGGAATGGTCGACGATGGGGCTGGTCTCGGGAGCGCCGGGCGCCCTGCCCTGACGCCGGTCGCGGGCATAGCCCAGCGCCTGCTGGTAGGCCCGCTCGGCGATGCCGACGCCCTGGAGGCCGACATTGAGGCGGGCCGAGTTCATCATCGTGAACATGCAGGCGAGGCCGCGATTCTCCTCGCCGATCAGCCAGCCGATGGCGCCACCGTTGTCGCCGAAGGCCATCGAGCAGGTCGGCGAGCCGTGGATGCCGAGCTTGTGCTCGATGCCGGAGCAGCGCAGGTCGTTGCGGCTGCCGTCCGGCAGGACCTTCGGCACCAGGAACAGCGAGATGCCGCGCGTGCCCGCCGGTGCATCCTTCAGGCGGGCCAGGACGAGGTGGACGATGTTGTCGGTCAGGTCGTGCTCGCCATAAGTGATGTAGATCTTGGCGCCGACGATCCGATAGCGTCCGTCACCGGTGGGCTCGGCGCGGCTGCGCAGGAGCGCGAGGTCCGAGCCGGCCTGCGGCTCGGTGAGGTTCATGGTGGCGGTCCACTCGCCCGAGACCAGCTTGTCGAGGTAGCGGGTCTTCAGATCGTCCGAGCCGTGCTGCGCCAGGGCCTCGATGCCACCGGCCGTGAGCAGCGGACACAGGCCGAAGGCGATGCTGGCCGCGTTCCACATCTCGTTGCAGGCGGCATTGAGCACCAGCGGCAGGCCCTGCCCGCCGTGGTCCGGGTCGGCGCTCAGGCCGTTCCAGCCGCCGGCGATCCAGGTCTGGTAGGCCTCGCGCCAGCCGGGCGGCGTGGTGATGGCGCCGTCGTTCAGCGGCGTGCCGTGGCGGTCTCCGATCCGGTTGAGGGGGGCGATCAGCGATTCCGCGACCTTGCCGGCCTCGCTCAGGATCGCCTCGGCATCCGCGACGGCGAGATCGCCATGAAGGCCGGACGCCAGAGCCGCCTCGAGCCCGGCCACGTGGCGCAGGCTGAACAGCATATCGGCGACGGGGGCGCGATACGTCATGATGTTTCCTCCCGCGCCTTGGTTGAGAGCGACGCGTGTCGCCCCGTGTTTGACGCATGGCCCGACCCGGCGCTAGGCCCGGTCGAATCCCGAATCCGGCCGGACCGCGCGCCCGACAGCGAAGATAGTTTAGATATGAACGATCTGCGGTCAATCCCCGAAGGCTCGATCCCCGAAGGCTCGATCGGCGCCGATGCCACGTCCGAGCCGACCCGTCGCCTTCGCGACGATGCCGCGGGCGTTGCCGAGGCCGCCGCGATCCTGCGCGCGGGCCGGCTCGTCGCCTTCCCCACCGAGACCGTCTACGGGCTCGGTGCCGATGCCGGCGATCCGGCGGCGGTGGCGCGGATCTACGCCGCCAAGGAGCGCCCGCGCTTCAATCCCCTGATCGCGCACCTGTCCGATCTCGACGCAGCCCTTCCCGAGGGGATCTTCGACGCCGATGCCCGACGCCTCGCCGAGGCGTTCTGGCCCGGCCCCCTGACCTTGGTCGTTCCGGCCTCGCCCACCTGCCGGGTCTGCGATCTCGCCCGCGCCGGGCTGCCGAGCGTCGCCCTGCGGGTGCCGGCGCACCCCGTCGCCCGCAATCTCCTCCGGGCCGTCGGTCGCCCCGTCGCCGCGCCTTCGGCAAATCGCTCCGGGCGCGTGAGCCCGACCGATGCCGGCCACGTGCTGGGAGATCTCGACGGCCGGATTGCCGCGCTGGTCGATGGCGGGCGGAGCTTGGTCGGGGTCGAGTCCACCGTGGTGGCGTGCCTCGGCGGAACACCGCGCCTGCTGCGCCCCGGCGGCATCACCCGGGCCGCCCTGGTGGCGCATCTCGGCTTCGACTTCGCCGGACTGGCGGCCGGGGATGCGGCCCACCCGGTCGGCCCCGGCCTTCTCGCCTCACATTACGCCCCGCGCGCCCGCGTGCGCCTCGACGCGACCGAGGTGGCGCCGGACGAGGCGGTGCTGCTGTTCGGACCGGACCCCGTACCGGGCGCCGACCGGGCGCGGGCCCGCATCAATCTCAGTCCGACCGGTGATCTGGCCGAAGCCGCGGCGCACCTGTTCTCGGCCTTGCGCCAGCTCGATGGCGTCGGAGCGGACACCATCGCGGTCGCGGCGATCGCCGAAACGGGTCTTGGTGAGGCGATCAACGACCGGCTCCGCCGGGCTGCCGCCCCGCGCTGAAGTTTTTTCAAAATCATCGGGAACCGCGCGGGCGGCCGCGTGTTGATCCATCACGAAGGCCAGTTCAGCCCCCAATGGCCTTTTCCCTTCTAGGGCTCGGAGCAATCCGAGCCTTTTTTCTTGCGCTTTTGCCGCGAAGACGGCGTCAGGCGATTTCGGTGATCTCGGCCTCGTGCCCGTTGACCTCGACGACGTCTCCGACCATCTTGCCGGTCAGGCCCCGCGCCATCGGGGAAACGTATGAGATCGAACCCTTGGCCGGGTCGGCCTCATCCTCGCCGACGATCCGGAAGGTCTGGCGGCTCTCGTCCTCGCGCAGGATCGTCACGGTCGAACCGAAGCGGGCGCCCTCCCCCGTCTCACCTTCGACAAGCTGGGCCGTCCCGAGCCGTGCCGTCCAGTAATGCAGGTCGCGGGTCACCCGCGCCTCATCGGCCTTGGCCCCCGGCTCCAGCGCCGAGAATTCGGCCTGCAATCGCGCCACTTTGGCCTCGATCTGGGCCAAGCCGTCCGGGGTTACGAAATTCGGATGCGACGAAATCGGGCGGTCGGGGAGATCCTCGAAGGCTTCGCCGCCCTCGCGCTCACGTACAAACGCTTGGCTCATGGTATTCCGTGACTTGTGCGTGCAAAAACGCGCGACCTCGACACGACGTTCCTGGTATACTCAGGCGATCTCCACCACCGTCCGCCCCCGCACCCGCCCCTCCAGTATGGCCTCTGCAAGGGTGTCGACGCCGGGCAGCGGCACCGTCTGGGTCATCGCCGCGAGCTTGTCGTGATCGAGTTCGCGTGCCAGCCGCGCCCAGGCTTCGCGACGTTTCGGCTGGGGCGTGGTCACGCTGTTGATCCCGAGCAATGAGACGCCGCGCAAAATAAACGGTGCCACGGAAGTCGGTAGATCCATGCCCTGCGCCAGTCCGCAAGCGGCCACCGCGCCATCCGCCTTCGTGCTGGCCAGAACATTGGCCAGCGTCGTCGATCCAACAGCATCGATGGCGGCGGCCCAACGCTCCTTGGCCAACGGTTTGCCCGGTTTGGACAGATCGGCGCGATCGAGCACTTCGGACGCGCCCAACCCGCGCAAGTATTCGCCTTCCGCATCGCGCCCTGTCGAGGCGATCACATGCCATCCGGCCCGGGCCATCAGTGCCACCGCCACCGATCCGACCCCGCCGGATGCGCCGGTCACCAGCGCCGGCCCCTGGTCCGGCGTCACCCCCTGGTGGTCGAGAGCCATCAGGCAGAGCATCGCGGTGTAGCCCGCCGTGCCGATCGCCATCGCCTGAGCCTGACTGAGTCCCGCCGGCAGCGGCACCAACCAGTCGCCCTTCACCCTGGCCCGCTGCGCATAGGCCCCCAGATGACTCTCGCCGACGCCCCAGCCGGTGAGCACGACGGCATCGCCCGGCTTATAGTCGTCATGGTCGGAGTGTTCGACGATGCCGGCGAAATCGATGCCGGGAATCATCGGAAAGCGCCGGACGACCGGTGAGCGCCCGGTCATCGCCAAGCCGTCCTTGTAGTTCACGGTCGAGTGGGTCACCCGCACCGTGACGTCGCCGTCCATGAGGTCGGCCTCGTCGAAGTCCTTGAAGGTCAGGGACTGGCCCGTTTCCGTCTTCTCGACGACCCAAGCCTTGAAGTGACCCATCGCGTATCTCCGCTTCCTCTATCAGAGGTGTGGCGGCACCTGTCCGAATCAAGCGCCGCCGAGCGCGTCCGCCGTCAGAGGCGCATGTGACGGCCGCCCGCTCAATAGCCGTCGTAGATGCTGCCGGAGGAGAAGCCGAGACCGACGCCGACATCCGCCGAACTGGCTCCAGTGATGCCGAAAGCGTCTGGAATGGAACCGACGGCGAGGCTGGGGCCGTAGGTGCCCGGATAGCCGCCCTGGCCGTAATTCGCCGGCACCCAGCCCGACCGTGCCGGTTGGATCAGGATACGGCGCCGGACACTGGCGTATTCCGGCGGGATCGTCTCCGGGACGGTCTGGGCGGGCTGTACCAGAATGCGTCGGCGGCGCACCGCGTACTGGGGCGGGACGTCGACCCAGCAGCCGATCAACGCGCCATAAGCATCGCGGCGAGTCTGCCAGACGCGGCCACCCGGCGCCACGACGACCCGTTCGGAGACGGTCTCATAGACCGGCGGCATCGTGCGATAGATCGTTTCGGCAGGCCGTACCAGAACACGCTCGGAGACGGCACCATAGACCGGAGGCGTGTTGACGTGGCGGTAGCATTCGGCGCCGCCGCAGCCGCCGGCCTGGGCCGACGAGATGGTCACGACGGCGCCCGCGAGGGCAGCGAGAAGAAGGCGGGGGGCGACCGGCGTGGTCATGAGGGTACCTCGGCGCGAAACGCTTTACGGGACGGGATGGTGCGCGAAGCCCGCGCGCCTCTCGACGTCCCAGAGGCCGCCAAGTTGCCGTCCGATCAAGCTCTATCGAGACTCAAGGTAAAATTAACCCAAGCTTAGGACTACTTAGGTGTTTCCCTGCTTCTGTTAAATGCCCCGGAACAATACCGAGTTTCAGGTTTGTCCGCGCTTGAGCTGGTAGAAAATATGCCGCCCGATGACGTCCATTTTCTTCAAGCGACGCGACCAGCCGGGTCTTACGTAATCGGCATGGTAATGGGTCGCTCCGCCGACCTCATCCAGGTAAGTGCGGCCGTCGATCACCGCGCTCGCGATGCGGGAGGCCGTCTGCCAGGAACCGTCGTCGGTGATGCGTAGGGACTTGCCCTCGCATGCGAAGGAGAACTGGCAGCCCATGTACCGATGCCGGTTCTGATACACCACACCGCAGACGTTGCTCGGATAGAGCCCGCTTTTGACCCGGTTCAGAACCACCTGCGCAACCGCAGCCTGGCCTTCCTCGGATTCGCTGCGCGCTTCGAAATACACCGCCTCGGCGAGGCAGCGCTGCTCGCGATCTTTGGCATCGGCACCGATTAGGTCGGCGTAGCGATGCCGCGCGACGTCCGGTGGGGCCTCCGGAATCGATGTCCCACCATCGGTCTGTCCGGCCCGCGGTGACAGGCCTGGGAACACCAGGCTCGCGGCCGCGATTTCGATCGGTGTCGCGTCGGCAGGCGCCGGCGTGGTGGACGACAAGGCTTCGGCGCGTGGAATGGCCGGAGTCGCGCCATCGTCGACGACCACGACCGAACCCTCTACCTCCGGGCTCCGGACGCGTCCGAGATCCGGTGTCGGCACGAAGCCCGCATCGACGTCGAGGCTCGGTGCAGCGTTGCCGGGTGGCAGCAATCCCCCACTCATCTCGGTCAGACTGGCCCGAACCAGAATCGCTTCGCTGTCGGTTTCCCCAGGGCGATCGAAGGTTGCTCTGCTCGCCGTCCGCCGTGCCGGATGGGTGCGGGTCTCCGTCCCGGAGAGGCGTGCACCCGGTGATGCAGTGGCAAGAAGCCGGGCGCTTGGCGCAAGAGATCCTGCAATGCCAGGCGCCATGTCGGTGCCGGCCGTTGCCGTGAAGGACACCAGTAACCCGACGCCAGCCGCCCACGGGGTCATCGCGGCACTCAGCCAACGAAGATGCGACGTCCGTCGTGATCGTTTCGTACCCACGCAACCGACTCGCACCAGGATGCCCTACCGTCCGGTCGTTCATCCCACACGCGGGATGCCAGCCGGTCGATCGAACTATCGTGCGGTATGGTTGCGGACCGGTTAAGGCCGCCGCTCAGATCGAGCCGGGTCGTCCATGCGTGGCCGCCAGACTGCCGAACAGTGCCGAAAGCCCGGAGCGATCGCCATTCTGAGCACTCGCGATGCGTTCCGCATCGGCGCCGCTTTGTGTGGCGACGGCGAATACGAACAGGGAAAGGGTCGCTAGCCCGCCGATGCTGGCGACGACCCAGAGAAAGACCTGCTGCACCGCTCGCGGAAGTGGAACGGCGACGGAGTTCTCAGTGAGAAACAAAGGAGGTGGGCTGGTATCGTTCATGACGGCGATCCCACGCGTTGGCTGCCGCCCCTCTGGGCAGGATGGCCTGCGCGCAACGGATCGGCACTAGCACTGAACGTGCCCGCGTGAAATCAGTTCGCCGCGTTTTCGACAATTTGTTGAACGGAACGCTGCGCTGGGCGCCCGGGACGGTCACGGACCGCCCCGGATGGATGTCGTAAGCTTCGGGAAAGCTTAGACCGGAGCGTCCGCTTACTTCGAGGCCTTTGCGGCAAGGGCCGCCTGAGCCGCAGCGAGGCGCGCGATCGGCACGCGGTAGGGCGAGCACGACACGTAGTCGAGGCCGACCTCCTGGCAGAAGGCGATCGAGGATGGATCGCCGCCGTGCTCGCCACAGATTCCGAGCTTGATGTCGGGCCGGACCGCCCGCCCACGCTCCACGCCGATGCGCACGAGCTCACCGACGCCCTCCTGATCGATTGAAATGAATGGATCGGCGGAGAGAATGCCCTTCTGGGTGTAGGCTCCCAGGAAGGTCGCGGCGTCATCGCGCGAGATGCCGAGCGCGGTCTGCGTCAGGTCGTTGGTGCCGAAGGAGAAGAACTCCGCCGTTTCAGCGATGTCGCCCGCGCGCAGGGCCGCTCGCGGCAGCTCGATCATCGTGCCCACCTGATAGTCGACGATGCCGCCCGTTTCGGCAGCGACGGCCTTCGCCATGGCGTCGATGCGTGCCTTGACGATGTCGAACTCCATCTTGGTGAAGACGAGTGGCACCATCACCTCGGGGGTCACGGGTGCGCCGGTCTCCTTGGCTGCCTGCACGGCGGCCTCGAAGATCGCCCGCGCCTGCATTTCCGCGATTTCCGGGAAGGCGATGGCGAGGCGGCAGCCGCGGAACCCGAGCATCGGGTTGAACTCGTGCAGCTCCGTCATGCGGCGGCGCAGCTTGTCCTCCGACACGCCCGTGCTGGTGGCAACGTCGCGCACCTCCTCGTCGGTATGAGGCAGGAACTCATGCAGCGGAGGGTCGAGGAGACGGATCGTGACGGGCAGGCCCGACATGATGGTGAACAGCTCGACGAAGTCCTGACGCTGGTAGGGCAGGATCTTGGCCAAGGCGGCCCGGCGGCCCTCCGCGTCATCGGCGAGGATCATCTCGCGAACGGCGACGATGCGGTCACCCTCGAAGAACATGTGCTCGGTGCGGCACAGACCGATACCCTCCGCGCCGAAGTTGCGAGCGGCGCGCGCATCGGTCGGCGTGTCGGCGTTGGTGCGGACCTTCATGGTGCGGACCTTGTCGGCCCACCCCATCAGAGTGGCGAATTCGCCCGACAGGGAGGGTTCCAGCATCGCCACCTCTCCGAGAATGACCTGGCCGGTCGAGCCGTCGATGGTGATCTTGTCGCCGGCTTTCAGGGTGGTCCCGGCGACCGAGAGGGTGCCCGCCTTGTAGTCGACGCGGATCGAGCCGACGCCGGAGACGCAGGGCTTGCCCATGCCGCGCGCCACCACGGCCGCGTGGCTGGTCATGCCGCCGCGCGTTGTCAGGATGCCCTCGGAGGCATGCATGCCGTGGATGTCCTCCGGAGAGGTCTCCACACGCACGAGGATGCACTTGCGCTCGGCCTTGCGGGCGGCTTCGGCGTCCTCGGAATTGAAGACGATCTCACCGGTGGCCGCACCCGGCGAAGCTGGAAGACCGGCGGCGATGACCTTGCGCTCGGCTTTCGGATCGATGGTCGGGTGAAGGAGCTGGTCGAGAGCCGCGGGCTCGACGCGGCCGATAGCCTCTTCCTCGGTGATCAGGCCTTCCGCCGCGAGATCGACGGCGATGCGCAGGGCCGCCTTGGCGGTGCGCTTGCCGTTGCGGGTCTGGAGCATCCAGAGCTTTCCGCTCTCGATGGTGAACTCCATGTCCTGCATGTCGCGATAGTGGTTCTCGAGAAGACCGTAGATCCGCACCAGCTCGGCGTAGGAATCCGGCATCGCCAATTCCATCGAAGGACGATCGGACTTCGCCTCGATGCGGGCCTTCTCGGTGATGTCCTGCGGGGTGCGGATACCCGCCACCACGTCCTCGCCCTGAGCGTTGATCAGAAACTCGCCGTAGAGGGCGCGCTCGCCGGTCGAGGGATTGCGGGTGAAGGCAACACCGGTGGCCGACGTGTCGCCCATGTTGCCGAAAACCATGGCCTGGACGTTGACGGCCGTACCCCAGCTCTCCGGGATGCTGTTCAGCTCACGGTACTTCTTGGCACGCGGGATCATCCAGGAATCGAATACCGCGCCGATGGCACCCCAGAGCTGATCCTCCGGTGCCTGCGGGAAGTCGGAACCGTGCTCCGTCTTCACGATGGCTTTGTACTTGCCGACGAGGTGCTTCCAGTCCTCGGCCCCGAGCTCCGTGTCGAGGCTGACGCCCTTGCCTTCTTTGTAGTGCTCCAGGGCCTCTTCGAAGGCGTGGTGTTCCACGCCGAGGACGACGTTTGAATACATGGTGATGAAGCGCCGGTAGGAATCGTAGGCGAAGCGTGGGTCACCGGCACCTTGCGCCAGGGCTTCGACGGTGACGTCGTTCAGGCCCAGGTTGAGCACCGTGTCCATCATTCCCGGCATCGAAGCGCGGGCGCCGGAGCGGACCGAGACGAGGAGCGGGTTCTCTGGATTGCCGAAGCCGCGGCTGGTGAGCGCACCGACGGCGTCCAGGGCGGCCTTGACCTGACTTCTCAGTTCGTCGGGATACTGCTGCCCGTGGTCATAGTAGTAGGTGCAGACTTCGGTCGTGATGGTGAACCCGGGAGGAACCGGCAGACCGAGATTCGACATCTCTGCGAGGTTAGCGCCCTTCCCGCCCAGCAGGTTGCGCATGGACGACTGGCCCTCGGCCTTGCCATCACCGAAGGAGTAGACCCATTTGCCCATCTGTATCCGTCCGCTTGCAGGAGTGAACACTGCCCCATGCCTAACACGGCGGGTTGGACCATCTCATGCTGCAACGCAAGATGAATGGATCATTCAGGGGCCGACACCGTGACGCTTCGGTCCGGCTGTAACGTGGCCGTCAGGCGATCATCCAAACGAGCGGAAGACGCCGAGGCCAATGAGCCCCACCAGGATCAGATAGATCGCAACGATAAAGTTGAGCAGGCGCGGCATGACCAGGATCAACACGCCGGCTACGAGCGCTATCACTGGTTGAACGCTTGAAGTCGTGAAGGTCATGAAAAGCTTTCCCGGGTTCGTCCGGTCACCGAAGATCCGATGAGGGCTCCAGGGTGACCGTCAGCTACGACTCGCAGTCGACCTCAAACTCGGTACTTGCCGTTGCGCTTGACGAGGACCTGAGTGCCGACGGGCACCCGCTCATAGAGGTCGACGATGTCTTCGTTGAGCATGCGGACGCACCCCGAAGACATCTGCTCGCCGATGCTCCAGGGCTCGTTGGTGCCATGGATACGGAACAGGATGTCACGATTGCCCTGGTAGAGGTACAGGGCACGGGCGCCGAGGGGATTGTCGACACCGCCCTTGCGGGTGCGCGGCAGGTCCGGATTGAGCGACACCATGGTGGTGGTGGGGCTCCAGTCAGGCCAGACGCCCTTCCGTCCGACCCGGGCCTGACCCTTCCACGAGAAACCCAGCTTGCCGACGCCGACGCCGTACTGCACGGCGGAGCCGTCTTCCTGCACCAGGGCAAGCTGCCGATTATCGATGTCGACGACGATCGTGCCCGGCTTCTCCGGCCCGGTGTACCGCACCACCTGACGTCGGTACTTTGGGTCGAGCCGGTTCTTGTCGACGAGTGGCACGTCATACGGCTTGTCCGGCATCGTTCCGGCGTACCAGGCCGCCTCGTCGTCCTGCGCGACATTCATGGGACCGCGCGACTGGCATGCGGCGAGGGGTGCGATCAGGATCAGCCCGAGGACGAGGCGGCGGGACGGCATGGACAACTCCACGTTTCGACGCGTTGGGCGACGGCACTGTCCCCTGACTACCCCTCCCGGCCGCCCGACGTTGTGTCATTCCCGCCGCAGTCATGATGTTGCTGACCATCCCGGAAGTAGTCCTCGCCCTGTCGGGCCGGGAAGTGACGTTTTCGAGGTGCCTACGATCGGCCGGCGTTTGGAGCCATTGCGTCGAAGGAAGCGGCCTCGCATGATCGGACTACCCATCCTGGGAACGAGGCACGATCGCGCATGGTCGAGACGCAGACGCTGGCAGATTTTGAAACCGGCACATTCCTGACCGATCTCGCCCCGGCCGTGCACCTGGACCATTGCGTCATTCATGTCACCGACTGGGCGCGGTCCAATGCCTTCTATCGTGACGTCATGGGTGCAGAACTCATCCCGCGTGGAGCGACGTTCGCCTACCGATTTGGAGGGGTGCAGCTGAACGTTCATGGGCCGGGCGTGAGTGCGGCCCCGCTCGCCGAGCGGCCTGTCATGCCGGGCAACAGCGATCTCTGCTTCCGCTGGTCGGGGACGATCGAGCAGGCCGCCGCCCATCTGGCGTCGCAAGGCGTAACCGTGGAACTCGGACCGGTCGAGCGCAATGGAGCCGCCGGATCCGGCGTCAGTCTCTATTTCCGAGACCCGGATGGGTCCTTGATGGAATTCATCACCTATCCGGCTGCCTGAACCAACAGGTCTACGCTAGCCCGAGCCCCGCCTAACCCCGGGTCTCGGCAAGCTGCTGATTGGTCTGTTCGAGACGGAGGGCCAATTCCCGCATCACCGCGATGGCGATCGGAGGGAACTGAGCCAGCAACTCTAGGAACACGGTGCGGTCGATCCGCAGTGCGGTGGCCGGTTCTACGGCGGCGACCGTGGCGGAGCGCGGCTGATCGGCCAGGATGCCCATTTCGCCAACCAGGGCATTGGCGCCAAGGAGCGCAAGGCGAAACGGACCATGCGGCCCTTCTATTGCGACCTCGGCCGACCCTTCCAGCAACAGGTAGGCTGCATCGGCCGCGTCGCCGCGCGCGAAGAGTTGCTGCCCCGCCTCGAAATGTACTCGCTCACTCGTGAAGGCGAGCAACTTCAGGCGCGAGGGCTCGACACCCCTGAACAACGGCACTTGACGAAGGGACGTAACCTCGGTTTCGAGGGTCATAGGGCGGGCTCCAGCGGCGCGACGTCCTTGTGGGCACGCCACGATCGTCATGTATCCAATGCGGGCCAAACAGGCTTTGTCCAGCCCCGGCGAGCGGGGTCGCTGCTGGCGGATCCCTGACACCGGCCTACGGACGACGGTCTGAGACCACCCATCGCAGGTTCAACGGTTAAGCTCGGATTAATTGCCAATGGTGGCGGTACTAACCGCTGGCTCAGCCATCAGACGAGGAACCATCGATATTGGCAAAGGTTGTGATCACAGTGAACGCATAGCTGAGGAGGCACTGATGGCATCAGGAAATTCCACCTCGAAGCGAGGTTTCGCATCGATGGACCTCGAACGGCAGCGAGAGATCGCGAGCAAGGGCGGCCGCAGCGTCCCGGCGGAAAAGCGCTCGTTTTCGCAGGACCGCGAATTGGCATCGAATGCTGGTCGTAAGGGCGGACAGTCCAGTGGGTCCGGTCGTCCCGGCGACGAGTAATTTCGGGACGGCGTGCAGCCTCAATAGGGTGCACGCCGTTTTACGCAACAAGAAACACCCCGTTCCTATGGAACGGGGTGTTTCTTGTAGAAGCCTTGGAAAGCAACAGAACGTTTCACGTCATGCACCGACCAGGCACCATTCGGCGGGCCTCAGGGCCCGCCAGAGAGCTGATCGAGCGTTCACAGCCTTCCTGAAGCGGCTTCCGAACACGAGGGATGTCCCTTTCGCTTGCTGTTTGACCGATTGAGGGTGCAACAAGCATCGATCGGTCTCGAATATTCGGTATCGACGCGATGTGAACGGGACGTACGGTCCGCGGGGGAAACATTGCCTCCCCGCTGGCATTGGCGGGCGCTGATATGACTGAGCGCTGTTGAACGATGTTCTGATCAGCGCTGTGGCGCAGGGCCGGATGTATCAGCAGTGTCAACAGCGCAGCCGGCCCACTCACATTGAGAAACAAGCCGGAGCGAAACATCGTCGTAATCTCCACAGGGAGCTTGACAGGCTAATGCGGTAACGCGGCGCTGCCACAACGGTTCCTTAACCGTTCGATCGTGGGTATCGTGGCGTTAGCCGAATAAATCGCTGTGTCTGGAGTAACGAAAGATCGGCTGCAGGAGCGCTTCCGCTGTGGCCTCAGCGCATCACGGCGGAGAAAAATGTAGCAGGGTCTGGCCCATTCGGAACCTGCGGTTCTCGACGCCGTTGTTCGAGCACCCGGCCGCCTGGTCCTCCCCCGCATTCCCCTTGTGCACAGGCCGGAACCTTCCAAACGGGTCGGATTTTCCGACCCGTTTTTTTATGCCGGCCCGCCATGCGACAGCGGCCCGCGCCGCAACGAAAAAACCCCGGTGCGGACACCGGGGTTGATGAGCGATCGGATGGGAGATCCAGCGCGAACGCGACGTTCCGGGGCTGGGGTATATCAGGCGGACTTCGCCTCACGTCGCCGAGCGCTTTGCTGGAAGAACAGGGCTTGGCTGATCACGGCCGAGACGTTGGCAGGCTGGAACGGCTTCGCAATGAGGAACGCCGGCTCCGGCCGTTCGCCCGTCAGGAAGCGCTCGGGATAGGCGGTGATGAAGATAACCGGGACCTCGAAGGTCTTGAGGAGATCGTTAACGGCATCAAGACCCGAACTCCCGTCGGCGAGCTGGATGTCAGCGAGGATCAGGCCTGGACGAGTTCCACCGGACGCGATCTTGATAGCCTCCGTCCGGGTCCGCGCGACCCCGATCACGTTGTGGCCGAGTCCTTCGACCAAAGCCTCGAGATCCATGGCAATCAGCGGCTCGTCCTCAATGATCAGAATCTCGGTTGCCATATCAGCGGCAAGTTCGCGGCCTGCCTCGTCGACGAGGTCGCGGACTTGGCTGACGTCGACGTCGAGAATGATCGCCGCGTCTTCTTCGGAAAACCCTTCGAGGCAGGAGAGCAAGAAGGCTTGGCGTGGCAGAGGCGTGATCTGTCCGAGCCGGACTTCCGCCGGAAGGTCATGCTGCACCTGTTCGCTCTGGCCATTCACGGACAGCGAATTCCAGATTCGGGTGAAGACACGAAACAGGTCGGCCTTCACGTTGGAGCTGCGACCGAGCGTCTCCGGCTCGTTCACGAGAGTCTCCAGGGTGGCCGCTACGTAAGCGTCGCCAGCAACCTGGCTGCCGGTCAGCGCCCGCGCATAACGGCGCAGGTACGGCAGATGCTGAACGACGAGTTGAGCTGTCGACATTATATCCCCTTGGCTTTGCCGTTCTCTCGGGCGCCTCCGCCACAACGCGGAATGCAGGGCTCCGTTCCGCTGGTCGGGAACCGATTGTTCACACCAGCGTTGCAGGTGCAGCCATGGCCTATGTGAAGCCGCAAAACAATCGCGGCGATGTCGCTTGTCGACATCCAAGGGGACCTTAGTATGGATGATGACGGATCGAGGCATGGGCCTTCGGCGGAAGGTTCTACCTCGAAGGCGGACGCCTCGTCGGCAGGACAAGGCCTCAGCGATCACACCCAGAAACGCATCGGTCTACATTTGCGCGCGATGTACGATACCATCGTTCAGCAACCCGTGCCGGACCGTTTCCGCGATCTGATCGCGCAGCTCGACACGTCTTCTTCCCCTTCCGAACCCTAGGCTCCAGGTGATGGTGGACCCACAATTACCTGTTTCAGTGTCGGGATGAGGACATCTCTCGATTGGACCGTTGCCGAAATAAGAAAGGCCGCCCGTCTTGGGGCGGCCTTCACGTCAGAGTCGCGAAGCGTAACGCGCCGCTTGGCTCGTTAGAGTGTCGGCGAACGGCCGCGCATCAGGCCGATGACGGCCGAAATGGCGAACAGAACGATCGCAACGAAGAATACCAGCTTGGCGGCTTCCATTGCGGTGCCGGCAATACCACCGAAGCCAAGAAGCGCCGCGACGAGGGCGACGACCAGGAACGTAACGGCCCATCCGAGCATGTGACCCACCCCTTGAACAAGTACGGTGCAGCATGGGCTGCGACCTCATGACAGCATAACGCCAACTTAGCTGGACGGTTCCTGCGCGCGGCACAGGATCGCCACGTTTTCAACATGCCGCGAAAAGCCGAAAACGTTCATCAGGTCCGACGGTTTTCGCCGGGTCCCGACAACGGACCTTCAAGACCCTTTCGACGAAAGGATCTCTGCAAGGCGAGCCCCGCGATGGCGATCGCCACGCCAAATTGCGCCAATCCGTTCTCGGCGAGATCTCCAGTCGCACAATTGAGCTGAATCGCCATTCTCGTGAGGCCGTTCAGCACGATGACTGTGGCGCAGAACAGTGTCGACGCGCCAAGGATAGCGATGAAATCGGGCATGATGGCCTGTCCAGTCGATCCGGACGTAGGTCACGCAAAGCTTGCGCCACGTCTCGCGATCGTGGCGGCACGTCAGCAATCAACGCCGGCGTCATTGGATTTTGGCATCCCATAAATACCGACGCTTTATCGGCGCGCGTGGAGTGCCGCCGAAGAACTCCGATATGGAGTGTTCAGGGACGTCGTGCCGGCTGTGATTTGGGCCGATCGGCGGCCGCCGCAGGCGTTCGTTGCGATGCCGTCGGCTGGACAGCCGGCGCTCGTGGGGTTTCGACGACCAGGCGCTTCACCGGCCAGCCATCGGCCCAGCGTTCCATGTCGCTGAAACGAGGATTGCCCTTCAGGGATGTAGCATCGGTGCCGGAGAACGCCGAAGCGGCGGCAAGGTCGAAGGTCTTCCAGTAGGCCAAATAGTCCAGGCTATCGGCCCGTGCGTTGTTGATCTGTGAGACCAGTGTGGTCTGCTCGCCGGTCAACGCCATGTCCGGAGACCACTTGAAGGGCGGGGCCGGCTGCTTCGGATCGCGTGGCGGCTCAGGCGGGAGCTTGATCGCCGCCCCGTCATACGCGGTATCGACCGCCGCTGGAGAGGTCAGCGTGGCAGCCAAGGCGGGAAAGCCATGGTCATCCGACAGCGCCCGCACGAACAGCTTACGCTCAGCTGGAACTGCGCTGGCATCCCGCAGCAGCCGTCGAGCGGCAAGATCGGCGGCCCGGGCATCACGATCGCCGATCACGGTGACCACCAGGGTCTCCGGCGCGATCCGACTGAGATCGTGCAGAACCACGCCCCGCGCCCGCGCATCGCTGGCGATCCCGCCCGGCATCACGGCAAAGACTAGCCGCGGTGTGGGCAGGCCTTGATCTGACGCATCAGCAGCGAAATTTGCCGCAATGGGTGCGCCGGCAAGATGGCCGATCACGGCGACACGCTTCACATCGGGCTTTGCTTCCGCGTCGGCTGCCAGATCCGAAAGGGTCGCCTTGACGATGCGCTCGGCAATGGCGGTCGATTCGGATGGGCGAGTGCGATTGAGATCCTGGAACCGTGGGAAGATGACCAGGGACCCGGTCCGCGCGAGGTGGTCGATCCAGCTCCCATAGGCCTGCGGGTTCGGGGCGCCCCAAGCATGCAGGAGGATGACGACCGGTCGTCCCTGGGCCGGCGCGTCACCGGACTTGTAGAACACGAAGCTGCCAGACCCCGCCTTGCCGAGACCGCGCTTCACGATCGCGGCTGCTCGATCGCCGACCCCGCCGGGACCCTCAGCCGGTTGGTTCGGCGGAGTGGCAGCGATCACCGGCTTAGCCAGAGATATGAGGCAGGCAACGCTGATCGCGGCGACACCGAGGCTCAGGTTCAGACGCATGGTTGATCCGGTGACGCAGGCCCGTACGTCTCATGACCCAAGCTCGGAAAGCCGGTCCTGGCGAAGCACGGAGGAAATGTGATCCGAACCATACGTCAAGTCGCAGCGGACAAGTGCGGTATTCCCGCCGCACCCGGCCGGTAGAATGCAAGGATTCAGAAGCCGAGGTCCCTCACCCGCTCTTCAATCACGAGGGCGAGTTGCAGAAGATCCCTCGGCTGATCAGCATCCGTTATCGGCTCATAGATGTTCCGAAGACTGTGTCCGATGGTGGCAAGCAGCCGATCATCCGATAAGCCTGTCAAGGAGGACCAGGATTCATCCGGACATTGAGCGTTCACCGACTGCGCAAAGGTCATCGCTGGCTTTCGGGCCATCGCTCGGCCTCTCGATTTCAGAGACCGGACAACGGCCTTCTGCGTCAATGTTTCCCTTGATTTACGATAATTTTCAGTTGCCGGGTGCCGACGGACCGATGATGTCAGGCCTGGAAACGCCGCTATCGGTTCGGCCGGCGGCTTCCTGGACCCAGGCTAGGATGTCGGCGGCTCGCCACGGCTTCGGAATGAAAGTCGCTGAGACACGCAGGTCACTCGGCTGATCGCCGGCATCACCGGATGTCAGAAGGACCCGGACACGCGGCCAAGTTACGCCGATGATGCGGGCCAGCTCGAAGCCCCCGATCGGACCGGGTGTGCGCACGTCAGAGAAGACGACACTGACTTCGTCGCCCCGGTCGTTCAGGATCGCGAGGGCGCGCTCGGCTGTCTCGGCCTCGATAACTCGAAAACCGGTTTCCTCGAGCAGCTCAGCCGCGAGGAATCGCTCGTCTGGTTCGTCCTCGACGACGAGTATTACGGGACGTGCATCAGACGAATTCACAGCGCTCATGGGTCCGGTACGCTCTTCGGGCCAGAACGGCGGGCCAAGCGCAATCTTGCGCCATGGGGGCGCATCGCTGTCAATGTGGCGGAACCAACCGAATATCCGGATCGAGGCTTGCGGACTCGTCCTGTGCTTTCGGCGTCACGCTTTTCTAGGGATTTTAGCCAACACCATGAGATTTCAGAAAGGCTAAGGCGCGTGTCCATCCGTCTTTGGCATCCGCTTCACGATAGCTTGGCCGATAATCGGCGTGAAAGCCGTGGGGTGCCTCGGGATAGACGACGAGCTCGACCGATTTGCCTGCGGCTTTTGCCTTGTCTCGTGCAGCCTCCACGGCCGCGACCGGAATGCCGGAATCGGCACCGCCGTAAAGGCAGAGCAGTGGCGCCTGTATATCGGCGGCGACGTCCAATGCGGTTTTCGGCTGAATCTCTGAGCGTTCGCCCCCGACCGGCCCGTACCAGGCGATTCCCGCTTTCAGGTCCTTTCGGTGTGCGGCGTAGAGCCAAACGCCTCGCCCACCACGACACCACCCCATGGCGGCGATCCGCCCCTGGTCTCCGCGCGACGTCGAAATGGCCCAGGCGGCTGCTGAGTCGAGGTCGGCCATCCACTGCGCGTCGGGCGTCTTCGAAATGATGTCGCGAATGATCGCCTTCGCATCGGTCATTGTCGAAAGATCGCCCTGACGCGCATAAAGTTCAGGCGCGACCGCACAGTAGCCGGCTTGAGCCAGGCGACGACAAATATCTTTGATGTAGTCATGGACGCCGAAGATCTCCTCGATGACCAACACGATCGGAAATGGCCCCTCGCCCTTCGGCATGGCTCGGTAGCCTGGCATGGGACCGTCGACGGCTGGGATCTTGACTTCGCCGGCCACGATCGAGTCGGCATCCGTGTGGATGACCTGAGCATCGACCGAACTGGTTGCCAGGGTCAGACCGGTCATCAAGCTGGTCATGACAAAGCCGCGTCGCGAGAAGGGGGGTGTCAGCAGGCCGTCGAGACCTTCGAGGTTTGAGCTGTCCTCAACATGATCCGGTGTCTGCGACATGAGATCCCCGCGGCGCATTTCGACGTCGTGGAGCACTTAGGGCATGTAGCAGCAGCGACCAGACGTCAGAGGGCGATACGGTGACGGCTCGTTTCGCCGATCCGCTGAGACGCCGGCGATCCCATCCGCCGCGCTATGACCCGCCCCTCGGAGGCCGGATTGCGCTTTCGAGAGGTGCCCGTCACCGTTGATTTCGGTCGCACGAGATCACCGAGCGATACGAAGTCCTCCTCGCTCTTTTGCGAAGCGCCCGATGCCACGAAACCGAAGGCGACCGCGAAGGATTGCGCCAGATCGGCATCGCGCGCGACGCCGAAGGCATCGATCGCAGCCAGGAACGCCTCGCGGAAGAGGCGGACCGTGCACCAGTTCTTCTCGGCCAAGTGCAGGGGCCATTCCCAAAGATTGTCGCGCCGAATCCCAATCGCCTCTCGTGCGATGAAGTACCCGGTCTCGCGATGCTCGAGACCATCGGCAGCTACACGCCAGTCCGCATTCTCGAAAAGGATCGGGCTCGGCCGGCACGCGTCGTCTAAAGTGAGATCGAACATGATGTCCCCTCGCCGCCAGTCCCGCGGCTGCCTAGTGGCAGTCCCGAAATGGATCAGAACATTAAGGGAACACTGATGGGAAACCTCGGCGACGTCAAGCCTTTGTTCTCGGTGTGTTCCAGGGTGGGACCCGGAAGAACCGACGCTAGCGCGCCGGCTTCTCGAAGAGTGAGTGCTCCACCCGGTCTCCGGCATGCAGACGGAGACGTGCCGCGGTCCCGGCATTGAGTTCGAGCACGGACAGCACCGGTTCGCTCGACGGAATGACCTTTGTCGAGAGCGGCTCGGTATCTGCCGCGATCTTTGCGATGGTGCCGTCGGCCCGGATGAACACCATGTCGAGCGGCAGGTAGGTGTTCTTCATCCACATCGCCACCGGGGCGGAAGCCTGAAAATCGAACAGCATGCCGTGGTCGGGCGCCATCGAGCGACGGTACATCAGGCCGCGCGAACGCTCCGCGTCGGTGCGCATCACCTCGACGGCGAAGACGTGCCGTCCCTCGCGGCCCACGATGCTCAGCGGTTCGGTCGGTCCCGAACGCGCATCCTGCGCCACCGCTGGATCGAGGATCAGGGCGAGGAGCACAAGGGCGAGGAGCGCGCGACATCCATCGCGCCAGTCGATCACGTGTCTGGAGAGCACCGGACCATCCGTCAGTGTGAGGCGGGCAGCGCGCCGTCGAGGAGCCGGACTTCGGCGGCCATCTTGCCCTTGGAACCATCGCCATAGCGGACGAGAACCATCTCGCCCGGCTTGAGTTCGGCGATCCCGTAGCGGCGAAGCGTCTCCATGTGAACGAAGATATCGGGTGTCCCATCGCCGCGGCTGAGAAAGCCGAAGCCGCGGAGACGGTTGAACCACTTCACCACCGCGGTTTCGAGCCCGCTGGTGGGTGTAACCGTGACATGCGTGCGCGGAAGCGGCAGCTCTGAGGGGTGCAGCGCCGTCGACTGGTCGAGCGAGATCACCCGGAAAGCCTGCCAGCCGCGCGGCCGCTCGGTGGCTTCCACGACCACGCGTGCGCCCTCGCTGGCGCTCTGGTGCCCGTCGCGACGCAGGCAGGTGATGTGGAGAAGCACGTCGGCCGAGCCGTCGTCGGGGACGATGAATCCGAAGCCCTTCGAGACATCGAACCATTTGATCCGACCGGCGACCTCCATGAGGTCGAGGGGCCGCTGGGCATCGATGCTCTGTCCTTCGACGGAGCGGTTCTCGTCCTGCTCCCCCCACGAACGCTGCCCAAACGGGCCTGAACCGAAATCGTCAGACATGTCAGCAACCCACACCGAATCACGTCACGCGACCCGCGTCAGAGATTAACAAAGTCATGACTCGGCGGAAGCCCGTTTCATGCGTCCGCCGGCTTCCCGATGCCGCATTGTTCGGCAGGGCTGTGCGCGCGCAACAGCGCACCTTGCCATTTTCCGGCGCAAAGACCGGCGGGGGCTCAGGATTTTTTCGATCGAGCGCGCAAAGCTGAAATTTCGTTAGCGCTGTTGCGCGAAAGCGTCCGTCGAGACCGGAGATCGTCGCGTCGTCGCGGAGGCCATCATTCGATGGTACGGCCTCTGCGATGAAATCCTGGTTGTTGACCTCCGTCGCGCTGCGCTTCCGGTACGCTGCCCTGGATGCCGGGCGTGGCCTCGCTCTGCTGGCGATGGCGCTCTACCACGCCACGTGGGATCTCGGGGCTCTACGGCTCACGCCGGAGAACTATGCCCTGACGCCGCCGGGGCGCATGATCGCTCACGGAATCGCCGGAACCTTCCTCGTGCTCGTCGGCATCGGGCTCGTTCTCATGAATGGCGGCCGCTTCGCACCCAAGCGCTTCGGCCTGCGATTCGCCCGCATCGCGGCTGCGGCCGCCCTTGTGACAGTCGCGACCTACCTCACCGATCCATCAAGCTATATCTTCTTCGGCATCCTGCACTGCATCGCGGCCTCGAGCGTGCTGGCCCTGCCGTTCGTGCAGGCGCCCGGCTGGGCGGCCACCGCTGGAGCAGCCGTCGTGATCGCCGCTCCGCTTTGGACCTCCGGCGGTCCGTTCGATGCGCCGATCCTGTCCTTCATCGGATTGGGACGCGGCACGCCGCAGACCAACGACTACGTGCCGCTGTTTCCCTGGTTCGGCATGGTACTGGTGGGGGTGGCGCTGGCCCGATACGGGCGGGACACCGTCGGCCGATCGCGATTGGCCGACTGGTCCGGGACTGGTTGGTTCGGGCGTGGTCTGAGCTGGGCCGGTCGCCACAGTCTGGCGATCTACCTCATCCATCAGCCCATTCTGATGGCTCTGCTGACGGGCCTCGTCACCCTGACCGGACCGCATCCGCAGGCGGGTGTCGCCGAGTTTCGGGCGCTTTACGTGCGAAACTGCCTTGCCACTGGCGGCGAGGGCACAGCCTGCAGCCGGGCCGCCGCCTGCGTCTCGGACGCCTTTCGGCGAGAGAACCTCTGGGCCGACCGGCCCCGAAGCTTCACCCAGGCGGAGCGCCAGCGAGCCCAGAGCCTGTCGCAGACCTGCTACGAGGCCGCTGATGGAACGACCCCAGCCCCGTGAGGCGGAGGGCCGTTCCCGGAATCGCTCAGTCCTTGGCGCGCTCCACGTAGGAGCCATCCTCGGTCATGATCACGACGCGGGTGCCGACGGCGATGTGGGGTGGAACGGCCGTGCGTACGCCGTTGGAGAGAATGGCGGGCTTGTAGGACGACGAGGCGGTCTGGCCCTTCATCGCCGGCTCGGTCTCGGTCACTTCGAGAACGACGCGCTGCGGCAGGTCCAGGGTCAGCGCGACGCCGTTATGGGTCGAGACCATCACAGCCATGCCTTCCTGCAGGTACGGCGCGGCGGAGCCGACGACGTCCTTCGGGATCGCGACCTGATCGTAGTTCTCGGGGTTCATGAAGTGGAAGCCCTCGCCGTCCTCGTACAGGAAGGTGTGCTCCCGGTCCTCGACGAAGGCGCGCTCGACCGATTCGGTGGTGCGGTAGCGCTCGGAGACCTTCACGCCGTCGGTGATGCGGCGCATGTCGAGCTGGGTCACCGGGGTGCCCTTGCCGGGATGGATGTTCTCGACCGTCAGGATGACGTAGAGCTTGCCATCCTTGTCGACGACGTTGCCCTTGCGGAGCGTAGAGGCGATCACCTTCACGGGGTCTGGTCCTGCTGTGTTCGTTGAAAAAACGGACGCGGCGCCCCGACGCGGAATCCTCCGCGGGAGCGACATCTTGGCTCCGCCACTAACCTATCCGCGCCACCGTTGCCAGTCGCACCGCAAGGCGGCACTTCCGAGACCCTGATGTCCTCCCGTGCGGGCCGCAAAGTTTTCGCGTATGAACACCCCCTCCCCCTGGTGGGCACCCCATCGCCACGCCGACCGCCGTCCGGCCCTGATGGCGCGAAACCGCATCGTCGCCGCTGTCCGCGCGCATTTCGCGGCGGCCGAGTTCGTTGAGATCGATGCGGCCGCCCTCCAGATCTCTCCAGGCAACGAGGCCCATCTCTCGGCCTTCAGCACGGAGGCGCTCGGATCGGACGGGGCGCGTCAGCCGCTTTACCTGCACACCTCGCCGGAATTCGCCTGCAAGAAGCTGCTGGCGGCCGGTGAGCCGCGCCTCTTCAGCATCGCCCGTGTCTATCGCAACCGGGAGCGCGGGCCCTTGCACCATCCGGAATTCACGATGCTCGAATGGTACCGGGCCGGGGCCGAGTACATGGAATTGATGCAGGACTGCGCCGACCTCCTGGCGCTCGCGGCCGACACGGCCGGCATCGGCACGTTGCGCCATCGTGATCGGGAGGCCGACCCGTTCGCGACGTTCGAGCGCTTGACCCTGGCCGAGGCATTTGCCGAGCGCGCCGGCATCGATCTCCTCGCCACCATCGATCGTGACGGTTCAACCGACCGCGACGCGCTCGCCGGGGCGGTGCGTCGGGCAGACCTCCGGGTGGCGGAGGACGACACCTGGGCCGATCTGTTCTGTCGGGTGCTGGTGGCGCGGATCGAGCCGCATCTGGGCATCGGGCGGCCGACCATCCTGTATGAATACCCGGTCAGCGAAGCGGCGCTGGCGCGGCCGAGTCCACACGATCCCCGCGTGGCCGAGCGCTTCGAGCTCTATGCCTGCGGCGTTGAACTCGCCAATGGATTCGGGGAGCTCACCGATGCCGACGAGCAGCGCCGGCGCTTCACGCTGGAAATGGCCGAGAAGGCTCGCGTCTATGGCGAGACCTATCCGATCGACGAGGACTTCCTCGAAGCCCTGGCGATCATGCCGGAGGCAAGTGGCATCGCCCTCGGCCTCGATCGCCTCGTCATGCTGGCAACCGATGCCCGCCACATCGAGGATGTGATCTGGACGCCGGTGGCGGGCGGAGCTCGATGAAGACGGCCCTGCGCAATCCAGCCGCCCTCGTCCGTGCGGGCCTCGTGGCGCCCGGCGATCTCTCGGCCCTGGAGGCCGTCGCGACGCGCTATGCCGTCTCGCTGACACCTGACATGGCCGAGTTGATCGATCCGTGCGATGCCGCCGACCCGATCGCGCGGCAGTTCCTGCCCCGGGCCGAAGAACTCGTGACCCGGCCCGAGGAGGACGCCGATCCCATCGGCGACGCGGCCCACAGCCCCCTGCCGGGCCTCGTGCATCGCTATCCCGACCGGGTCCTGCTCAAGCCCCTGCACGTCTGCCCGGTCTATTGCCGCTTCTGCTTCCGGCGCGAGATGGTCGGCCCGGAGGGCCAGGGGACCCTGAGCGAAGCCGAACTCACCGAAGCCTTCGCCTACATCGCGGACCGGCCGGAAATCTGGGAAGTCGTCGTTACCGGTGGCGATCCGTTCGCACTCTCGGTGCGCCGCCTCGCACACCTCGCCGGCGCTCTCGGGGCCATCCCGCACGTGCGCGTCCTGCGCTTTCACACGCGGGTCCCCGTCGTCGATCCGGGTACGGTCGACGACGACCTGATCGGCGCCCTGAAACGTTTCGGCGGCGCGGTCTTCGTGGCTCTGCATGCCAACCATCCCGCGGAATTCACTCCGGCGGCGATGGCGGCGGTGGCGAGGCTGGTTGATGCCGGGATCCCGATGGTGAGCCAGACGGTCCTCCTGGCAGGCGTCAACGACGATCCCGCGACCTTGGCGCTGCTGATGCGTCGCTTCGTCGAGAACCGGATCAAGCCGTACTACCTTCATCACGGCGACCTCGCACCGGGGACCGGACACCTGCGGACGGACTTGGCGGCCGGGCGTGATCTCGTCCGCGCCCTGAGGGGCCGTCTGTCCGGCCTCGCGCAGCCGACCTACGTCCTCGACATCCCCGGCGGGCACGGCAAGGTCCCGGTGGGACCGGACTACCTGGAGCCGGCCGGGACGACTTGGCGGGTCACCGACCCTCAGGGCACCACTCACGCGTATCCGCCGAAGCCGGCGCGTCCGTAGGTCCCGGCCGCGGGTGCGTTGACAGCGCTTCGGCGCCAAGCTTTTGATGCGGTCGATCTGCCATGCGACGGTCCAGCCAGGGCGACGCAGGCGGAACGCCAGGTGTTCGGGGAAACGAATGGGTGTGTTTCAAGAGTTCGTCGGGCGTTTCTCCCAGACCATGGGGGCCTTTCTCGGCGACCGCCCCCTGATGGAGGCAGCGGTCTCGGCCTCGGCCAATGTGATCCTGGCGGATTACGAAATCGACGAGGAGGAGATCGAGGCAGCGCTCGCCGGCATGCGTTCCAATCCGATCCTGGAGCGGGGCTACGACACGTTGAAGCTGGAATCGGAGCTGTTCGAGGGCATTGCCCGCGCGCGGACGCGTGCTGGGCGCGCGGAGAACCTGAGCTTCGTCTCGGCCATCGCCGAGCGGGACGTTGCCCAGCGGACGAGCGTGTTCCTGATCGCGGCGGATGTCGCCGATCAGGCCGGGATCAGCGAGCTCGAGCACGTGGCGCTGGCTGAGATTGCAACTGCGCTCGGCGTCGACAAGGACGCTCTGCTCGGTGCTGCGACGCCGGCCGGCAGACCTCGTATGTAGTGCTCAGTCGTCATTCCGGCCGGTCATCAAGGCGGCATCCTTCTCGATCTGACGCTCGAATCGGCGCGGAAGCAGGTTCGAGCGGTCCATCCGACGCAGTCCGAGCATCATCAGGATCAGGGCAACGGCCGCAAACGGGGCGCCGACGATCAGCGCCGCGAGGATTTCCGACCCGATCAGAGCCGCCAGACCCTTCACCAGAGCCACGAGCACCATCGCCAACGCAGCCACCAGCAGGATGACGGCTGTACCGAAGCAGGCGAACACGCCCAGGATGGCGCGGATGTTGCCATCCGTCTCCCGGCGCATCAGTTCGAGTTCCTGCCCCACGAGATCTCCGCCGTGGCGCAGGCCCTCACTGATCAGGCGGCCGAGGCTCGGCGTCGGTGGGGCCATCGGGGCGGGTCCTTTTCGTTGGCCGAAGCATCCTGCATGCGCCGGACCTCGAAGGCCACAACCGTGACGGTTCGATCCCGTTCCAGCCAGCCGCGATTCGGTCAGGCGGCTTCCGCATCCCGCGTTTCGGACAGGGCAAGGGCGATCGCATCGAGGAGGGCGGTGTCCTCACCGGCCATCGCCTCCATCGAGGCCATCCGACCGACGACGGTGGTGGCGATGCTCTCCTCCACGGTGCCTTCGGCCAGGGCATAGTAGATCGTCGCCTTCTGCCCATCTCGATGGCAGCGGCCCTCAATCTGGGCGAGCTGAATCGCGCTGTGGCGCAGGTCGTGGACGATCAGAGCACGGGGCCGCTCGCCACCCGGCAACTCGCCGGCGTGAAGCGAGATCGACTCGGTGACGGTAAAGACGATGGCATCGAGCCCGCCGGTCTGGAAGGCGAGACGTGCCGCCTCGTTGGCCTCGCCCGACTGGGCGCCGGTGATCGTCTCCGCCCGCCAGCCGGCTGTCCGCAGCGCCTCGACCAGCGCGGCGGCCGTCTCCAGGAAAGCGACCGAGATCGCCACCGCATGGCCCTCTTCCATCAGGAGGTCGGCGAAGCCCGTGGTTCCCGAGACCCGGAGCAAGCTGGCCTTCTGGCGAAAGCGCAGGTCGGCGGCCCAGCCTGCTGGCTTGCGGGTACTGCCACCCAGCAGCCCCCATTCGCGGCGGAATTCCCGCCAAGTGGCGTCGTAGAGCCGGCGCTCGGCGGGGCTGAGGGCGACTGCGCTGAGGGCACGCTGCACCTCCGGCCAACCGGCGATGTCACCCGGTCGCCGCCGAAGCCCGATCGCTCGATCGCCCTTGAACAGGAGGTCGGCCATGATCGTACAGTCGCGCGGGTTTGCGTCCCAGGACCAGTTGGTCCAGCGCCCCTTGGCACGGCCGATGCCGAGATGCTGCATCAGCGTGCGGAACTCGGCCAGTGTCCCGGTCGGATGGCCGGCGGCCTCGCCGAGCAGACGGCCGAGATACGAGAGTTCGTGCGGGGCCTGGCCCGCCGTGGCGCTGAGATAGATCGTGAAGGCCGCATCCTCCGCGATCTGTCGGCAGACGAGGCTCTGCTGGGCGTAGGGATTGCGGATGCGGTGGCTCTCGTCGAAGACCACCAGGGACCATGCGCGTTTCGGCGTCCCGTGCTTGGCCAGCGCATTGTTCCTGGCCCGGGTCGAGCGCCGATTGCTCGGCGGCGGAGGCGCCATCAGGCCCTTCGTCCGCTCGTAGTTCGTGAGGGTCACGTCCTTCTCGGCGAGGCCCGACAGGGCGATCGTCCGCCGCCACTGAGGCATCGCGCCTTTGGGACAGACGATCAGCACCTCGCGCTCCGGCATGGCGGCGACAGCGCACCAAACCGACAGAGTCTTGCCGAGCCCCGTCATGTCTCCGAGCAGAAAACCCGAACGCCCCGCGTTCCGCGCGGCCAGGATTGCTGCGCTGGC
Source organism: Methylobacterium sp. 37f (assembly GCF_023093475.1). NCBI lineage: Bacteria > Pseudomonadati > Pseudomonadota > Alphaproteobacteria > Hyphomicrobiales > Methylobacteriaceae > Methylobacterium > Methylobacterium sp. 37f. The sequence continues at coordinate 195,373 of NZ_JAGHKN010000001.1, forward strand.
CGCCTGTTGATGAGGGCGCGGGATCAGACGTTCGCTAGCCACCATCAGGAGTGTTTCCTGACCCGGCACGAAGCGTCGGATTTTATTCTCGTCGGGGCTTTGCAACCATACTCGCGAGATCTTGCCGCCATCCTCACCACGTTTTGAAAACCCTGGAACTGTTCAGGTTGTGCTTTTGTTAAGGGATCATCTCGGCACGCGGCCGGGCGCCCTCATCGGAGACATCGATGCCGACGATCTCGCTGCCAGCTGCGTCGCGCGCTGTGATCGCCCCTGCTTTCGGCATGCTGATGCTGACTCTGCCGGCCCAGGCCCAGAGCGCTGAAGGTGGATTGTTCGATCTGCTGTTTGCGCCTGCCCGCCCCGTCCAGCAAGTCGCACCGGCGCCCGCGCCGGATTTCGATTACGGACAGGCGCGCCGCTCCATTCGGCGGGCAGCCCATGCCGGGCGCCCGCGTCCGAAGATCCGCTATGCGGCCCTGCCGAAATCGGAGCCCCTCAAGATCAAGGTGACGGACCGCCAGACTCCGATCGACATGACAGCCGGACCGGCCGCTGCCTTCATGCGGGACGAGACACTTCGGCCCGGTGATATCGTGGTGATGAAGGACGGACCCAAGGTCTTCGTCGGCCGCACTGACGACCGGCATACGGCAGCCGATTTTGCCAGCATCGGCCGGTCCGACTTCATCGATCGGCGTACGCGCACCCAGTTGACCGCGATGATGCTGCCCATCGGAGCGATGCCGGCGGATCAAGCCCGGAAGATGATGCAGCAAGCGCGCAAGGTCATGCCGGCCAATACCGAACTGCAAGCCAAGACCGAACTTACGGCAATGCGGGTGATCAATCCATGGACGACCGCTCGCTAGACCGGACTGAAAGTTTCGGCAGGGTCACGCTGTCCTGACGCTGGCCAGGAAGCCCGTTACCTCGCGACGTAGGTCTGAGGCCTGACGCGCCAGGTCGCTTGCCGCCGACAGAACCTGGGAAGAGCCGCTTCGCGCCGCTTCTGCCGCTTCGCGAACACCTGTAATGTGGCCGGACACGGCGCGCGTGCCCTCCGAGGTTCGCACGGTGTTCCGGGCGATTTCCTGCGTCGCGGCATCCTGCTGATCGACTGCGGCCGAGATGTCCCCGGAGATCCGGTTGAGGCGCTGAATCACCTCGGTGATTCCCCCGATGGCCGTGACGGAGGCCTCCGTCGACTGCGAGATTTCGGCGACCTTGGCGGCGATTTCCTCCGTGGCCTTGGCGGTCTGAGCTGCCAAATTCTTGACCTCGCTGGCGACCACCGCGAAACCGCGCCCGGCATCGCCGGCGCGGGCGGCCTCGATGGTGGCGTTCAGCGCCAGCAAATTGGTCTGCCCGGCGATGCTGGTGATCAGTCCGACGATCTCCCCGATGCTGCTGGCGGCAAGCGCCAAACGGTTCACATCCTCGGCCATCCGGCCGGCATCGCGTTCCGCCTCGCCGGCGACGGCGGTCGAGGTCTCGACGCGGTTGCCGATCTCCCGCACCGAAGCGCTCAACTCTTCTGTCGCGGCCGCGACCGTATCGGCCGTCGCGGCGGTCTCGGAGGACGCCGTGGCCACCGACTGGCTCAGGGACGAGGTGTCGCTCGCGGCCTGATTGAGGGCGTAGGCGGCGGTCTCGAGCTGGCTCGATGCGGCCGAAACCGCCTCCACGATGCCGCTGGCCTGGGCTTCGAAGCGATCGGCAAGTGCGACCATCTCGGCCCGGCGGACCGAAGCGGCCTTCGCGGCGAACTGGTCGGCCTCCCCGGCGATGCGGCGGCGCTCGGTGACGCTGGCCTCGAAATCGATGGCCGCCGCAGCGATCGCCCGGACCTCGCGCGCTCCGTTCCGCGGAATTGCCCCGGCCTGCTCGCCGCGGCCAATCGCCGTGAGCGCGCTGGCGATCCGGGTCAGGGGACGGGCGATGGCCGTTCCGAAAGCGTAGGCCAGCCCGCAAGACAGAGCCAGCGTCGCGATACCGGCCGCGACCCATAGCAGGACGCTGCGCTCAGCTTCGGCGCGGGCATCCGCGGCTGCCATCCCGAGATCGGCGGTGAGCCGGTCCTCTATGGTCTTCAGGCTGTCGATGCGCTGCGTGGCGACGCCGAACCAGGCGGGCGCATCGGTGAAGGACAGGGCCGTTCCCGGGATCGTGTCGAGAATGATGCGACGCAGGCGCTCGACCTCGCGGGCCGGAGCAGCCGTCTTGGCGCCATCGAGCAACGCTGCCTGGGCCGAACCTGCTCCGAGGCGGAACAGGGATTCGTAGGTGGTCTGGCCTGCACTCAGGCCCGCCAAGCGCTCATGCCCCGCGAGATCGGTCTGTCCGGCGCCGAAGATCGCTGAGGCGGTGGCGCGCTCCTGGCCTGCGAGTTCCTTGAGGGCGAGAAAGGACGAATAGGCGGCGATGCGACCGGCGAGATCGGCACTGGCGGCCACCTGGGAAACTTCGCGGACGAGGTCGAGGGCGCTGGCGATCACGCCGGAATAGGCGGCCATGTTCTGGGCCGGCGTGCGCATCAGGCCATCGACCGCCGCGCGATGCGGGCCAATGGCGGCGATCTGGGCAGTCAAGGCCTCGCTCCGGCGAGCGACGCCTGCGCCGAAGGCTCCGATATCCATGCCGGCCCGGCCTGCATCGAGGGCCGTGCGAGCTGCGTCGGTGCGCAAGCGCTGCGCATCCAGTTCCGCCCGGAACTTGGTGCCCTTCGCGCCGAGGAAGAGGCTGGAGGCTCCACGTTCCCGCTGAGTCTCGTGCACCAAGGCACTGATCCGACCCGCCATCCCGACAAGATCCTCGACCTGCCCCATCTGAGACCGCAGGCTCATCCGCTCGGTGATGGCAAGACCGACCACCACCGCGAAGGCGAGACAGGGAGCGAGTGCAACGAGCAGGATTCGGAAGCGCAGCGATGAAGTGAAACCGGCGGACATCAGACGAACCTGCTTGCAAGACGATGCAGCAATGGTTTCATTCATCGGGTAAAGGTTGCGTTGCATTACTATCATATGATGAAAATTTGGTCATAAGTGATGCAAATTTGGTAACGATGAGCCGTTTGCGTTCCGCGAAATCTGGGTTGCTCCCTCCAAGAACCTGGTGTCTTCCGTGTAGTCGCTCATGACTGAAGCCGAGGAATGGCCGCCGTCCTTACGCCCGATCGTGGTCCTGATGAGTCAGGCGGAGACTGGATCGCATTTGACCTTTGTCGGATTTGAGACGGCGCAACGGAGACAACGAAACCGGCATGTGGATCGACCGCTGTTCCACTGATCCGGCGCGGTCTCTGGCGGCGGCCGCCGATATTGTGGTTGTACGCTTTTTGTTCTAGTTGAAGAGCCGATATGCGCGGTGTGCGCCTTGCCCGCGGTTGCCTTGCGCCCGACATGCGGCGAACGGGTCGTTCCGAGACGTGCCGGGTCCCGCACCGCAGACCTTCCAAAGAGACTCCATGGCCAAAGCCAAAGCCGCCGCCAAGAAATCGCAAGCCGAGGCCGAGAAGGTCGAAGCCAAGATCGAGGCATTGTTCGACGGGGCGGCGGCGCGCGATGCGCGGGTCATTTCGGTGCGCGGCGCGCGCGAGCACAACCTGAAGAATATCGACCTGACGATCCCGCGGGATCGGCTGGTGGTCTTCACCGGTTTGTCGGGCTCCGGGAAGTCGTCGCTCGCCTTCGACACGATCTATGCGGAGGGGCAGCGCCGCTACGTCGAATCGCTCTCGGCCTATGCGCGGCAGTTCCTGGAGATGATGTCGAAGCCCGATGTCGATCAGATCGACGGCCTCTCACCGGCCATTTCGATCGAGCAGAAGACCACATCGAAGAACCCGCGTTCGACGGTCGGCACCGTCACCGAGATCTACGATTACATGCGGCTCCTGTGGGCGCGGGTCGGCATTCCCTACTCGCCTGCGACTGGCCTGCCGATCGAGAGCCAGACTGTCAGCCAGATGGTCGACCGCGTGCTGGCCCTACCGGAAAAGAGCCGGCTTTACCTGCTCGCGCCGGTAATTCGAGGCCGCAAGGGCGAGTACCGCAAGGAGATCGCGGAGTTCCAGAAGAAGGGATTCCAGCGCCTGCGCATTGACGGGGAGTATTACCCCATCGACGACGCGCCGAAGCTCGACAAGAAGCTCAAGCACGACATCGACGTTGTGGTGGATCGCATCGTGGTCCGGCCTGACATCGCCGCGCGCTTGGCCGATTCGTTCGAGACCGCCCTGGAACTGGCCGATGGCATCGCCCTGATCGAGTTTGCCGACGCGCCGGAGGGCGAAGCCCCGCGCGAGCCCATCACCTTCTCGTCGCGCTTCGCTTGTCCGGTCTCCGGCTTCACCATCGCGGAGATCGAGCCGCGTCTGTTCTCGTTCAACAATCCGTTCGGTGCCTGCCCGACCTGCGGCGGCATCGGCCATGAAATGCGGATCGACCCGGAACTCGTCATCTCTGACGCCAAGCTAAGCCTCAAACGCGGCGCTGTCGGTCCCTGGGCGAAATCGACGTCGCCCTATTATGGACAGACCCTCGACGCGCTGGCGCGCCATTACGGGTTCAAGACCACGACCGCGTGGAGCGACCTGCCCGCCAAAGCCCGCGAGGTCGTCCTCTATGGGACGCAGAACGAGGCGGTGCGCTTCGCCTACGATGATGGGATGCGGGCCTACGAGGTCAACAAGCCGTTCGAGGGCGTGATCCCGAATCTCGAGCGGCGCTACAAGGAGACAGAGAGCGATACCTCCCGCGAGGAGATCGCGCGCTTCATGAGCGAGACGCCCTGCGCCACCTGCGGCGGCAAGCGCCTGAAGCTCGAAGCGCTCTCGGTCAAGGTCGCGATGCAGGATGTGGGCGAAATCACCGCGCTGTCCGTGCGCGACGCCCATGCCTGGTTCTCGGATCTGCCGGGTAAGCTCACCGACAAGCAGAACGAGATCGCTTTCCGCATCCTCAAGGAAATTCGCGACCGTCTGACCTTCCTGATCGATGTCGGCCTCGAATACCTGACGCTGGCGCGCGGCTCCGGCTCGCTCTCCGGCGGCGAGAGCCAGCGAATCCGCCTCGCCTCGCAGATCGGCTCCGGGCTCACCGGCGTACTCTACGTGCTGGACGAACCCTCGATCGGCCTGCATCAACGCGACAACGAACGCCTGCTCGGCACCCTGAAGCGCTTGCGCGACCTCGGCAATTCCGTGATCGTGGTCGAGCACGACGAGGACGCGATCCTGCAAGCGGACTACGTCGTCGATGTCGGCCCCGGCGCCGGCATCCATGGCGGACGGATCATCGCCCAGGGCACACCCGCGGAGGTTCTGAAGAACCCGAACTCGCTCACCGCCAAATATCTCACCGGCGAGATGAGCGTGCGGGTTCCGAAGGCGCGTCGCAAGGGACGAAAGGGCACGCTGAGCCTGATCGGCGCCCGCGGCAACAATCTGAAGAACGTCTCCGTGGACATCCCCCTCGGAACCTTCACCTGCATCTCGGGCGTCTCAGGCGGCGGCAAATCCACCCTGATCATCGACACGCTGTACAAGGCTGTGGCGAAGTCACTGAACGGAGCCCTCGAGCATCCGGCGCCCTACGAACGCCTCGACGGGCTGGAGCACCTCGACAAGGTCATCGACATCGACCAGTCGCCGATCGGGCGCACTCCGCGCTCCAACCCCGCGACCTACACGGGAGCCTTCACGCCGATCCGTGACTGGTTCGCCGGCCTGCCGGAAGCCAAGGCGCGCGGCTACCAGGCCGGGCGCTTCTCCTTCAACGTGAAGGGCGGACGCTGCGAAGCCTGCTCCGGCGACGGCGTCATCAAGATCGAAATGCATTTCCTGCCGGATGTCTACGTGACCTGCGACGTCTGCAAGGGCCGCCGCTACGACCGTGAGACCCTGGAGGTGAAGTATCGCGACCATTCGATCGCGGACGTGCTCGACATGACCGTCGAGGAGGCGGCCGACCTGTTCAAGGCGGTGCCGACGATCCGCGAGAAGATGGAGACCTTGGCGCGGGTCGGTCTCGGCTACGTCAAGGTCGGGCAGCAGGCGACCACCCTGTCGGGCGGCGAGGCGCAGCGGGTCAAGCTGTCGAAGGAACTGTCGAAGCGCGCCACCGGGCGCACGCTCTACATCCTCGACGAGCCGACGACGGGACTGCACTTCCACGACGTCGCAAAGCTGATGGAGGTGCTCCATGAGCTCGTCGACCAGGGCAACACCGTCGTGGTCATCGAGCACAACCTCGAAGTCATCAAGACGGCCGACTGGGTCATCGATATGGGGCCCGAAGGCGGCGACGGCGGTGGCGTCGTGGTGGCTGAAGGAACGCCCGAGCAGATCGCCAAGTCCCGCGCGAGCCATACCGGTCGATTCCTGCGTGACGTCCTGGCCCGCCGTCCCGCTACGGCCCTCGTCAAGGGACGTGCCGCTGCCGAGTAGACGAACCGCGAGCCCGGATTCGCGCACGACACGGGGAAGGGGGCCCTGATTCGTCCGTGTCGGAGGGGCAAAAGCAGCTCGGCACAGCGTCATGGCCGAGCCCAACCGCACCAATCGGGGTACCGGGGCTACGCCGACTGCGCATTGGCAATAGGTCCTTTGCCGGAAGCTCCTGACGCCCAAGCCAGACCATAACAGGTTGAGAGCCCAGCGGTATTTTGCCGATGCTGGCTGGCACGGGCGCTCAAATAGCCGCGCCAACCTGCTCAAATGGTTAACAATTCCTTCCGCTGCACTGCACCGAAAATGCGACTTTTGAGCAACGGTCAGGGTCGATCTGCCCCGTTTCCAAGCATTCCGCTGTCCTTCTGCGGCGTCCTGTAGAATAGTTCTCGACGTTGAGACTTGAAAACGGGCCGCAAGGGGGGCCGCCGGATCCACTGCAAACAAGCCGCACACAAGCGGCGCATCGGCAGAATGGTTCGGACGGCTGCGTGGCGGACGCCTGAAATCCTTGGGAAGGAATGAATAAGATGTCGAAGAACTGGCTCGTTGCCGGAGCGCTCGCGCTCACCGCCAGCATGACTGCCACCGCCTCCTACGCGCAGAGCACCACGGTTCCGGGTGAGCAGGTCGGCCTCGCCACCGGTGCGCCGCTCCCCGAGGGCATCTACGCCCTCAACACCTTCGTGTACCAGATGCGCGACAACCCGTCGGCTCTCGACGTCGGGGTGAACATCCCGGTGCTGGTCTGGTCGACCCCGCTGGTTCCGCTCGGCGGCCGCATCGAGCTGCTCGTCGCTCCTCCGACCGTCTTCGCCTTCGGCAAGAGCGGCTCCAACCTGCGTGACCTGTCGATCAACGTCGGTACTTTCGTCGGCGGCATCTGGGCCTTCGATCTCGGCAACAACTTCGGCGTCAGCTTGCTCGGCGGTGTTTACCTCAACGAACTCAATGGCGACCGCGGCGTCCTCGTCACCAATAATGGCACGATTGCCGCCTCGGCCGTGCTGCCGCAGCTCTCCTCGAACACCTACCGCTTCGGCGTCGCCGGCAGCTACACCGGCGACGGCTGGAACCTCACTGCCAACCTCACCGCCAACATCTATGACTCGCCCTCCAACTTCGGTGGCGTTCGCAACATTGGTCTCGGCGGCTTCACGCAGTCCTACTCCCTGTCTGACTCGCTGAACCTCGACCTGACCGCGACCAAGAAGTTCGGCAAGTTCGAAATCGGCGCCATCGCCTACGGTACCTACAACTTCGACATCAGCGCCAAGGCCGGCAACCTCATCAACGCTGCTCAGGGTGATCGCGGCCGGTTCCTGATGGGTGGCCTCGTTGGCTACGACTTCGGTTTCGCTACCGGTCAGGTCTACGTCGCCCGCACCGTCGCTCGTAGCGCTGCCAGCTTCGACAGCACCGAGATCTCGGGCCGCCTGATCGTGCCGCTGTACTCGCCGACCCCGGTCGCCGCCGTCGCTGCGCCGATCATCCGCAAGTACTGATCTGGACATCGGCGGCGAGGCCTGGCTTCGCCGCTGCATGACATAGGCAAAGCCCGTCCGACTTCAGTGTCGGGCGGGCTTTCACATGTTCGGCGGACACCGCAACGCCCGGAGAAACCGGCGCCGATACGGCATTGGAGTCGATGATTTCTATCGGAAGCCGGCGCGTCCCTGAAACTTTCGCCGGTTGCATTCCGTAACGGAGCAAGACCCCCTCGAAGGGGCACCCGTTTTCAGAGGAAGCGCTTCATGATCAACCGTCACGCCCGTCGCCCGATCGCGTCAACGTTCGCCGCCGTCGTCCTCGCCTGCTCCGTCGGCGTCGCGTCCCCGGCTCTCGCGAAGAATCCGATGGTCGGCGGTGCGCCGATGTACGCCTCGAAGACCATCGTCGAGAACGCGGTGAACTCGAAGGATCACACCACGCTGGTCGCCGCCGTGAAGGCTGCCGGTCTCGTCGATACCCTGTCCGGCCCCGGTCCGTTCACCGTCTTCGCGCCCACCAACGCCGCCTTCGCCAAGCTGCCGGCCGGCACGGTCGAGACCCTGGTGAAGCCCGAGAATAAGGCTACTCTCACCCAGATCCTGACCTATCACGTGGTCCCGGGTGTCTACACCGCCAAGGATCTGATGAAGCTCGCCAAGGATGGCGGCGGCGAAGCGCAGCTGAAGACGGTCCAGGGTGAGCCGCTCGTCGTTCAGAGCAAGGGCAAGAAGGTCTACGTGACCGACGCCAAGGGCAGCACCGCCACCGTGACCACTGCCAACGTCATGCAGTCGAACGGCGTCATCCACGTCATCAACGGTGTCCTGCAGCCCTGATCGGGCATTTCGATCCCGTCCGAAGCATAGGAAAACGCCCGCGACCCATCAGGATCGCGGGCGTTTTTCATGACTGTCCCGTGCGGGTCGCTCAGCCGACCCGGTTGAGACGGCGAGCGCCTTCGAATCGGTTGAGGAAGCGTGGCTCCTTCTCCGGTGCAATGCGGATCGCGAGGTGCATGGTACCGCCCTCCTCTTCGCGCCGATCGAGCACTTCGGCGTTCTCGTAGAGCCAGTGCAGGGCTGCGCCGTCCTCCGGTGGCAGGACCACGGCAAAGGTCGAGCGCTGGCGCGCGATCCGCGCTTCGATCCGGGCCGTCAGGACTCCCAGGCCCTCGCCGGTCACCGCCGAGACGAGAGCCGGCGCGTCGCTGTCGCGATCGCTGCGGCCCTGGCCGCTGAGGTTGAGCAGGCGGGTGCGCTCGTCCCCATCGAGCAGGTCGGCCTTGTTCCAGACCTCGATGATCCGCGCGGCGGAGGTCTCGATCCCGAGCTCCCGCAGCACGGAGCCCACATCCTCCGCCTGGGCCTCGCTGTCCCCGTGCGAGACATCTCGGACGTGGAGCAGGATGTCGGCGTGAATCACATCCTCCAGCGTGGCGCGGAAGGCGGCGATCAGCGAGGTCGGGAGTTCCGAGATGAAACCAACCGTGTCCGACAGGATCACGGTCTCGCCATGCGGAAGCTTGGTGGCCCGCGCTGTCGGGTCCAGGGTCGCGAACAGCATGTCCTGCGCCATCACCTGGGCCTTGGTGAGGGTATTGAACAGCGTCGACTTGCCCGCATTGGTGTAGCCGACGAGGGCGACGATCGGATACGGAACCCGGGCCCGGCTCTGACGGTGCAGGCCGCGCGTGCGGGTCACGCTGTCGAGCTCGCGCTCGATCTTGGTCATCCGCTCCTGAATCATGCGCCGATCGGCTTCGATCTGGGTTTCACCGGGGCCGCCGAGGAAGCCGAATCCGCCGCGCTGGCGTTCGAGGTGGGTCCAAGACCGCACGAGACGGCTCTTCTGGTAGGCGAGATGCGCGTGCTCGACCTGCAGCGTGCCCTCGCGGGTCGAAGCCCGTCGCCCGAAGATCTCGAGGATCAGCCCGGTGCGGTCGATGACCTTGCAGCCGAAAGCCTTTTCCAGGTTCCGTTGCTGCACGGGGGAGAGGGCGCAATCCATCACCACCAGGCCTATTTCGCGGGCGCGGATCACGCCTGCGAGTTCCTCGACGCGGCCCTTGCCGAGATAGGTCGAGGGGCGGATCCGCTGCACCGGGGCGACGATCGCCTCGACCACGTCGAGCTCGATCGCGGCGGCGAGGCCAGCAGCCTCATCCAGGCGGGCATCGGTGGATCGCAGGATCTCAGGCGTGTGACCCGTGGTGTTGCGTGCCGCCGCGGCCCGGCCGAGATAGGGGCCGACGACGAGAGTGTGGGTGGCCGCCGCGATGTCACCCTCGGGAGCGGCCATCGCCTGGAGCCGGGCTTCGCCGGCCGTCATCGGTTCAGTCATCAAGTCCTTTGATCCGCCCTGTCTTGCCGTGTCGTCAGGCTCGGCCTGTCCTCAGGACAATGGGCGTTTGCCGGCCACAGACAAGGGCGCGACAAACGTTTCACTGCTGCGCCAATCAAATGTGCTGGGCTCACACCTTGTCGGGGGCCGTTTCGTCGGGCTCGAAGAGCTGAACAGGATGTCCCGGCATAATGGTGGAGATCGCGTGCTTGTAGACGAGTTGCGAATGACCGTCGCGCCGCAGCAGAACGCAGAAGTTGTCGAACCACGTCACGACGCCCTGAAGCTTCACGCCATTGACGAGGAAGATCGTGAGCGGAATCTTGTTCTTGCGAACATGGTTCAGGAACGTGTCCTGGAGATTCTGAGCGCGTTCGCCCGCCATTTTTTCTTATCCTTGGTTCGCATCGCCGCCCGCCGTCGTAGCGGGTTCTCATCCGTTGATCTCGACACGAATCGGGCGCACCCAACGTCACATGCCGATCCCGCAACATTACACGTGTATCCCGCCCCCGATGCAAGTGCATCGCGCGCGTGTTCTCAGGGGCCGATGCCGAGCGACTTGAGTTTCCGGTGGAGCGCCGAGCGTTCCATCCCGATGAACTCCGCCGTGCGAGAGATGTTGCCCGAGAACCGGGCGATCTGGGCCACCAGGTACTCCCGCTCGAAGATCTCGCGTGCTTCGCGTAAGGCGAGGCTCATCAGCTTCTCGCCGCCCGAGCCGTTCGGTGTCGTGGGCACCAGGGCGCCGATCTCGGTCGGCAGCATCTCCGAAGTGACCTCCTGATCCGGATCGGTATGGGTCAGGATCATCAGGCGCTCGACGTTGTTGCGCAGTTGCCGAATGTTGCCCGGCCAATCGTGCGATTGCAGCACCGCCATCGCATCCTCGGCGATGCGCCGGCGCGGCAGGCCGGTGGCCCCCGAAATCTGCTCCATGAAGAACGAGATCAGCTCCGGCACATCCTCGCGCCGCTCGGACAGCGACGGCACCCGGATGGGCACCACCGAGAGCCGGTGGAACAGGTCCTCCCGGAATCGGCCGCCCGCGATCTCCTCGGCGAGGTCGCGCGAGGACGACGAGATGATACGCACGTCGACGTGAACCCGGGCGGTGCCGCCCACCCGCTGGAAGTTCTGATCGACGAGGACGCGCAGGATGCGGTTCTGCGTCTCGCGCGGCATGTCGGCGACTTCGTCGATGTAGAGGGAGCCGCCATGCGCCTCTTCCAGGGCGCCGACGCGGCGCACCCGTCCTTCGCCGGCCTCGACGCCGAACAGCTCGGCCTCCATGGTGTCCGGCGTGATCGTGGCCGCGTTGATGACCACGAAGGGCCCGCTGGCGCGGGTCGACAGGGCGTGGAGCGTGCGCGCCGACAGTTCCTTGCCGGAGCCCGGCGCGCCGAGGATCATCACCCGGGCGTTGGTCGGCGCGACGCGCTCCACGGTCTGGCGCAACTGGTTGACGACCACGGAGGCGCCGACGAGGCGGCTCGCCTGCCCCGAGCGAGCCTTCAGGTCGCGGACTTCGCGCTTGAGGCGAGAAGCCTCCAGGGCGCGTTCGGCCACCAGGATCAGCCGGTCCGCCTTGAACGGCTTCTCGATGAAGTCGTAGGCGCCCGCCTTGATCGCCGCGACCGCGGTCTCGATGTTGCCGTGGCCCGAGATCATCACCACGGGCAGGTCCGGGTGGCCGGCCTTGATCTGGTCCAGCACTTGAAGGCCGTCGAGGCGCGAGCCCTGTAGCCAGATGTCGAGGAAGACCAGATGCGGCCGGCGCGATTCGATGGCCGCCAGGGCTTCGTCGGAACCGCCGGCCGTCCGGGTGCGGTGCCCTTCGTCGTCGAGGATGCCGGCGACGAGGTCGCGGATGTCGGCTTCGTCGTCGACGATCAGGATATCGGCGCTCATGAATGGATCTCCGCGATTGGGGGGGCCGTCCGCGCGGCACCCTTCTCATCCTGCACGGAGGGTTTGCCCCCCGGCGTCGTTGGGTCGGTGGCGTCACCAGAGGTTTCGAGCGGCACGCGCAGCCGCACCCGTCCGCCCCGGCCTTCCGGATTGTCGTTCAATTCGATCCCGCCGCCATGCTCTTCGAGGACCTTGCTGACGATGGCCAGCCCCAGGCCGGTGCCACCCTCGCGGGTGGTCATATAGGGCTCCAGCAGCCGCTGGCGCCCCTCGGCCGGAAATCCCTTGCCGTTGTCCGTCACTTCGATGACCACGAATCCGTCCTCGGGCACGAGGCGGACATCGACCCGGCCCTTGCCGAGATCGGCTTCGGGAACCGCCTGAACTGCCTCGACGGCGTTCTTCAGGATGTTGGTGATGGCCTGCGACAGGAGCCGGATGTCGAAGGCTGCCAGGATCGGCTCACCGCCCTCCTCCGCGAAGGAGAAATCGAGATCGGGATGGGCCACCCGCATCATGAAGAGGTTCTGCCGGGTGATCTCGCTGAGATCGTTCCGGGCGATGGCGGGCTTGGGCATCCGCGCGAAGGACGAGAACTCGTCGACCATGCGCTTGATCTCGTCGACCTGACGCACGATCGTCGCCGTGCACTGGTCGAAGATATCCTTGTCGGTGGTGATGACCTTGCCGTACTTGCGCCGGATGCGCTCGGCCGAGAGCTGGATCGGGGTCAGCGGATTTTTGATCTCGTGGGCGATGCGCCGGGCGACGTCGGCCCAGGCCGAGGTCCGCTGGGCCGCGACGAGGTCGGTGATGTCGTCCAGGGTCACCACGAAGCCGCGCGCACCGCCCTGGGCCTGCTCGCTGGTCACCCGGACCGTCACGGTGCGCTCGCGCCCGTCGCGGGTGAGCTGGATCTGCTGCTGGAGGGTGCGCAGGCGCGCCTCGCCGCCTTCCGGGAACAGCGCCTGCAGTTCGGGCACGGCCTGGGTCAGGGGCTTCCCGACGATCTCGTCGGCGGTCAGCCCCAGCGTGCGCTCCACCGACGGGTTGGCGATGGTGACATTGCCCGCCGCATCGACGCCGAGCACGCCCGGCGATACCCCGGACAACACGGCCTCCGTGAACCGGCGCCGACGGTCGATGAGGTCGCTCGCCGCCGTTAGCCCGTCATGCTGGCGGCGCAGCTCCTGGGTCATCTTGTTGAAGCTCTCGGACAGGTGCGCGAGGTCTCCGTCGCTCTTCCGGGCCGGCACCTGAGCGTAGAAGTTTCCGGACGCGACCTGATCGGCCGCGTTGATGAGGCGCCGGATCGGCGCGACGAAGCGATTGGCGAAGTTGAGGCCGAACCACACCGCCGAGAGCAGCGCGATCAGCGCGATAAGCACGAAGACCAGCGCGAAGGTGAGCTGGATCGAGCGCTTCAACGAGTCGTAGGTCAGGTATTCCGCCGCCGCCGCCCGCGACACGCCGGGAAACTCGACCGCGAGCTGGCTCACCTCCCGCTGCACCAGCAGCACGGCGCCGTCATAGGCCGGCATTCGCAGGAGTGCGGCGAAGACCCGGCCCTCGTTCGGCACCAGGCAGATCGGATCGGGGGACTTCGCCGCGTCTTCGAAGGCCGCTGCCGAGGGCAGGCGGCGGTCCTTCAGGATGTCGATCTTGGCCCGGGCGACCACCTCGGTCGGGCCGCGCATGATCTCGGCCACCGGCAGGCCGAGCGCGGTGGCCCGCGTGGTCAGGAAGCTCTCGAACCACGTCCGGTTCACGTCGAAGTTCGGGCGTGCCCGGGTCAGGTCGTCCGTCAGGATGCGGATCTCGCGCGCCAGGCTCTGGCACTGGTTCTCCTGGTAAGCGTCAGCGACCTCGACCGATTTCAGCACCACGTCCCGGACGCGGTCGGTGAAGCCGAGGGAGAGGGCGAGATTGATGGTCATCGCCGCCACCACCGCCAGCAGAAGCGTAGGCAGGATCGCGATGATGCTGAACAGGCCGACGATGCGGGTGTGCAGGCGGGCCACCGCCGCATTGGTACGTCGGGCATAGAGGAAGACCCGCGCCTCCCAGGCGATGATCACCACCAGCCCGAGGACGAGGAACACGTTGATGCCGAGCAGCGTCAGCCCGAGGGTCGGCGTCCGGATGACCTGAATGATCCCGGCCAGGATCAGGAAGGTTGCGATGGCCGAAATCAGGGCGGTGATCACCACCAGGGCGCCGATCAGCCCGGGGCCACGCGGGGGCACCCGCACGGCGCTCTCGAGCCGGTCGGACCCGTTGGCCTGCCCCGGCTCGGGAGGGCTCGCCCCCTTCGCAGAGGGGGCCGAAGTGCTGGAAGATCGAAGCCACGGCATGGCTGATGCGTCGCCACAACAGTGTGGCGAAATTAATACGGATGGGGCACGGATCGCTGCGCAAACCGCCGGCGGGCCGGCGGAACGCTCAGCCCGAAGCGGGGTCCGCACCCTTCCGTCGTAGCGTAAAAATACATTATCCTTCCGTTCGTCATCGCGCAGAGATCAGAATGTCAGACACGCCCGTCTTCGCCACGGCCGCCGTTGCGGCGCCTCACCGTCTCGCGGCCCAGGCCGGGCAGCACGTCCTGGCGCAGGGGGGGAACGCCATCGAGGCGATGACCGCCATGGCCGCGGCGATCGCCGTGGTCTACCCGCATATGAACGGCATCGGCGGCGATGGCTTCTGGCTGGTGCGCGAGCGCGGCGGCCGGGTGCGCGGGATCGAGGCCTGCGGTCCCGCCGGCCGCAAAGCCACGATCCAGCGCTACCGCGAGCAGGGCTACGAGGTGCTGCCGTCGCGTGGGCCCGACGCGGCCCTGACGGTGGCGGGTGCCATCGGTGGTTGGCGCCTCGCCCTCGACCTGTCGAAGGCTCTGGGCGGACGCCTGCCCCTGAACACGCTGCTGGCGGACGCCATCCGCCATGCCCGGGACGGCGTCGCGGTCTCGCCCTCGGAAGCGCGTTACGTGCCGAAGGAACTCGATACGCTGCACGACCAGCCTCACTTCGCCGAGACGTTCCTCGACGGCGGCAAGCCCTACGCGGCCGGGGCGATCCGCAAGCTGCCTGCCCTGGCCGCGACGCTGGATCACCTCGCCCATGCGGGGCTCGACGATTTCTACCGCGGCGATCTCGGCCGCGAGATCGCCGCGGACCTGGAGACGCTCGGAACCCCGGTCACCCGGGCCGATCTCGAGGCTTACGCGCCCCGCGAGCGCACGCCGCTCTCGATCCGCCGCCGGGACGCAATGCTCTATAACTTCCCGCCGCCGACCCAGGGCATCGCCGCCCTGCTGATTCTCGGCATCTTCGATCGCCTGCGGATCGACCGGCCGGAGACCACCGCGCATTATCACGGGCTGATCGAGGCAACGAAGCGGGCCTTCGCGATCCGCGACCGGATCGTCACCGATTACGATCGCCTGAACGTCGACCCGGCCAGTTTCCTGACGCCCGAATCCCTCGACCGCGAAGCGGCCCAGATCGATATGCGCCGCGCCGCGTCGGTGCCCCTGCGCAACCCCGGAGAGGGCGATACGGTCTGGATGGGGGCGATCGACCGTGACGGCCTCGCGGTGTCGTACATCCAGTCGATCTACTGGGAATACGGCTCCGGAATCGTCCTGCCCAAGACCGGAATCCACTGGCAGAACCGCGGAACCTCGTTCTCCCTCGACCCGAAGGCGGTGAACCCGCTGGAGCCCGGCCGTCGGCCGTTCCACACCCTGATCCCGGCGTTGGCCTGCTTCGATGATGGCCGCGTCATGGCCTATGGCAGCATGGGTGGCGACGGACAGCCGCAATTCCAGTCGCAGATCTTCGCCCGCTACGCCGATTACGGCATGAGCCCGGCCGCAGCGGTCGATGCACCCCGCCTTCTCTACGGCCGGACCTGGGGCGCGGAATCGCTGTCCGTAAAGGTCGAGGACCGCTTCGATCCGGCCTGCATCGCGGCCCTACGCAGCCTCGGACACGACATCGAGGAACTCGGCGGCGCCTATATCGACTCCCTCGGGCATGCTGGCATGCTGATCCGCCATCCGGGCAACGGGTCGATCGCCGCTGTTCACGATCCCCGATCGGACGGAGGCTCGGAGGGGCTGTAACCAAAGGCCCTCTTCGCGAACACGTTGTGTGGCAAAGACTTACCACGCATCAACCTGGCATCGTCCTTGCGAAGCGGTTCGCGTCGCAAGGAGCGAATAATGGATACGAACCTCTCCCGCCAACGCTGGATCCAGCTCGGCCTCGGCCTCGTCGCCATGATGGCGATCTCCAGTCCGCAATATGTCTGGACCCTGTTCACCAAACCGCTGATCGCGACCACCGGCGCAACGCTGCCGCAGATCCAGTGGACCTTCACGATCCTGATCGTGCTGCAGACCTTCTTCTCGCCGGTGCAGGGCTACCTGATCGACCGGTTCAGCCCCAAGCTGATGATCGCGCTCGGCGCAGCCCTGTCCGGCCTCGGCTGGGTGCTGGCGGCCCGGGTCGATACCCTGCTGGGCGTCTATGCGACCTACGGCCTGTTCTGCGGCCTCGGCACCGGCATCGTCTATGTCGGCATCGTCGGCCTGATGGTGAAGTGGTTTCCGGACCGGCGCGGCTTCGCCGTCGGCGTCGTGGCAGCCGGCTACGGCATGGGCGCCATGCTGAGCACCTTCCCGATCAGCGACATGCTCACCGCCTCGGGCTACCGCCACACGCTCACGGTGTTCGGCATCGTGCTCGGGGCGATCGGGGCCCTGGCGGCCCTGGGCCTGCGCGCGCCGCGCGCCGGTGAGGTGCTGCCGTCCCCGGCGGTCAATCTCTCCACCTGCGTCCATGACACGCCGCCGCGAGTGATGCTGCGGACGCCGCTGTTCTGGCTGATGTTCGTCATGATGACGATGATGTCGACCGGCGGTTTGATGGTGGTGGCGAACTTCGCCTCCTTCGCCCGCGACTTCGGCGTGGCCGATGCGATCATCTTCGGATTCGTCGCCCTGCCTTTCGCGCTGACCTTCGATCGCATCACCAACGGCCTGACCCGCCCGTTCTTCGGATGGGTCTCGGACAAGATCGGTCGCGAAAACACCATGGGTATCGCCTTCGCGGCGGAAGCGGTGGCGATCGCATTGCTGCTGGTCTTCCGCGAGAACGCCTACGCGTTCGCGCTGCTCTCCGGTGTCGTGTTCTTCGCCTGGGGCGAGATTTTCTCGCTGTTCCCGTCGATCCTCACCGACACCTTCGGCACCAAGCACGCCACGACGAATTACGGCTTCCTCTACATGGCTCAAGGGATCGGTTCGCTCTTCGGCGGCCCGATCGCGGCCTGGATCTATGCCGTGCAGGGCTCGTGGCTGCCGGTCTTCGCGATCATCATCACGCTCGATGTGCTGACCGCGATCCTCGCCTACTTCGTGCTCAAGCCGATGCGTCGGCGCTGGCTCGGCGAAGTCGAGGCTCCGACCCTGGTCGGCAAGCCCGCGCTGGCTTGATTGAGGCTGGGACAGGCGCGGATGGGAGAGCCCGTCCGCGCCTTCCTCGGGGAATCGGCCAGGATTTTGGCTGGGTGCAGGATTTTGGCTGGGTGAATGAGCAGGAGCTCGCGTTCACCACATCGTCTGGCGGGCGCGTTCGCCCCAGGTCCTGTCATAGGTTTCGCCACCCACCCGGCCCTCGCTGCGTTCGGCCAGGATCTGCCCCGGTGAGGGAAGCGACGTCGGGTCCACGTGGCTGTCCTGCCGCCATAGGCCGGAGCGGATCAGGGCGCGGGCGCACTGGAAGTAGATCTCGTGGACGGTGATCACCATCACGGTCCGGGGTGCCTTGTCCTCGACGGCGAACGTGGCGAGGAGGGCCGGATCGTCCTCGATCACCGCACGCCCGTTCACCCGTAGGGCATTGCCGATGCCGGGGATCAGGAACATCAGGCCGACGCGCGGGTCCCGCACGACGTTGCGCAGGCTGTCGATCCGATTGTTGCCGCGGCGATCCGGCAGGAGGAGCGTACGGGCATCGGCGCAGCGCACGAATCCAGGCCGGTCACCCCGGGGCGAGCAATCCAGGCCTTCCGGACCGACGGTGGCGAGACTCGCGAAGGGCGCGACCTCGATGAAGCGGCGGTAATGCGACGTGATGTGGTCGGCCACCTTCGCGGTGGAGGCCTCGGAGACAGCGTCCCAGGCACCGTAGATGGTCTCGAGGTCCGCCACTGTCTCGACGATGGCCATGGGGTGTTCCCGTTTCGCAGGCTGGAGAAGCGTGCTCCCCTTGCAGCAATCCGAGGGTGATCGCCAAGTGCCGCATGAAGCTTACCGATCAGGCTTGCCGAGATACGGAAACGCAATCGTGCTTTCGAAGCGCCCGGTCTAACGGTCGGGACCGATCGGTTTCGGCGGTCCGCCTTCAGGCGTCACCCAGTCCCGCGCATTGCGCAGACGCAGCCCGCTCGCATGGAGGCTCGAGCGCCAGATCGGTGCCAGGGGTGTGAGGCGAGGCAGGATGCGGAGTTCCAGGCCCGCCGTCGCCATGGCACCGGGCAGATCCCCCAGGGTGTCATGGCCGTCCGGCACGACCGGTTGGCGTGAAACCCAGGTGCCGGCCTCGCCGGAGGGTTCGAACGTAGCGAATGGCATCTGGTAGCGTTCGAGGACGCCGGCCTCGATCCGGTCCGCCCAGGCCTCCTCGACATAGGCGACCGCGCGGCCCGAGACGTCGCCGAACCACGTCTCCCGGTCCTCCGGCGACGTCTCGGCCGTGGGCCAGATCACGATCCTGGGGCAGTCACGCGGAAACAGGTAGAGCAGGCTGTGGGCGCTATCGATCGCCCAGACCAGAGCCCCGTTCAGCCAGGCGCGCTCCGCTCCCCGGTCGATGCCGACCCGCACCGGGCGCGGTACGAAGACCCGGATGTCCGGATCCTCGCTGAAGTGGAACAGCGACGGGCAGGCATTACTCGCCGTCGCCGCGTCTCTGGTGCTCACCGGGCGTTGCGAAACACCTGGAGGTCGAGGTCCCGTACCTTCTTGCGCAGGGTGTTCCGGTTCACGCCGAGCAGCTCCGCCGCGCGAATCTGGTTGCCGCGCGTGGCGGCGAGCGCCGCTCCGATCAGCGGCCCTTCGATTTCGCGCAGGATGCGATGGTAGAGTCCGGGCGGGGGCAGCGTGTCGCGATAGTTGCTGAAATAGTCGGCCAAATGCCGCTCCACGGCGCCCGACAAAGTTTCGGCCTCACCGTTGTTCTTGCGTGGGGTGCCCGTGCCATTCGTCTGACTCTGGGCCAGCGGGAGGGTATCGAGTTCGGCCTCGATCACCGGGCCGGTGATCGTCTCCTGCGGGTAGAGGGCAGCGAGGCGCCGGACGAGGTTCTCGAGTTCGCGCACGTTGCCCGGCCAGCGATAGCGCTTCAGGCGCTCCATCGCCTCGCCATCGAGCTGCTTGCGGCTCAGGCCCTCGCGCTCCACCAGGATGAAGAAGTGGCGGATCAGGTCGGGCACGTCCTCGGAGCGCTCACGCAGGGCCGGCAGGCGCAGCGGCACCACGTTCAGGCGGAAGAACAGATCCTCGCGAAAGATGCCCTGCTGGATCGAGACCCGCAGATCCTTGTTGGTGGCCGCGATGATGCGGACGTTGGTCTTGATCGGGACGCGTCCGCCGACGGTGGTGTATTCGCCCTGCTGAAGCACGCGCAGGAGGCGGGTCTGTGCCTCCATCGGCATGTCGCCGATCTCGTCCAGGAACAGCGTGCCACCTTCGGCCTGTTCGAAGCGTCCGGCCGATCGCGCCAGCGCGCCGGTGAAGGCCCCCTTTTCGTGGCCGAACAGCTCGGATTCGATGAGGTCGCGCGGGATCGCGGCCATGTTCACGGGCACGAAGGGGCCGGTCCGGCGCCGGCCGTAATCGTGTAAAGCCCGTGCGACCAGCTCCTTGCCGGTGCCCGACTCGCCGGTGATCATCACCGTCAGGTCCGTCGGCATCAGCCGGGCCAGCGCCCGATAGATCTCCTGCATGGCCGGGGAGCGCCCGACCAGCGGAATGTCCTCGTTGCCCGGATCGGCCCCGACCGGCGCGGTTCCGCGCGGGCGGGACAGAGCGCGTCCGACGATCGCGATCAGCTCCTTCAGGTCGAAGGGCTTGGGCAGGTACTCGTAGGCGCCGCGCTCCGAGGCGCGGATCGCCGTCATGAAGGTATTCTGCGCGCTCATGACGATGATCGGCAGCTCGGGGCGCACGCGCTTGATGCGCGGGAGCAGGTCGAAGACGTTCTCGTCGGGCATCATCACGTCGGTGATGACGAGGTCGCCCGCCCCCTCCGCGACCCAGCGCCAGAGGGTGGCGCAATTGCCGGTGGAGCGGACCTCGTAGCCCGCCCGCGACAGGGCCTGATTGAGGACGGTGCGGATGGCGGCGTCGTCATCCGCGACGATGATGTGTCCGTTGGGCATGACGCGACTCTACAGCTCCGCGGACGATTCGCGCCCGTCGCGGGCGCTCGACATGGGGAGAAGAAGGCGGAAGGTGGTTCGGCGCGGGACCGGATCGCATTCGACGATCCCGCCGTGGTCGCCGATGATCTTGGCGACCAATGCAAGTCCGAGGCCGGAACCCTGCGCCTTCGTCGTGACGAAGGGATCGAACAGGTCGGGCAGCAAATCCGCCGAGACGCCGGGGCCGTTGTCGCGCACCGCCACCTCGATCGGCAGGCTCACGCGCTCGCGCGAGCCTGGAACCTGCAGGCGCAGGCCGGTGCGGAAGGCGGTCGACAGGGTGATCTCGCCATCGACCGCATCGGCCCCGATCGCCTCGGCGGCATTCTTCACCAGGTTGAGGATGACCTGAATGAGTTGATCGCGATTGCCGAGCACCGGCGGCAGCGACGGGTCATAGGTCTCGACGAAGCGGATATGGCGGGCGAAGCCCGACTGGGCCGAGCGCTTCACCTGGTCGAGCACGCCATGCACGTTGACCGAGCCGCGCTCCACCGGGCGCTCGTCGCCGAACAGCTCCATCCGCTCGACAATGCGTACGATCCGGTCGGATTCGTCGCAGATCAGCCGGGTCAGCAGGCGGTCGTCCTCGTTGCCGGACTGCTCGAGGAGCTGCGCCGCCCCCCGGATGCCGGCGAGCGGATTCTTGATCTCGTGCGCCAGCATGGCGCCGAGCGCCACCATCGAACGCGCGGCGCCCCGATGGGTGAGCTGGCGGTTCATCTTGTCGGCAATGGTGCGTTCCTGGAGCATCAGCACGACGATCTCCTCGTCGTCGCCGAGGGGCGTGGCGAAGACGTCGACGCTGCGCTCCAGGCCCGAACGCGGCTGCACCAGTTCGACCCCGTACTCGCTGACGCTGGCCCGGCGGCGACGCACCTCAGCCACCAGGGCGATGATCGGCGACGCGAACGGGATGATGTCGGACAGGCGGCGCCGCTGCATCAGCCGGGCCGAATGATCGAAGAACGTCTCGCCCGCATGATTGACGTGCAGGATATGGTCGTTGGCCCCGACCGTCAGCACCGGCAGCGGCAGGGCGTTGATCACCGCCTCGTTGGTCGGCACGACCTCGGGCTTCTGGCCGCCGCCCCGGCCGGATATCGGCTTTCCCGCGCTCATGCGGCTTCCTCGCTGGTGTCCGGCATCGCCCATGCGTCCCGCGTCCCGAAGGCGCGCGCCAGCAGGTGCGTCGCCACCGCGGGGTCGGTGGTTGTGAGGAGCCGCATCCGCGCTGGCGCATCGAGCCCTCCACCCGCCTCCGCGTAGGCCGCGAGGTGCTTGCGGGCGTGGCGCACGCCCATGCGCAGCCCGTAGAGAGCGAGAAGACCCTGGTAATGCTCGATCGCCAGCGCGGCCTTCTCGGCGCTCGACAGCGTCGGAACCGGGCGCCCGGCGAGGCCAGCCGCCAGGGCGCCGACGAGCCACGGCCGGCCCACCGCTGCCCGTCCGACCATGAGCCCGGCAGCGCCGGAGCGCTCCAGACAAGTGCGCGCCTCGGTCAGGGTGGAGATGTCGCCATTGGCGATCACCGGAATCGCCACGGCCTCGACCACGGCGCGGATCGCGCGCCAATCGGCCCGGTCCTTGTAGAATTGCTGCCGGGTCCGTCCATGCACCGTGACGGCGTTCAGCCCGAGCCCTTCGGCCCGGCGCGCCAGATCGGGCGCATTGAGATTGGCATGGTCCCATCCGAGACGCATTTTCACCGTCACGGGGATGCGCACCGCGCCCCGGACCGCCGCGAGGATGCGGGTCGCCCCCTCGATGTCGCGCATCAGGGCCGACCCCGAGGCGACGCCGGTGACCACCTTGGCCGGGCAGCCCATGTTGATGTCGATCACGTCGGCGCCGTTCGCCTCGGCGATCCGGGCGGCTTCGGCCATCGGCTCCGGCGCGCAGCCGGCGAGCTGGACAATGTGCGGATCGACGCCGCTGCCCTCGGCCCTCAACTGGGCCTCCTGATCGCCGCGCGCCAGTTCGGCGGCCGCCACCATCTCGGAGACCACCGCGCTGGCGCCGAGCCGGCGGGCGATGCGCCGGACGTGCAGGTCGGTAACACCCGAAAGCGGCGCCAGCAGCACCGGTATCGGGCGTTCACCCTTATCGATTGCGATGCTGCGCTCACCCTCCGCCGGGCGAAGGAAGCTTAAATAATCATCAGTGGCCATTGTGCTCAACAAATAGACAAATCCGCCCGGCGCGCAAGCGATTCGGTGGATTTGATTTCAGCTTCTCCCGCGCTTAAACGACAGGTCTCCCCATCGGCGGGTTTCCAGGCCTACGCATCGCAGACGCGCGGTGCCCCGTGGGCGTGGCGATCGGCAGGTGCGCGGTTCCTCACCCCCCGAAGCGCGGGAGCATACGCATGTCCGGCATCGCATGGAATGCGGCCGCGGTGGTCGTCGCGGCCGGTCGCGGCATCCGCATCGGCGGCGATACCCCGAAGCAGTACCGCAGCGTCGGCGGTCAGGCCGTCTTGACCCGGACCCTGACGGCTCTGGCGGCCCATCCGGGCATCGTCCGCATCCAGCCGGTGATCGCGCCGGATGCGGCCGAATTCTACCGCGCCTGCCTCGCCGACCTCGACGCCGCGACCCGCGATAAAGTTGCCGCGCCGGTTCCCGGCGGCGCCACCCGCCAGCAATCGGTTCGCGCCGGCTTGGAAGCGCTGGACGGATCGCAGGCGCCCGACCTCGTCCTGGTCCACGACGCGGCTCGCCCGCATGTGGACGTGGCACTCATCGAGCGGGCCCTGGTGGCCGGCCGCGATCACCGTGCCGCTGTGCCGGGCATCGCCGTCACCGACACCATCAAGATCGTGGACGATCTCGGCGATGGCAGCGGACGGGTGCGCGAGACGCCCCGGCGCGAGGGCTTGCGCGCTGTTCAGACGCCGCAATCCTTCGTCTACGGCCTCTTGCGCGACGCCCATCGCCGGGCGGCCGCGGCTGACCTTCATGCCTTCACC
Organism: Methylobacterium sp. 37f; assembly: GCF_023093475.1. Taxonomy (NCBI): domain Bacteria; kingdom Pseudomonadati; phylum Pseudomonadota; class Alphaproteobacteria; order Hyphomicrobiales; family Methylobacteriaceae; genus Methylobacterium; species Methylobacterium sp. 37f. Next base: position 219,027 of record NZ_JAGHKN010000001.1, read on the forward strand.
GATGACGGGGCCCTCGCCGAATGGGCCGGCCTGCCCGTCGTCGTCTTCGAAGGCGATCCGCGCAATCGCAAGATCACCCAGCCGGCCGACCTGATCGAGGCCGATCGCGGCTTCTCCGGCCAACACTTCACCACTTTAAGCGAGGCCCAGCCCATGACCACCTACGTCACCCGCCTCGGCACCGGCTTCGACGTCCACGCCTTCACCGACGGCGACCACGTCTGGCTCGGCGGCGTGAAGATCCCGGCCGATCGCGGCGTGCTCGCGCATTCGGACGGCGACGTCGCCCTGCACGCCCTCACCGACGCCCTGCTGGGCGCGATCGCCGATGGCGATATCGGCACCCACTTTCCGCCGAGCGACGAGCAGTGGCGCGGCGCCTCGTCCGATCGCTTCTTAGCGCATGCGGTCGAGCTGGTTCGGGCGCGCGGCGGCAAAATTGACCACCTCGACATCACCGTGCTGGCCGAGGCCCCGCGCATCGGCGCCCATCGCGAGGCGATCCGCGCCCGCATCGCCGAGATCGCCGGGGTGCCGCTGAGTTCGGTTTCGATCAAGGCGACCACCACCGAGAAGCTGGGCTTCGTCGGTCGCGCCGAGGGTCTGGCCGCGCAGGCTGCCGCCACCGTGCGGCTGCCCGAAGTGACCGCCGAACTGAACGCGGCCGACGAGACGGCCGAGCGCCGCTCGTGATCGACGATCCCGCCTTGCTTGCTCGAGCGGAGGCGCTGGTCGCCGCCTATGCGGCGGCGGAATTGACGATCGCCACGGCTGAATCCTGTACCGGTGGCCTCGTCGCCGGCCTGCTCACCGCAATCCCAGGTTCGTCCGCCGTGGTGGAGCGCGGCTTCGTCACCTACTCGAACGCCGCCAAGGCCGAGAGCCTCGGCGTGCCCGTCGATCTCATCGCCGCCCACGGCGCGGTCAGCGCGCCGGTCGCCCGCGCCATGGCGGAGGGTGCTCTGGCACGATCCCGGGCCACCGTCGCGGTGGCGATCACCGGCATCGCCGGCCCGGGCGGCGGCAGCGCCGACAAGCCGGTGGGCCTCGTGCATTTCGGCCTGGCCGTGACGGGCGCGACCGTGCGCCACCTCGAGCGCCGCTACGGCGATCTCGGCCGCACCGAGATCCGCCGGCTGGCGGTGGGCGATGCGCTCGGTCTCCTCGAATTGATTCTCGCTCCCGGTCTCGGCCCGGCGTCTTGAAACTGACACGCTTGGGCGTCAGCCTGCGTATCACGGCGCATCGATCCGCGCCGGGTTCGCTCTCGAACCCTTGGGGAGGCTGCATGACATCAAGTTTGATCGCCGCCCCGGTCCGCCCGCGCCTCTCGCGCCTGCCGGCCTGACGGAGCCCACGCGCCCGAGCGCGTCGCAGCCGTCTCCCTCATCCTCTTCGTCCATCCTTTCGGCCGGCCCTTCCGGGGCCGATCGCCGTTCACGGAGCCGGCGCGCATCCCGCGCCGCGATCGCGTTCCATGATCCTCGACCGCCTTCAGGGCGCGCAAACCTATCGCGCCGTCCTCGCCTTTCTCGTTCGCCAGTGGTGCACTCGGCCCGGTCTTCTGCTCGGGCTCGTCGCTGCCATCGTCGGGTCGACCCTCGCCGACGTCTTCCTGCCGCTCTTCGCCGGCCGGCTGGTGGATGCCCTCTCGGCCGCCGATCGCGATGCGGGGCGCTGGGATGCCCTTGTCGCCTTCGCGGCGATGGGCGGGCTCGGCCTCCTCACCCTGGGCTTGCGCCACGTGGCCTGGACCTTCGTGGTGCCGTTGAGCCTGTCCACCATGCAGGCGGTGGCGCAGGCCGGCTTCCAGCGGGTCCAGCGCCTGTCGACCGACTGGCACGCCAACAGCTTCGCGGGCTCGACCGTGCGCAAGGTCTCCCGCGGGATGTGGGCGCTCGACGGCCTCAACAACACGCTGCTGCTGGAATTGCTGCCGGCCTTCGTGGTGCTCTTGGGCACCATGGTCTTGCTCGGCGTGCAATGGCCGCTCATGGGGCTGGTGATCGGCTTCGGCTCCCTGGTCTATCTCGCCGTGGTGGTCCTGCTCGCCATCCAAGTCATCGCTCCGGCGGCGCAGCTCTCCAACGTCTGGGATTCGCGCCTCGGCGGTGCGCTCAGCGATGCGGTCGGGGCCAACGCGGTGGTGAAGGCCTTCGGGGCCGAGGCCCGCGAGGATGCGCGCCTCGGCCGCCTCCTGGCCAAGTGGAACCGCCGCACCCACCGGACCTGGATGCGCATCACCTGGAGCATCACGGCGCAGTTCGCGCTGCTCCTCCTGCTCCGCACCGCCATCGTCGGTACCGCGCTCTGGCTGTGGTGGACGGGAGATGCGACGCCCGGCGACGTGGCCTACGTGCTGACCACCTATTTCGTGGTGCACGGCTACCTGCGCGACATCGGCGATCACATCAATCGGGTGCAGCGCGGCGTGAACGAGATGGAGGAGTTGGTCGCCCTCGACGCGGAGCCCTACGGGGTCGCCGATCGGCCGGACGCCACGCCTCTCACCGTGCAGGGCGGCACGATCGGTTTCGACCGCGTCACCTTCCACTACGACGGGCACGCGACGCCGCTCTACCGCGACCTGTCCGTGCAGATCCCGGCGGGGCAGAGGGTCGGGCTCGTCGGCCGGTCTGGCTCCGGCAAGACCACCTTCGTCAAGCTGGTGCAGCGCCTCTATGACGTCACGTCTGGCCATGTTCGCATCGACGGGCAGGACGTCGCCGCGGTCACGCAGGCATCCCTGCGGGCGCACATCGCCATCGTGCCGCAGGAGCCGGTCCTGTTCCACCGGTCACTGGCCGAGAATATCGCTTACGGGCGTCCCGGCGCCTCGGCGGAGGACATCGCCCGCGCGGCGCGGCTCGCTAACGCGCACGACTTCATCGCCCGACTGCCCAAGGGTTACGGCACGCTGGTGGGCGAGCGCGGCGTCAAGCTCTCGGGCGGCGAGCGCCAGCGCGTGGCCCTGGCCCGTGCCTTCCTGGCCGATGCACCGATCCTGATCCTCGACGAGGCGACCTCCAGCCTCGACTCGGAATCGGAAGCACTGATTCAAGAGGCGATGGAACGCCTGATGCGCGGCCGCACAGCCATCGTCATCGCGCACCGGCTCTCCACCGTGCGGTCGCTCGATCGAATCCTGGTGTTCGATCGCGGTTGCATCGTCGAGGACGGAACCCAAGCGGACCTGCTCGGCCGATCGGAGGGCCGGTATCGCGCCCTGTTCGAGCGCCAGGCCGGCGGGGTCATCGAGGCGTGACGGACGGATGAATCGACGGTGCGGCTCAGGCGGCGGCGCCGTAGACCCGGTTGGCCCGTGCCTCGAAGGCGTCGGTGAACTTGCGGAAGGCGCGGTCGAACATCGTGCCCATGAGCAGCCCAAGAGTCCGGCTCTTGAACTCGTAGGTGATGAAGAAATCGACGGTGCAGGTATCGCCCTCGCCGGGCTTGAAGGCCCAGCGGTTCTCCAGGTGGCGGAACGGACCGTCGATGTATTCGGCGACGATGCGCAGGTTGTCGGGGTCAAGGGTGACGCGCGTGGTAAAGCGCTCGCGGATGGCCTTGTAGCCGACGCCCATCTCAGCCACGAGCACTTCGGTGCCGTCCGGCCCCGGCTGGCGCCGCAGCACACGCAGGGATTCGCAGAGCGGCAGAAATTCCGGGTAGCGTTCCACGTCGGCCACGAGGTCATACATCTGGCGCGGTGAGTGCCGCACCGCGCGGTTGATCCGAAATGAGGGCATCGAGACTCAGGCGTTGGCGATGCGGGCGAGACGGGCCGCTTTCAGCTTTGCGAAATCCTCACCGGCGTGGTGGGAGGAGCGGGTCAGGGGCGTTGCGGAAACGAGCAGGAAGCCCTTGGTATAGGCGGTGGTCTCCAGGCCCTTGAACTCGTCCGGGGGCATGAAGCGCACCACCGCGTGGTGTTTCTTGGTCGGCTGGAGGTACTGGCCGATGGTCAGGAAGTCGACATCCGCCGAGCGCAGGTCGTCCATGAGCTGGACCACCTCGTTCCGCTCCTCGCCGAGACCGACCATGATGCCGGACTTGGTGAAGATGGTCGGGTCGAGTTCCTTCACGCGTTGAAGCAGGCGCACCGAGTGGAAGTAGCGCGCGCCGGGGCGCACCGTGAGGTAATTACCCGGCACCGTTTCCATGTTGTGGTTGAAGACGTCGGGGCGGGCGGCGACGACGATTTCGAGGGCGCCGGGTTTGCGCAGGAAGTCCGGGGTCAGCACCTCAATGGTGGTGGCCGGGCTGCGCGCCCGGATCGCCCGGATGGTACGGGCGAAATGCTCGGCCCCGCCATCCGCCAGGTCGTCGCGATCCACCGAGGTGATCACCACGTGGTGCAGGCCGAGCTTGGCCACCGAATCCGCGACCTTGTCGGGCTCGCTCGCGTCGAGGCCTTCGGGCAGGCCGGTGCGGACGTTACAGAAGGCGCAGGCCCGCGTGCAGGTGTCGCCCATGATCATGAAGGTGGCGTGCTTCTTCTCCCAGCACTCGCCGATATTGGGGCAGCCCGCCTCTTCGCAGACCGTGACCAGGCCGTGCTCGTGCACGATCTTGCGCGTGTCCTCCCAGCCCTTCGAGCCAGGCGCCTTGACGCGAATCCAATCGGGCTTGCGCTGGATCGGCTTGTCCGGGCGATGCGCCTTCTCGGGGTGGCGCGGGCGCTGGTCATTGCGCAGAAGATCGAGGACGACGGCCATGACAATCCACGGGATTCGCCCGCAAGACGCCGGCGCGTAACCCCGACTTAAGGCCTGGGACCGGCCTCCGCAAACCCGCCGCGTCGTCGTGGCGCGACAGGCCCGCGTGTTCGTCAGGTATCGAGGACGTGATCGGCAGGATCGCCGCGCTGGTTCACCCGGTCGTCTGAGGGGAACGCCTACGTTGCTCGACGATGGGTGCCTCCGCCGTCCGTCTTGGCGCGGTAGAGAGCACGGTCCGCCATCCGATAGACCGTGTCGGGGTCCTCGCCGTCCAGGGGGACCAGCGCGATGCCGATGCTGACCCCGACATCGACGGGGTGCCCCTCGATGACCATGGGCACCTCGATGGCCTGGGCGATCCGGCCGGCGAGGGTATCGATGTCGTCCGTGCAGGCCGCCCCGGTCTGAATGATGACGAACTCGTCGCCGCCCAGCCGCGCCACGGTATCCTCGATCCGGACGACGGAGCGCAGCCGATCCGCCACCATCGTCAGCAGGGTGTCGCCCGCGGCGTGTCCGAGGGTGTCGTTGACCGCTTTGAACCGGTCGAGGTCGAGGCACAGCAGGGCGAATGGCGGCCCGCCGCGCCGGACCAACGCCAGCTCCTGGAGGAATCGTTCCTGGAACTGCATGCGGTTGGCGAGGCCGGTGAGCGGATCATGCCGCGCGAGATGTTCGCTGCGACGCTCAGCCAGTTTCCGGGCTGTGACGTCGAGGGTCAGACCGACGACCCATTCCGGATCGCCCCCCTCGCCGACCACGACCCGTCCGATACAACTCAGCCAGCGCGTGTCGCCCGTGGGCCGGAGGATGCGGAAGTCGGACACGAATGTCCCGCGCGCTTCAATGGCGAGGTCGAGGTCGGTCAGGGTACGGTCCGCATCGTCCGCGTGGATGAGAGGCCGCCAGTCCCGTCTCACGTCGATCTCGATCTCGTCGTCGCCGAAGCCGTGCTGGCGTGCCATCTCGGCGGACAACAGGGCTCGCCCGCTGGTCACGCTGTAGTGCCAAGTCCCGGCATCGGCGGCCTTCAGCGCGAGGTCGAGCAGAAGGGACTGGTCGGCCATCCGCTCGTGCAGCAGACGGCGCTCGGTCTCCCGCCGCAGTTCGGAAACGAGGCGCCGCCGCTGGTCGAGGAGGGATCGGCCGGCGACTTCGGCCTTGATCAGGTCTGCCACCGCGCTCTGCATGAAGTGGATCAACAGGATGTCGATGCCGACAACGAAGGTATAGAGCGCCATGGCGGTGATGACGGAGCCGTTCAGTGCGAACGCGTACTGGCCCGGCATGAAGCAGTACCAAGCTGCAAGCCCGGACAGCGTTGCGCAGACGATGCCCGCATAGGCCCCACATAGGTAGGCCGAGAGGATGACGGCCGGGAAGAACGTGATGAAGGGAAAGCCCGGCGGGAGATGGGGGTGTATGATGCTTCGCACGAGGAGAGCGGCGAGGAAGGCGGCAATCCCGACCGGGATCGAGAATCTCGGGTGACGATGCGGTCCGGCGGCGGGAAGCAGCAGAGCCAGCGCCGTTCCGCTCCGGCTGACGAAGGTGGACTCGCTCACGGTCGGCGCGTTGACGGCCTCCGTCGTTTCCATGTCGATCAATGGACGATGGTCCTTGCTGGCCATTGTGGAAATCGGGTCGTCGCGCCTACCCGACGCGAAGGGACAGGCCGCCGCGTGTTCCCGTGGTCCAGGTGAAGATGACGCCGTTCCGTTCGAAGGCCCGACGGGCCGCATCGACCTTGGATGGACGCACGCTGTCGATGCGGGCCGCGTCCTCGATGCGCGCGACCGTAGACGGCGACAGGTCCGCCTCTTCCGACAGGCGCTCGATGGTCCAGCCGAGCATTGCCCGCGCGCCCCGCACCTGTTCCGTCGTCAGGCGTCCCAACCCGGCCTCCGCCGAGACCCGGTCAACCTCGAACCGCTTGCTGCCCGTGATCGGCAAGCACACCCCGACCCACTCGCGGATCGTGCCGTCTCGGGCGAGGACGGGGGCGCCGCGTGCGTTGAACCAGCGGTGGATGCCGTCCGCGCACCGGATGCGATAATCGGTGTCGTAGATGCCCTGATGAAGGACCGCCGTTCGCCAGGCCTCCCGAGTTCGTTGCCGGTCGTCCGGATGGATAGCGTCGAGCCAGCCGTAGCCGGCCATCTCGCGCGATGTCTGGCCGGTCAGTCCAGTCCAGTCCGATCCGACCCTTGTTCCCCCGTCGGCGGTCGCGGTCCAGACAACGGTGGCGACCGCACGGACGAGCGCACTGTACCGTTCATGTGCAAGCTCGTTCGGATCCTCGACCGAGGCCGGGGCCTGCAGGGTTCCACCCATCGCGTATCCTGGGTTTACATCGCTCGGCGCAATGATTTGCCAGATTTGAATGGTTTTAGAAGCGATATTCCTCAGAAAGAACGAATTTCGTTCTTTCTGTCGGACACAAAAACGTTTGTGTATTTGTTGCAGCGCGCACGGATGATTGCGTCCCTGAGGCCGTCCAACCCCGCTTCAGCGTCCGACAGCCTTGTTCCCGATATCGCGACGACGCCAAGGTCACGGTGGAGGCGGACGACGGCTGCCGCGATGGTTACGGCAGGCATCCTCCTCGTCAGAAACCATCCGGCGCGGTGCTCACGCCGCCATGTTCCGCGAGGCCTCGCGGACCAGGCGGGTCGACGCATCGACCTCCCGAGTCGACGCGGCGATCAACCCGACGCTCTGGCTGATCTCGGTGACCGCGCTGGTCATCGCCTGCATATTTGCAGACATCTCCTGAGCGACCGCCGCCTGCTGCTCGACGGCCGTCGAGATCGCGGCCGAGATGGCATTGACCTCACCGATGGTTCCGCCAATGCCCGCAATGGCGGTTGCCGCCTCGTGCGCGGCCGACTGCGTCTCGGCGATCTGGCTACCGATACTTTCGGTGGCCTTCGCGGTTTGGGCCGCGAGGCTCTTCACCTCGGCGGCCACGACGGCGAACCCCCGACCGGCCTCACCGGCTCGCGCCGCCTCGATGGTGGCGTTCAGGGCCAGGAGATTGGTCTGACTCGCGATGCTGTCGATGAGTTCGACCACCTCGCCGATGCACTGGGCTGCGGCGGCGAGGCCGGCCACGACCACGGAGGTCGCGTTCGCCTGCTCGACCGCCCGTCCTGTGACCGCGAGGGCACGATTGACCTGCTGGCTGATCTCGCCGACGGAGGCCGCCAATTCCTCGGCGCCGGCGGCAACGCTCTGCGTGTTGCCGGAAGCCTGCTCCGCGGCGCTCGCGGCCCCCATGGCCTGCTGCGAAGCGCGAGAGACCGAGTCCGCAACGCCGTCGAGGTCGCGGTCGATCCCGCGTTGCAGCTCGGCGCGCCGGAGCCGGTCCTGGACGGCCTCGGTGACGTCGGTTGCGAACTTCACGACCTTCACCAGCCGCTCGGACGCGTCGCGCACCGGGTTGTAGGTGGCTTGGATCCAGACCTCGCGGCCGCCCCTGGCAATGCGCTTGTACTCGGCCTGCTGGTACTCGCCGCGTCGCAGGGCATCCCAGAAGGCACGGTAGGCCGCAGAATCTCGTTCCGTCGCGTCCACAAACATCGCGTGCGGCCGCCCCGCCACTTCGTCCAGGGCGTAGTCGACGACCGCCAGAAAGTTTGGGTTCGCGGTGATGATCGTGCCGTCGAGGTTGAACTCGATGATGCCTTGCGAGCGGTCGAGGGCCCGCAGCTTGCCCTCGAAATCGGCGTTCCGCAGCTTCTGGGCCGTGATGTCAACGGCGCACTTGAACACGCCGGTGAGCTTGCCGTTGCGTCCGATGAGGGGATTGTAGCTGGCCTGGATCCAGACCTCCCGCCCCCCTTTGCCAATCCGCTTGTACTCGGCCGCCTGGAACTCGCCGCGGCGCAGGGCCTCCCAGAAGCGACGGTAATTGTCGCTCTCCCGCTCGGCCGAATCGACGAACATGGAATGATGGCGACCCCGGATCTCGTCCAGACGATAGCCCAGCGCGTCCAGGAAGGTCTTGTTGGCGGTGACGACCTTGCCGTCGAGGTCGAACGCGATGAGCGCCTGAGAAGCGTCGAGCGCGTTGAGCTTGGAAATCTGCGCATGGCTACCGAAGACCATCGAGCATCTCCCTCATCCGATGGGCGAGCCGCCATCATTCGACGAAGGGTGACGACCCCTGCTGACGAGGCCTCGATCCGATCGGCGAATCCCGCCTGCATCGTGCAAGTGTCATGGCATCTATCGTTTCATCGTCATGGCGGCTTCGATCGAACGCCAGAATAAGGAAGGTTCTATTTCATAATGGGATGGACCGGTGAGGCCGCCCAGTGAATTCTTAAAACGCTCCTGGTTCCGCACCCAAAGCCCCGACCAGATTTGCGATCGGTGCGCGTGCCAACGGACTTTCTACGCCATGTCGGCCTTTCTGGATCCGGCAAAGGCACTTCCCTGACATCGTCAGCGAATTTACAACTTCAGCGTGGGCCAATTCGTTTCTCTTAAGAGTCCGAGCACCAAGTTCATGACTTGAACTATTTCATGCCCCGATCGGGTGCGAGTGGGCGATCCGAGGACCAGCGATGCCGACACGTTCACTCATGCGGCCCGGCAATTCCGGCGGGATAGCCTCTGCGCCCCGGGCGTTCTCGTCGCGACATTTCCTCAAGCTCATCGAGGACACGGGCAAGGTGGGTTTCTGGTCCGCCGATCTTCGGGCCGACCGGATGGATCTCTCTCTCGGACTCTACCGCATCCTGGGGCTCGATCCGGCCGCAGAGATGACCTTCGGCTTCGGTCTCGACATGATCCATCCCGAAGATCAGGCGACGCATGGGGACCAGATCGCGGTGCTGCGCTCGGGCCAGCCGGTCAGTCGCGAGTTCCGGATCATCCGGCCCGACCGGACCCAGCGCTGGATCCTTCACCATGCCGAGGCCATTCTGGGTCCGGACGGCGCACCGAGCCACGGCATGGGCGTGGTGTTCGATGTGACCGCGCAGCACGACACCATGAACGCGCTGATGCAGCGGCATGACCGGCTCAACGCGCTGATCGCCGCCACCGCCACGGTGTTCTGGATCAACAAGGCCAACGGCGAGCCGAGCGAGATGCCTCAGTGGATGGCGCTGACGGGGCAGAGCCATAGCCAGATGCAGGGCTTCGGTTGGCTCGACGCGGTGCATCCCGACGACCGCCCCCGCACCCAGGCGGCCTGGGTGACGGCCGTCGAGCATACCGCTCCTTACAACACCGATTACCGCGTGCTCTGCGCCGATGGCATCTATCGATGGTTCAATGCCCGCGGCGCACCGGTGCTCAACAAGGACGGCTCGGTCCGGGAATGGGTCGGCGTCTGCCTCAACGTACCCGGGCGCAACCGCTACGGCTCGTCCGAGGGCACCGCCCGCAGTTCCGCGCCCCGGGGCACGTCCGCCTCCCCTCCGCCGGGTGACGAGCTGCCGACCCCGGGCCAGATTCGCGCGGCGCGCGCCTTTGCCGGACTGTCGAAGGAGGATCTTGCCCAATTGTCGAACGTCTCGGTCTCGACCATCAATCGCTTGGAAGATCCGAACTCGTCCATCCGGACCCGGAACGATACGGCCATCGCGGTCCGCCGTGCCCTCGAGAAGGCCGGGGTCGAGTTCACGTTCGAGGATGGGGTGAAGCCTGGGGTGCGGGAGGCCTGAGGCTCGGTTGTCCCAAACCTGGTCGCAGTCCGCCGCGACACTGGCTGTCCGGGATCGACCGGCACGCCCCCATCGACGCGCGGTGGAGACGGGGCGGCCCTCCCCCCCTGGTGTCGACAGCGTCTCACGCGGCTCTCGATATCCAGAGGCGTGATATGCGGCGCGATCCGCGGCGACCCGGATGCAGGGCGAAAGGACCCCACATCGGGGGCGATGTCCGACGACCGATTTTTGGCCCAACGCCCGTGTCTGGTCCGGCGTCAGGTGCCGGGTCTGGTGATGGGGCCGTGAAGGGCCGCGTAATCCATGACGGCCTTCGCAAGCCGCGTCATGTTTGCCGCCGCATCTCTGAGCTGACAGACCATCGGGTCGTCGGGCGGCAAGTCGGCAGCAAGCAGGATCACGGCCTCCCGCAAGCCTTCCACCGAGCGCATGATCGCCTCGGACAGGCAGGCAATCTGGCCGTGGCGCGAGCCGAGATCCCTGCCGGCCTGGATCTCCCGTTCGAGCTGGGCTCCCAAGCGACTCATGCCGCTCGGGGACAGATCGACGGGGAGGATGAGCATCTCGGTCATGGCCCCCTCACGCCGCGCGGATCTTGGCAAGGAACCGACTGACCTCGCCATCCAGGTGCTCGGACTGGCGCGAGAGGTCCGAGGCGGCGGTCAGGACCTGGGTGGCCGCGGCCCCCGTCTCTTCGGCCGCGCGGGCGACACCCGACACGTTGCTCGTCACCTCGCCCGTCCCGGTGGCGGCCTCCGTCACGTTGCGCACGATCTCCTGGGTCGCCGCCCCCTGTTGCTGAACGGCTGCGGCGATCGACCCCGCGACGCCGTTGATTTCCTGAATGCGGCGCCGGATGCCGTCGATGGCGCTGACGGCGCTGCCCGTCGCCCCCTGGATGCGGCCGATCTGGCCCGTGATCTCGTCCGTGGCCCGGGCGGTCTGGTTGGCGAGTTCCTTCACTTCGGACGCGACCACCGCAAACCCGCGCCCTGCTTCCCCGGCCCGCGCCGCCTCGATGGTGGCGTTGAGCGCCAGCAGGTTGGTCTGGCTCGCAATGGCCGAGATCATGGCGACGACGTCCCCGATCTTGCGCACGGCATCGCTGAGTTCCTGGACGAGGTCCGCGGTTTGCTGTGCCTCCGCCACCGCCTGGCCGGCAAGGTGCTCGGAACCGGCGACCTGCCTCCCGATCTCGTTGACCGAAGCCCCGAGCTCTTCCGCAGCCGCCGCAACCGTACCGACATTGGCGGCGGCCTGACTGGCCGCCGCGGCCACGGCAGTCGATTGCTGGGCGGTCTCGGTCGCGATCCCCGACATGCTCGAAGCCGTCGCCTGAAGTTCCGTGGCGGCAGACGCGACGGAGGCCAGGACGGCCCCGACCGTCTGCTCGAAGCCGTCGGCGAGGCGCAGGAGGTCCGCCTTGTGGCGCGCTTCGGCGGCGACGCGGTCCCTGGCCGATTCCTCCTCCATTCGCCTGACCTTGTCACGCTGCTCGACCTGGGCGGTGACATCGATGGCGAACTTGGTGATCTGGACGGGTCGTCCGTCGGCATCGAGCACGGGGTTGTAGCTGGCCTCGATCCAGACCTCGCGGCCGCCCTTGCCGAGGCGGCGGAACTGCCCGGCCTGGTGCTCGCCGCGGCGAAGCGCCTCCCAGAAACGGGTGTATTCGGGGCTCGCGCGATGCTCCGGGTCGAGGAACATGCCGTGATGCTGGCCGACAACCTCCGCGGCCGCATAGCCGACGGCGGCCAGGAAGTTGGCGTTCGCCTCGAGGATGCGTCCGTCGAGGTCGAAACTGATCACCGCCTGCGACTTGCGGATGGCATCCACCTGTCCCCGAAGGGCATTGGCCTCGAGTGTTTGCGCCGTCACGTCGGTGGCGTACTTGACCACGCCCGTGACGACGCCGGCCGCATTGCGGATCGGGTTGTAGGAACCCTGGATCCAGACCGCCTTGCCGTCCTTGGCGAGACGCTTGAACGCCGCGACTTCCGCTCGGCCCGAACGCAGACCCTCCCAGAACGCGGCGTAGGCGCGGCTGTCCCGATACCCGGCCTCGACGAAGAGGCCATGATGGCGCCCGCGAACCTCGTCGAGGGTGTAGCCCATGATGTCGAGGAACGCCGCATTGGCCGAGACCACGGTGCCGTCCGGGGCGAACGCGATGACGGCCTGCGACGCTTCGACCGCCGCGAGGCGCTGCGACCGGTCTTCGCTCTCCAGGCGCGGGGCTGCATCGATCCATTCGAGGACGTAGCCCGAGACCTTATGTCCGGAGAGCAAGGGGGTGGCGGTCACATCGAAATGACGGCCGTCGAAGCGGACCAGAATCTTGTGCCGGTGGCGCAGGCCCGGCGGGATCAGCGGCTGACCGGAGACGTCGCGACAGACATCATCGAGGCGCGAACCCGACAGGCCGGGTCGGCCCGTCCCAAGCAGGTCGATCATGGCCGGGTTCATTGTTCTGATGACCGACTGAGCGTCAACGACAAGCACTGCCAGACACAAGCCGTCGAGCATCGCAGAATCACGGCCGAAATTTTGCGACCGAGCCATGAAATCGAACATCGGATACTCCATGTCGCATCAGGAAAGGCCGCAGAGGTATTTGCAGTTACCAGTCCTGAACCTTCCATCATTGTGAAACTTCATCACTTCACAAATTCTGAATTCAAATCCCCGTGCCGGGCTCGAAACAGGTCTTTCCGAGGATGAGAACCCTCACCGAAGCTCGGTTGAGACGTCTGCCGGCCCGGCATGGAAGAATTCATGCCATGGGTCTCATCGGCCCTGTTCGCCTCTTCGCCGCGTGATCCGACGTCGACCTTGTTCACGGACCTCGACTTCTCACCGGCATCAAGCCTGAACGCCCGGGGCCCGCGGTGATCTATGCAAACCCGGCCTTCGCACGCATTCGTCGATCCGGCGTCGTGAAGATCGGCGAGGGATGGCCGAGCCTTGCCCGAACCCGGCGCGATCGGGTGCCGGGAACCGCGCCGGCTCCGATCCTCGCGGGAGAGGCTCCCCGGGTTCAGCGGATCCTGCCTCGCTCGGGCTTGTCCGATGTCGTGCGCTTCAGACTTCGGCCTGAAAAGCCGCCAGGGGAGCCTCAACCGAGAAGACGAGGCCGGTCGGGTCATAGGAGAGTTCCACTACGCCCCCGACCTGACCGGCGAGCCCGCGCTCGATCAGGCGACTTCCGAACCCCTTGCGCGAGGGCATCGCCACCTTTGGACCGCCGATCTCACGCCAGGTCAGGCGGAGTCTCGCCGCATCGTCCTCGCCGAGAACGTTCCACGAAAGGACGACGCGTCCGGTGCCGTTCGCGAGAGCGCCGTACTTCGCGGCGTTCGTCGCCAACTCGTGGAGCATCAGCGACAGCGACAGGGTGACTTTGCCACCGATCCTGACCTCCGGCCCCGACAGGTCGAAGCGCGACACGGCCTCCGTATGCAGGTGCAGAGCGGCTTTCACCACGTCCAAGAGAGGACTGCTGCCAATCTGTCCGTCGAGAAGCATATCCTGCGACTGCCCCAGCGCGGAAAGGCGTCCGGCAAGGACCTCGCTCGCAGCCGTGAGGTCGTTGGCCGAGCGCATGGTCTGCGTGGCGATGGCCTGGACGATCGCCAGAAGGTTCTTGAAACGGTGGCTGATCTCGCGGGTTCGGAGTTGCTGCTGCTCCTCGGCGGCGATCCAGCGCATCGCCAGACGCGCCCGCTCCGCGACGGCCTCCGCGAAGGCGACCTCCTCGGTTGTCCAGTCACGCGGTTCCGCGTCGTGGAGGCAAAGGACGCCAACGAGGCGCCCGTCGGTCATCGCCGGGACGTTGACGAGCGCGCCGATGCCGTATTGCCCGAGCGCGTCGCGGCGCGACGCGGTGCGGGGGTCCGCGCCGATGTCGCGAATCACCACGGTCGTGCCGCGGCGCAAATCCTCGACGTAACGGCCGTAATCGGCATAGCGATGGCTGCCGACGACAGTGGGATGCCCCGGCAGGGTCCAATCGCGCTCGAAGGCAATGCCGCTCGCCGTCGTGTCGACGACGCCGTAGGCCGCTCGGCAGAGGCCGAGGGTTCGACCGGCCGTCTCCGACGCCCGGTAACCGACCTCCTCCGGGTCCGTGAGGCCCCGAAGGCGATCGCTGAGGCGCGTCAGGGCCATCTGTCTCCGGGTTGCCAGCCTGGCCGCCGTCAAATCGCGCGAGACAGCCAGAATGCGCTCCGGTCGCCCGTCGACACCGTTGATCGGGGTGACCATCACGTCCCAGAATTTCCGTCGGCCACGACGAGTTTCGGCCCAGCCCGCGAATCGGCCGACGCCGCCCGCTCGGGCGGCGCGGAGCGCGATCTCCGCCCGTTCTTCATCCGGACCCGACCAAAGTGGGGGCCAGCGCATCCCGGAGAACGGGGCGAAATCGTCGATTTCCATGGCGCGCAAGCCCGGTTCGTTCATGGAAGCGAGCCTGCCGTCGAGGTCGAGCACCTTGATGCAATCCTGGGACGCGGCGAGCACGCCCTTGAGAAACGCTTCGCTCGACTGGAGCCGCGCTGCCGATTCTTCCTGGCTGCACAGGGCTCGTCGCGCCTCCATGAGGGCCATGACCTGCATGCCGAGGGTTCTCAGGACCTGCTCCTGGGCGACGGTGAGACCGCCGTCCCGGGGCTCCCGGTCGAGGACGCACAGGGTGCCGAGGCCGAAACCACACGGGGTTCGCAGCGGGACCGCCGCGTAGAAGCGCATCGGCGCTTCGCCTGTGACGACCGGGTTCGCCTGGGTGCGTGGGTCCAAGGCCAGGTCGGGGATGACGAGCAGGGAGGGCTCCGGCAAGGTGTGGATGCAGATCGAACGGTCGAGCCCCGTCTCGGAGCGCTCGAACCCGACCCGAGCCTTGAACCACTGCCGGTCCGACGCCACCAGGGTGATCAGGCCGACAGGCGTTCCGCAGAGTTGCGAGGCCAGCCGGACGAGGCTGTCGAAGGCCTCATCCGCTGGCGTGTCGAGGATACGGTACCGCTCCAGCGCGGCGATCCGGTCAGGATCGCCGAGGCCGAGGGATACCCAGACATCCTCACCGCCTTTCGTCGGCACATCGTCATTGGGGTGCGGTGTCATGGGTGCGGTGTCATGGGTGTCGGGTCGTTGGCCGCCGGATGACCGAGGCCTGAGTCACCGGGCGGAATGTCATTTGCCGCGAGGTCACTGGCCGCGATGTGGTCTGGTGAGGCGTCATGGGGCGAACGCGGAGCTTTGGAGAGCCGTGAGCAGCAGGTCGAAACGGCAACGCACGCCCTCCGGCTCGAAGGCCAGAGTGACATCCCCCTGAAGCTGCCGGCATATCCCGTCTTCCAGGAAGCGTCGTCCGAACCCCCTCCGTGTGGGTTCAGCGCGCATCCGCACGCCGCGCTCGATCCAATCGAGGTGCAGGCGCGGTTCGCCCCCATCGACGCAAGCCCGGATTTCCCAGGTCACGGAAAGTCGGCCTTCGGGTCTTGAGAGGGCACCGGAGGCGATGGCGTTCAGAGTCAACTCGTTGAAGGCGAGAGCCAGTGTCACGGTGGCCTCGGGGCCGAGACGGATCATCGGGCCGCCCATCGTGATGCAGGCGCGATCCGCGAAGGAAGCGAGATTGCGTGCGATGAGTTCGCGAAGCTCGACCGATTCCCATCGTCCCGCCTCCAGCAGGTCATGGGCGCGGGACACAGCGACCAGCCTGGCCTCGAAGGCCTGCCGGAACGCAGCGGGGTCCGGCGTGTGGCGCAGCGTCTGCGTGGCCATCGACTGGATGGTCATCAGGGTGTTCTTCACGCGGTGGTTCAGTTCGTCGCTCAAGCGGCGCTGCCGGCGCTCGGCCGCGATGCGGTCGGAGATGTCGCGGACGACCTTGGATGCGCCGACGACCTTGCCGCTTCCGTTCCGGATCGGCGTGACGCGCAGCAGAACATCGATGATGCGGCCGTCCTTGTGCCGGCGCCGGGTCTCGTAGGCATCGACGGGTTCGCCCCGTCGGATGCGGACGAGGAGGTCGGGCATCTCGTCTCGTCGGCCCGCCGGAGCCAGCATGGTCACCGGCCGTCCCATGGCTTCGAGGCCGGTATACCCGAACAGGCGCTCGGCTGCGGCGTTCCAGGTCGCGATAAAGCCATCCAGCGTCTTCGACACGATGGCGTCGTCGGAGGATTCGATGATGGCGGCAAGCCAGTTCTCGGCCACGTTCGCATCGTCGGTCTCAAGGGGCATCGATCGGGGCTTTCTCGGTTCCCGCGCCGGTGTGGCCCAGTCTCCGGGACGAGGAGACGATGACGTCGTCGCGCGTGTTCGGATGGTTTGGCCCGGCACCGGCTGGCGAATGGAGCCTCTCCTGTCACCCGCCTCCTCCTCGGGGGTCTGCGGCTGCCGAAAATCCCTAGGGCGTTACACAGCGACGCTACTTAAAGCCAAGCGGCTTTCAAGGATGATTGTTGATCATTCGAGATAAAATCGCCGTGAAATGAGATGAAATCGACCACTCGTTTCGTGCACTTCAACGATCGACCGGAATGACAGGTTTTCGCTCATGCCGGTGGTTGAAAACGCCGCTGCAGCGGCTGGCGAGGCCATCCGGGTCGCCCGGGCGTTTCATTGACCGGCCTGACCAGCGAGAGGGTCGGCGTCCGCGTGCGGTCCAACTCGCCGCCACACCCGCCCGCCGGCTGCGGCGGCGCTTCGATGCGCGCGATCAGGGCGGTGATCTCGCCGGCCGGTCGGGCGGGGCTGTAGAGAAACCCCTGGGCGATGTCGCAGCGCTTGGCCCGAAGAACGTCGAGCTGGGCCTGCGTCTCCACGCCCTCCACCGTCACGTTCATCGACAGGGCCCGCGCCATTCGGGCGATCGCCTCGACCACGGCGACCTTCTCGGGCCGTCCCTGCAAGTCACGGACGAAGGACCGGTCGACCTTCACCTTGTCGAACGGAAATTCGGTCAGATAACTCAGGCTGGAATAGCCCGTGCCGAAGTCGTCGAGAGCAATCCGCACGCCCAGGGCGCGCAGGCGCTTCAGGTTGCCCAGCACCGCGGGTCCATGGTCGAGCAGAACGGATTCGGTGATCTCGATCTCCAGGTTCTCCGGCGCCAATCCGGTTTCCCGGAGGATGGCGGCGACCTCGTCGTGGAACGTCGGCATGCGGACGTGGATGGAGGAGATGTTCACGGCGACCCGCAGGTCGGCCCACAGCCGGGCGTCGGCGCAGGCCCGGCGCAGGGCCCACCGGCCGATCTCCACCACGAAGCCGGTCGCCTCCGCGATCGGGATGACTTCGCCCGGCGAGACCCAGCCGTGGCCGGGCTTGTTCCAGCGCAGCAGCGCTTCGAAGCCGACGACCCGCCCGCTCCGCATGTCGACGAGCGGTTGATAGTGCAGTTCCATTTCGTCGGACGCGAGGGCAACGCGCATGTCGGCATCCAACTGGCGATGGCGCAGCGCCTTCTCCTCCAAGGACGGGTCGAAGCCCTGCCACCGTCCCTTGCCGGCGGCCTTGGCGGAATAGAGCGCCAGGTCGGCGCGCATGAGCAGGCTCTCGGGGTCGACGGCGTCGTCCGGGGCGTAGGCGATGCCGACGCTCGCGCCGATATCGAGGCGCACGGAGTCGATCTGGAACGCGCGGCGCAGGGCGGACACGATGCGCGTCGCCAGCGCCTCCGCAGCCTCCGGGTTGGTATCCGGAACGACGAGCGCGAACTCGTCGCCCCCGAGCCGGAAAGCCGAGGCTTTGGACCCTGCGAGGTCGGTGAGGCGCAAAGCCACGGCCTTCAGAAGCCGGTCGCCCGTTCCGTGCCCGCGTTCGTCGTTGACGGCCTTGAAGCCGTCGAGGTCGAGATAGAACAGGGCGCCGCATCGTCCCGTCGACACGCCGTCGTCGCAGAGCGCCTGAACCGCTTCCTGGAACGCCGCACGATTGGGCAATCCCGTCAGGGTGTCGTGTCCGGCGAGGAACGTGATGCGTGCCTGGGCTTCGCGGCCCGCCGTGGTGTCCGATCCGACACCGCGATACCCCTGAAACGTTCCCGACTCGTCGAGGACGGGCTTTCCGTTGAGGGTCCACCAGCGGATGCCGCCCGATGTCCGCAGCCGTACCGTCCGGTCACGGAACGGCGCGCGCGCCTCGATCGCCGCGACGACCGCGTCGATTTTCGCACGGCCCTGGGGGCCGTCCGCGTAGCGATAGAGGATATCGGCAAGGGTGCAATGGTGCAGGCCGGTGGCATCGACACCGAGCAATTCGCCAAGTCGTCCGGAGGCATGCCGCAAGCGACCGGTGTTGTCGGTCTCCCAGAGCCAGTCTCTCGCCCCCTCCTCGAAATCGTTGAGGAGCAGGCCGATGGTCTCGTTCTGCTCCTGCACCTTGAGACGGTCGAGGATGCGCTGGTGAGAGAGGCGACACATGCGGCGCGCGCTGATGAACACGAACGTCGCATAGATGACCAGCAGAACCGCGATGTATCCGCCGACCGGCGCGTCCGTTCCGGCCAATCCGACGATCGCCCCAGCGACGACGGGAGCGACGAGCAGGATCGCGACGGAGAAAATCGGGCCGACCACGTAGGCGTCGGAGATCAGCCCGGCACAGACGGCGACCACCACGATCCGATAGGCGTTGTCCACCGACGGAAGCAGCATCGCCGGCATCGTCGACCAGACGAGCCCGAGGCCGAAGGAAAGCACCTTCGCGAGGAGGAATCCGCGGCGGACCGCCGTTGGGGTCGCGCAATCGCGGAACCGCCTCCGGTGGTGCCGTGTGGCGACGAAGGTCGCCGCGCACAGGGACGTCACACTGATCGCGAGTCCCATCAGATAGGTGTTCGGGGCGATATCCCAGAACATCCAGGCGAGCGCCACGACCACGGCGGCCTGCGTGACGGCCGAAAAGTTGGCGAGGTGCAGGGTCTCGCGAAGCAACGCCGTGCGGATGTGCCGTTGGAAGCGATTGTCATTGCCGCCCGGCACATTCGATCCATCGCCGTGGAACACTGCGTCGTCGGAGACCGACATGGCTTTCATTTCCCCCCGTTCGACGTCATGTCGCCGCTGTCGGGTGATGTATCGCAGTGACAAGCTGCCGACGGTTCAAGCCGATCCGCGAAAAGCGGGAGCATCCCGTGGATTCCGTGGGCGTTTTCGTAGCATTCCGCCTCAGCTTCACCGGATCGTTCCAGTAAAGGACGAATTTTTGTCATCAACGGCTTCGTAGCTCAATCTTCGAGCGTTGCCTTCGACGACATGTGAAGGTGAATTTTGAAGGTGTCGGCCGTGATGGGCCTCTGAACTTGTGATCTTGTCCGGCCGAGCGACATCCGCGACTCTTCGATTGGCCACCCATGACGGAGGCCTTCTGCCGCGGCAATCCGACGGGTTCGTCGCTGCGCGATGGCTATGCGCTCTCCCAGGCCGTCCGGACGGGGCCGGTCGCCGTATCCGGCTTCGAAGGGCCGATGAAGATCACCACCGGACCGTGCTCGGCCCGTCGCGGGTCGTAGAAGTCGAGCAGGTCGGGAGAGCGCTCCTGGATGAAGTCCGGACAGAGGCCTTCCCGGCGCAGCAGGTGATCGATGACGACCTGATCGCCGTGCACGGCGTTCGGCACCGGGCCGCAGGAGCCGGCCGCCATCCAGCGCTCGGGCTCGGCCGCGAAGGTGGCGTAGAGGAAGTCGAGTTCGGCGCCGTGCCACCGCAGCAGGGCGCTGGAGAGGCGGCCCTTGTGGAAGTAGTCTTCCATGGCGGCCAGGCCCGGCTCGGCCAGGGCATCGGCCGGCCCGGTGAGGACGGTGTCGAGGTCGCAGAGCAGCGTCAACCCGTCTGTCAGACCCGGGCGGAACGCCTCCATCTTGGCCCACCACGCCGGCCAGTCGTGCCGGAGCGGCACCCGCTCGACACCGGCTACCGCGAGAGGAAGGTCCGTGAGGCAGAGGATGCGGTCGAAGGCCGGGGCGTGGCGGCGGACGCCGCGTGCCAGGCGCTCGACCCAGGCCGCATCGTAACGTCCGCCGCTCTTCAAGACGGTGATGAGAGTCGTCATCGGATGAGCGTGATCCTGATCGATGCGGTCAAGAAGAACAGGGGAAGAGCCGGAGTTGCCCGGCCGTCTCAGCCTGCTGGAACCAGGCCCGCTCGGCGGCCCACGGGTGCCCGGGCCAGCCGTCGAAGCCGAAGCCATAGACTTCGGCCGGGCTGTGCCGGAGGGGCCGGCCCTGCAGGAACGCCCGTGTCACGAGAAAGCCGGTGCTCGGGTTCGGACGTCCCGTGGTACCCGGTGCCAGGTCGCGCCGCGCCGCCTCGTGCAGATCCTCGGGCAGGATGTGAACGGGTTTGCCCAGGGGGGCGAGCAGCGCCATCGCCTCGCGGGTCCAGCATACCTGTTCGGGCCGATTGTGCTCGGCCGGCAGCATCGGAAATGGAAGGATGAACGCCGCCGCGCGCCGGACCACCGGGCGGTCGAGAAAGCGCGGGTCGGCGAGCCATTCGCGCATCTGTCCACCCCGGTTGACCAGGGCGAGGTGGGTGACCCGGTCGCCGGTCCGGCCGCCGAAGCCCGGCGCATTGTTGAAACGCACCACGCTGGTGGCGGCATCGATCGCCGCGGCGGCATCGAGAGCCGGCGCATTGCCCACGATGGCGAGCGTGCCCGGTGCGGAAGAGGACAGGTCGAGCATGTGCGGAGGGTCGACCTGAGCCATCACCTGCGGCATGGATTTGCGGAGCAACCGAAGTATGGCGCTGGCCCGGCCCGGCAAGATCCCTTCCGTGGCGGCAAGATCCTTTCAGTGATGGCAAGATCCCTTCAGTGATGGAAACATCCCTTCAGTGATGGAAACATCCATCCAGCAACGGTAAAATCCCTTCGGTGAAGGAGCCCGGGACCGATGATGCGGCGATGCTTCGTCTGCGGCGCCGACATGCTCGGACCGAGCACCCGGCACCTCGTCTATCCCGACGGGCAAGACCGGTTGTTTCCGATTGCCTGCGGCTCCTGCGGCCTCCTGCTTGAGGTGGAGGCCGATCCCGCTGCGTGTCGCGCGCATCTGGCCGAGCGCCTGGCCGGCCCGATCTTCGAGTCCGACCCGCGCGCGCCCTACGGCCTCGACCTCTACACCCTCCGCAGCGCCGCGACCGGCCACGCCCGTGGTGTCCGGCCCTGCGACGCGGCGGGCCAGACCGCCCTGCGCCACCCCCATAGCCAACACGCCGCACGGGCGGCACTCTACGGGCTCGACCGGGCCGTCGGGATGCCGGTCTCCCTCGGCCTGCTCTGCCGCCCCGACGCGTTGGACGCGGTCCTGGCGACGCTCGCGATCCATGCCGCCTGGACCGACGACGTCGTGATTCTGCTCGATGCGCCGGTGCGGCCAGCCGATGTGGTGCCCGCCGCCGGATTTCCGCCGGGGGTCGTCCAGGTGGGAGCCCGGCCGCTCGCGGGTGATTTCGCCGCCCAGCGCAATGCCCTGCAGGACCTCGCCCGCCATCCCTGGATGCTGCAACTCGATGCCGACGAGACCCTGGCCGTCGAGGCCGGCCGGCGCCTGCCGGCTCTGGCGGCCCTGGCCGAGGCAGGGGACGTCGTCTCGGTCGGGCTGGCGCGCCGGAACCGGGTCGACGGCCTCCTCGCGGACGTCTATCCGGATGTGCAATACCGACTGAACCACCGGTCCGTGCGATATGCGGGGCGGGTGCACGAGCGGCCGGCGCTCGACGGCGGCTGGCCGCGGAGCCTGATCAGCCTGCACGGGGCGATCAAGCACCATCTCGACCGAGCCCACGTCCTGGCGCGCTCGCGGCACTATGAGCGCCTTGAGCCCGGGCGCGGACGCCCCGAGGAGGAAACCGCGCTGCTGCGCCCCTACCGGGATTAAGGCTCCGGGTCTTCCGGCGCGTAGCCCTCGACGCGAAATCGGACCGCCGCGATGGCCCGAGCGTAGAGAGCGAGTGTCTCGCGAGCCAGGATCTCCCGGGTGAACCGGCCGGATGCCGCCAGCGCCCGGCTGCGATAGGCCCGGCGCAGAGCCGGATCGGCGAGGAGCGGGCGCAGGGCGTCGGCGAGAGCCGGGCCGGTGGCCTCCTGCGCCAGGGGACCTGCTCCCGGCACACCCACGAAGGCGCGGGCGCTCGCATCCTCGGCGCAGGCCAATACGGGCCGGCCATAGGCCAGCGCCTCCTGGTAGACGAGGCCGAAACTCTCGTAGCGCGAGGGGGCGAGCACCGCGTGCGCCGCCGCATAGGCTTGCGCCAAAGCCGCGGCGGGCACTCGCCCCCGGGCGTGGATTCGCGCGCGCGCCGCCTCCGGCAAGTCGGTCGGCAGATCCTCCGGGGGCACGCCGATCAGATCCAGCCGGAAGGCGGGAGCGGCACCCCGCTCCGCCTCGTCGCCGAGGATCGCGACCGCGTCGAGAAGCGCGTCGAAGCCCTTGCGCGCCTCCGCCCGGCCGACGAAGAGCAGGCGCACCGGCCCGTCCGCATCCGGGTAGGACGCGCAGCGCGCCGATGCCAGGATCCCCGGGGGAAGGCTAAGGCCGATCACCGCCTCGGGCTGCCGGCCGGACAGGCCATAGGCTCGGGCGATCACCGTCCCGTGCTCGGCGGTGTTGGCGATGAGCCCGGCGCTGCCGCGGGCCTGGCGTCGCTCCAGGGCATCCGCGCTCCGGCCATCCAGGCGGTCGCGCAGCGAGCCGCGTGAATCCCGCGTGAAGGCGGCCGGCGTCGAGCTTCGGGTCACCAGCGGCAGGTCCCGGCGCCCGGCCAGCATCACGGCGGGAGCGTACCAGTTCGTCGCCTCGACGATGTCGAAGGGGACGCGCGCATGGTCGGCCAGGACCACGCGGTGAAAGGCCAGCGGAGCGGCGAGGTGCCCGGCCGAGCCCCAGAGCCGCAGACGGGCCAATCCGCCGCCGGGCGGCAGGGCGGCGCCCACCACCGTCACGCCGCCGATCCGGTCACGGCCGATCCGGTCGAGCGTGAAGACCGTGACCTCGGCTCCCGCTTCCGCGAGGCTTTCGGCGATCTCCCGGGCCGCCGTCGACAATCCGCTCGGGGCCGGCGGGTAATCCCACGTGAGAAGGGCGACGCGCATCAGGCCGCGAGCAGGCGATGATAGATCGCGAGATAATCGGCTGCCATCCGTTCGGCGGTAAAGCGCGCCTCGAAGCGGCGCCGGATATCGGCTCGGTCGAGGCGGTCGATCCTCCCGAGGGCCGCCACGGCTTCCGCCTCGGAGCCGACGATGAACCCGGTGACGCCGTCCTCGACGATCTCCGGCACGGAGCCCCGGTTCCAGGCCACCACGGGGGTGCCGCAGGCCATCGCCTCGATCATCACGAGCCCGAAGGGTTCGGGCCAGTCGATCGGGAAGAGCAGCGCCTGCGCGCCGCCCAGGAGGTCCGCCTTCCGGGAATCGTCCACCGGTCCGAGATAGGTCGCGTCGTCGCCGAGGAGTGGCCGCACCCGGTCCTCGAAATAATCGGGATTGCCGACGTCGATGGTGCCCCCGAGACGGATCGGGATGCCGGCGGCGCGCGCCACGCGGATCGCGGTGTCCGGCCGCTTCTGGTCGGTCATCCGGCCCACGAAGGCGACGTGGTCGCTGGGCTGCGTCCGCAGGGCATAGCGATCCCGCGCGATGCCGTGGTGGACGATCCCGGCACGATTTGCGACCGGTATGCCGGTTTCCTGCGCGGCCGAGATCGCCGCCACCGGCAGGTCGGGAAACCCCGCGAAGTACAGCGCCCGGTCGAGTTCGTCCACCCGCCAGTGGACGGTGGTCAGGCTGTGGCGCCGGCGTGCGCCGAGAAGCGCGGCATGCGCGAATTCGCCGTGGCCATGCACGATATCGAAGGTGTCGAGCCTCAGGCGCAAAGCTTCCAATTGCAGGGCGTCCAGGGCCGCCGGGACGCCGGGGGCGACGCGTCCGTGACGGCGCTCCAGGGCGGCGAGGCTCGGATTGTCGCCGACCCGCGGCAAGTCTGTCGCACTGTCGGATGATGCAAAAAGCGTTATTTCCACGCCCAGGCTTCGTAGTGCCGTGCTTAGGTCGTGAATGACCCGCTCCGTACCGCCATGATGCTCAGGGGGAACGGGAAAAATGTTCGGGGCGACTTGGGCGACACGGATCATAACGTCTTCCTCGACTTTAACATACATTTATTCGATTGTTCGTGAGTCGCTGGCGGCCTGATGTTTATCTTACATGTCGCCCTGCAAGGCTGCCTGCGCGGCGGCGGTGTCGTGTTCGGCCTGACCGCCGACACGGGAGGCCACATTCGCTATCTGCTGGATCTGGTAGCGGCCTCGTCCCAGGACATAGGCCTCGATCGGATCGTGATGGCGACGCGCCTGTTCGAGGGCGCGCACGGCCCTGATTACGCCGTGCCCGAAGAGCCGATCTCCGACAAGGTCACGCTCGTGCGGCTCGCGAGCGCGTCACCGGATTACCGCGCGAAAGAGGACATGCACGCGGAGGTCACCAGCTTCGCGCGCAGCCTCATGGCCTGGATCGCCCTTCAGCCGCGCGCGCCCGACATGATCCACGCCCACTACGCCGACGCCGCGTCCGTCGCCGCGATCGTCGAGGCCGAGTGCGGCATTCCCTTCGTGTTCACGGCCCACTCCCTGGGCCGGGTCAAGGCCACCATGCTGGGTTCGGGCGCCGAGGATGACCCGGACCTCGCCCGCCGGATCGGCGCCGAGGAAGACGCGCTGGCGCGCGCGCGCCTCGTCATCGCCTCCTCCCGCGATGAGGCCGAGGTGCAGTATGCCGGATATGCGGCTTACGATCCCGGCCGCATCCGCGTCCTGCCGCCGGGCAGCGACTTGGCCCGCTTCGCGGCGGCCGAGCCTCTGCCACGCGTGGACGCCACCATCGATCGCTTCCTGCGCGACCCGGGCAAGCCCACCCTCCTGGCTCTGGCCCGGCCGGTGGCGCGCAAGAACCTCGGCGCCCTGGTGCGGGCCTACGGCGAGAGCCCGATCCTTCAGGCCCGGGCCAACCTGGTGCTGATGGCCGGGACGCGCGAGGACATCGACGCTCTCGACGGCGACATGGCCGACACCATGCGGGAGATCCTGATGCTGATCGACCGCTACGATCTCTACGGCCGCGTGGCTTATCCGAAGACCCACGGTCCGGAGGACGTGCCGGCGATCTATGCCTCTGCGCGCGCGCGGGGAGGCCTCTTCGTCAACCCTGCCCTCAACGAACCCTTCGGCCTGACGCTACTGGAGGCCTCGGCGTCCGGGCTACCTTTGGTCGCCACCGACAGCGGCGGCCCCAACGACATCGTCGAGACCTGTGGCAACGGACTTTTGGTCGATCCGCGCGCGCCCGACGCGATCGCGGCCGCCTGCCTGCGGCTCCTCGACGAGCCCGCCCTGTACGCACGCTGCGTGGCGGGCGGCGCCCGCGCCGCGGCCGCCTACGACTGGGATCAGCACGCCGCGCGCTACCACGCCCTGTTGCGGGCGCTGCTGGCACCCGAGCCGCCGCTGGCGGCGCCCCGCCAATTGCTGGTGTGCGATATCGACAACACGCTGGTGGGCTGCGCGGCGGCGCTCGGCATCTTCCGGCGTTGGCGCAGCCGGCAGGCGGGCCTGGCCTTCGGCGTCGCCACAGGTCGCTCCTTCCACAGCGCGATGGCGATCCTCGAACAGCAGGACAGTCCGCGACCGCAGGTGATGATCACCTCGGTGGGCTCGGAGATCTACCATCTCGACCCCAACGGCGTGACCTACACGGCCGATCTGGCCTGGCGCGCCGTCGTATCCGCCGGCTGGGAGCGTTCCGCGGTGGCGGCTGCGCTCGCCGGTCTCGACGGGCTGATGCCGCAGGGCTCCCTGGAGCAGCGCGGGCACAAGCTCAGCTATTTCGCGGATGCGGCAACCGTCCAGACCGTGCGCGCGACCCTGGCGCAGGCGGGATTGCGCGCCAACGTGATCCACAGCCATGGCCTCTACCTCGACGTCCTGCCGCAGGCGGCCTCGAAGGGCACGGCGGTCGGCCATGTCCGCGACCTCTACGGCCTGCCCGGGCGAGCCGTCTTCGTCGCCGGCGATTCCGGGAACGATGTCGAGATGCTGCGCGCTCAGTCCCAGGCGATCATCGTGGCGAATTACTCCGACGATCTGGCGAGCCACGCGGCCTTGAAGCATTCCTACGTGGCCCGCACCTCGCACGCCCGCGGCATCATCGAGGGCGTCGGCCATTTCCGCCGGATGTTGGCTGATGCCGGCTGATGCATCGGCGCCGCTCTCGCCGAGCGTACTCACGCTGGTTCGGGGCCGGCCCGACCGCCTGCGCAACCTCATGCGGGGCCTGGCCCGACAGACGGTGGCCCCGCGCGAACTGGTGATCGCCTGGATGCAGCCCGAGCCGGCCCCGGACCTGCCCGACCCGGGCTGTCCGGTCCGCCACCTCTTCGTCGCGGGCGAACCGATGCCGCTGGCCGCCGCCCGCAACCGTGCCGCCGAGGCGGCAGCCGGCGACCTGCTGCTTTTCCTCGACGTGGACTGCATTCCATCTCCCACCCTGGTGGACGCCTACCGGCACGCGGCAATGCAGGGCGAAGGCCTCTTTCTCGGCGAAGTCCTGTATCTGCCGCCGGGGCTGGACCTCGCGGCGGCGTCCGACGAAACAGCCTTGGCCCGCCTCGGCCAGGTACATCCGGCCCGGCCGGCGGTGCCGCCGGCGGGTCTGCGACGGGAGCCCGATCCCGGCCAGCTCTGGGGCCTGTCCTTCGCGCTGCCGGCACGGGCCTGGCAGGCGGTCGGGGGCATGGACGAGGCCTATGCGGGTTATGGCGGGGAGGAGACGGACCTCGCCGTCCGCCTGAATGCCAGAGGCCTGCCGATCTTCTGGGTTGCGGGAGCGCGCGCCTATCACCAGCACCATCCGGTCCACGTGCCGCCGCTCCAGCACTTCGAACCGATCCTCGCCAATGCCGCGCGCTTCCACCGGACTCACGGGCGCTGGTGCATGACCTACTGGCTCGGTCAGTTCCGGGCCGCCGGACTGATCGCCTGGGATATGGAGGCTCCCGCGATCCGGGTCATCCGGGTCCCGGACGCCGCCGAGATCGCCGCCGCCCTGCGGCCCGACGCCCTGTTCTCCTGACGATTTGCGAATCCCAAGCCATGAAGAAGCCCATCGCGTTCTTCGTCCATCACCAGGGACGGGGCCATGCCAACCGTACGATGGCGGTGGCGGCCGAGTTCTCCCGTGACCGGCCGGTCTCGGTGCTCACCGCCGGCCCGCAGCTGTTCGACGGGTTTTCCCGCGACATCGAGATCGTGGCTCTCCCGAACATGATCGGCGCCGGGGTGCCGACCGTGCGCCTCTATGCCGAGCCGACGCCGCAGGTGATGCATTGCGTACCGCTCGGGCTGACCGAGATGCGCCGGACCATGCGGCGCATCCTCGACCATCTCGACGAGCGCGACGTCGGCCTGTTCGTGGTCGACGTCTCGGCGGAGATCGCCCTGCTGTCGCGCATCGCCAGCGTGCCGGCGGTGCAGATCCGCATGCATGGCGACCGCTCCGACATCGGCCATGTCGGCGCCTACGAGGCCTGCGTCGGGATGTTGGCACCCTTCGACGAGCGTATGGAGCAGGACGACTACCCGGCCCATCTGCGCGCCAAGACCTTCTACAGCGGCGGCCTCTGCACCAGCGTCGACGGCGTACCGGGTCGGGCGGAAGCGAGGGCGAAGCTCGGCCTCGATCCGGAGCGTGAAATCGTCGTGGCGGTGACCGGCGGCGGCGGCAGCGGCACGCCCTACGCCCCCCTGACGGTGGCGGCCCGCGCGGTCCCGGACGCCCTCTGGTTCACCCTCGGGCCGACCCACCGCGAGGGCCACGAGACCGACTTCTCCAACCTGCGCGAACTCGGCTGGGTGCCTTCGGTGACCGACTACCTCGCCGCCGCCGACATCGTGGTGGCGTCGGCCGGTGACAACACCATCCACGAGGTGGCGCGCGTAGGCGGGCGCCTGATCGTGATGCCGGAATGGCGCTATTTCGGTGAGCAGACCCGCAAGGCCGAGGCCCTGGTCCGGCTTGGCGCCGCCGTTCAGGCCCCGGTCTGGCCCGGTGACCTGCAGGGCTGGCGCGACCTTCTCGCCCTGGCGCGCAGCCTCGACACGGGTCCCCTGCGCAGCCTCTACGCGCCGGACGCGGCCGCCCGCGCCGCCGGCTGGCTCGAGGGCCTGACCGACGACCTCTGGCGCGGGGCGACGGAGCGCCCGGCGCTCGATGTCGTCGCCGGCTGACCACGTCCCGTCACGCGCCTGCTTTTCTCGGCCCTCGAAATCTCCCGGAGTCAGACCGCCCCATGTCCACCGTTTCCGTCGTGACCCTGGCCAAGGGACGGCCCGCCCACCTGCGCAACCAGCTCCTGGGCCTGGAGCGCCAGACCCGGAAGCCCGTCGAGATCATCGTGGCGGTGATGCAGGACGCGCCGTACGACCTGCCCGAATTCGGCTTTCCGGTCCGCCAGATCCTGGTACCCGGCACGGAACTGCCCCTGGCGGCGGCCCGCAACCAGGGCGTCGCGGCGGCGGGGGGCGACGCCGTGGTCTTCCTCGATGTCGACTGCATTCCGGCCCCCGACCTGGTC
Organism: Methylobacterium sp. 37f; assembly: GCF_023093475.1. Taxonomy (NCBI): domain Bacteria; kingdom Pseudomonadati; phylum Pseudomonadota; class Alphaproteobacteria; order Hyphomicrobiales; family Methylobacteriaceae; genus Methylobacterium; species Methylobacterium sp. 37f. The sequence continues at coordinate 248,063 of NZ_JAGHKN010000001.1, forward strand.
GCCGACTATGCGCGGGGACTTGGCGAGCTCGACGGGCTGCTGATGGGCGAGGTCCTTCACCTGCCCGAGCGCGCCACCACGGGGGACTGGACCTATGAAACCCTCGCGGGCGTCGCCGAGCGCCACTCCGATCGACGCGGCCCCCCGGCCTCGGGCCTCGAGATCTGCCCGGATTACCGCTGCTTTTGGTCCCTCAACTTCGCCATCCGGCGCGCCACCTTCCTGGCCACCGGCGGCTTCGACGAGCGCTATACGGGCTACGGCGGCGAGGACACGGATTTCGGAAAGATCCTCGACCAGCGGGGCACCCCGATCGCCTGGATGAAGGGCGGACTAGCCTATCACCAGTACCATCCGCACCACATGCCTCCGGTCCACCACCTCGACAGCGTGGTGCGCAATGCGGAGCTGTTCGAGGCCAAGTGGGGATACCGCACGATGGGCCATTGGCTCTATGCGTTCAAGGTGATGGGCCTGATCGACGACACCCCCGATCGGCCGATCCGAATCCTGCGCCGCCCCGAAGCCGGCGATCTTGCGCTGACCGGCCAGCAGAGCCACCAGCCCTACAGCAACGCGGCCTCCGTCATCCGCTTCCTCGAAGCCCAAGGGGCGTCGCAAGAATCGTCGCAAGGGGCGACGCAGGCGCGCACCGCGTGAGGATCGCCCTCCTCGCCCATCTGCGCCATCCGGTGGCCCCGCCGTTCGCGGGCGGCATGGAAGCCCATGCCTGGGTCCTGGCCGAGGGATTGATGGCGCGTGGACACGAAGTCGTCCTGTTCGCCGCCGGGGACAGCGACCCGCGATTTACCATCGACCCGGTGATCCCGCTGCATCACGAGCGCAGTTTCCCCGGGCGCGAGCACCGGGCCGATTCCGGCCTCGTCGCCCATGTGGATGACGGCTACGCGGCAGCGTGCGACCGGATCGCGGCCGGCGGTTTCGACGTGCTGCACAACAATTCCCTGAGCCGACTGCCCCTGGAGCGCCGGCGCCTCGCCGCGGTGCCGACCGTGACGTCGCTCCACGTGCCCCCGTACGACGCCCTGCGCTGGTTCGTTCAGGACAGCCTCGTCCCCGGCCACCGGATCACCGTGACGTCGGAGGCTCATGGCAGGGCCTGGTGGCCCGATGCGCCGCCCGAAGGGGTGTCCGTTCTCCACAACGGCGTCGATCCGGCGGCCTGGCCCTATCGCGAGCGCGGCGACGGCAGCGCGGTCTGGTCCGGGCGCATCGCGCCGGTCAAAGGGCCGCATTGGGCGGTGGCGGCGGCCCGAGAGGCCGGCCTCCCCCTGACCCTGTTCGGCCCGATCGAGGATCGGGCGTATTGGGACGCACAGATCGCCCCACGGCTCGGCGGCCCTGTCCGCTACGGCGGCCACCTCGCCGGCGACGCCCTGGCCCGCGAGATCGGCCGCGCCTCGGTCTTCCTGTTCACGCCCTGCTGGGACGAACCCTTCGGCCTCGTGGCGATCGAGGCCATGGCCTGCGGCGTCCCCGTGGCGGGGATCGCTTGCGGCGCCGCCGAGGAGGTCGTCGGCGAGGCGGGATGCCTTGCGCCCCATGGCGACGGACCGGCGCTCGCCGGGGCGGTCGTAGCGGCCCTCGCAATCCCGCGCATGGTCCCGCACGCACGGGTCCTGCGCCTGTTCACCCGCGACCTCTGGCTGTCGCGCTGCGAAGCCCTCTACGCGCAGGCCAAGCGGGCGCCGCGCGGCTGACCCCCATCCCTCAGGCCCGATCCCCCCGATCGGCGCAACCTCCATCGCGAGCCGACCTCATGAGCCAACCCCCGACCACTCGCGACCGCCTCCTCGATGCCCTCTGGCACGGGCGCGACCCGTTCGCGAATCCACCGGACGACCTGCGCCCCCTCGACTTACAGGGCTGGCGCAGCGTCCATCCCTATCTCGACGCGGCGATCACCGAGTTCCGCCCCGCCGTGGTCGTGGAGATCGGCGTCTGGAAGGGGGCGAGCAGCCTGAATCTGGCCCGGACCATGGCGGCGCACGGCGTCGACGGAACGGTCATCGCGGTCGACACCTGGCTCGGCGCCGTCGACCATTGGGCCGACCCAGCGCTGTTCGGCGAACTCGTCACCGAGCATGGCTATCCGAGCCTGTACCGGACCTTCCTCGCCAACGTGCTGCGCGAAGGGCTGGCCGACCGCATCCTGCCGCTTCCGCTGGATTCCGTGAACGCGGCCGAGTTGCTGCGTCTGCGCGGCGTGGCGGCCGATGTGATCCATCTCGACGCCGGTCACGAGGAGGCGTCCGTGATGGCGGATCTCCGCGCGTGGTGGCCGGTTCTGCGCCCGGGAGGCCTCCTGATCGCCGACGATTACGACCGGCTCGGTGGGCGGTTCCCCGGTGTCACCCGTGCTGTCGACGCCTTCTGCACAGAGGTCCGCGTCCAAGGACCCTGGTCCCAGGAGGGCAAATGCAAACTGATCAAGGCAGCCTGAGGCGTCGGATCGAAGCGGCCCGGACGATATCGCGCCAGCGACGCGTCGCCCCTCGGTCCTCGATCCACGTCTCGGCCCCGTCGCGGGACTCTGCCGTCGTGACCGGGAGGACCCTGTTCTGCCAAGCCCACCGCTTGGCGGATTGGCGGCTTCAGGCGGATGCCTGCAACGTGGCGCAAGTGCCGGACCAACGCACGTAGGCGCGTTCGGACCGGGAGCGTCGTCACGGGATTCGATCTGACGGAACCAGTGCGTTGGCGGCGGCGGTAATGGGCGGTCCTACGCGCCCGAGATCGCCTTGCCGAATTCACCGATGCGGAAGTTGTCTGCCTCTCGTGGCAAGTTGATGTTTGCCCCCGTCGCGTCTCCGGGCTCGGATGGGACATCGCCGCCTATCGACGGCTGCGGAGCAACCCTGACCATTGCGTTGGCGATCTTCGGCACCACCGTCAGCCCCTCCCTGCTCTGGTTGCGAGCGGCTGATGACCTGCAGCACCCCGTACGGAGCGAGCACCGTCCCGGCATCGGGCAGGCTCTGGCAAAGCGCTCGGATAGCCACTCGGCTCGACCGCCCCGTGGCTCGGGAACGCGCCGATCTCAGGGATAAGGCCCCAAATCGGGGCGCTGAATCCCGGCCCTCCGATTGCCCTGCACAAGCCGTGTTACGAGCCCGCAGGCCTCAGAGAGGGAGAAGATCCGTCGACGTCGATATGGCCGGGTATCTCACCTCTGATCCGTAAAGCTCCGAGTGCCATCTGCAGCTTTGTATACCCGCCCCCGAGAAGATAGACCGAGATAAAGACCGAACTCCCGATCGATATCAAGCTTCCAAGCCTGACGACGGGATCGACTGCGAGCAGCAGGTCTCGCGAGATCACGATCGACATGGCCATCGTGACTGCCGCAGCGAGAGGCAAGACGGACTGCCGCAAAACTGTCGAGGTCGATATTTTCAGGAGGCGACACACGGCAACCATCATTGCCAAGCCGGTGGCGAGATTCGACAGACTTACCCCGATCACCGCTCCGAGAACGCCCCACTGTGATCCGACCAAGATCCCAACAACGACCCCAATCGTCGAAAAACATGAGATCTGAAACGGGATTTTCGCGTTCTCCAAGCCCAGGAGAGCCGCCTGCTGAACGACGTTGATGCAATTTCCGAACGCATAGATGATGAGCACCATCAGGATCGGCGCTGCACCTTCCCACTTCGAACCCAGAAAGAGCGCCACGATATCCGCTGAGACGAGGCCGATCCCACACAGCGCCGAGAGGCAAAAGGAGAAAACGAGGAACATCGAGGCCGTGTAGAGATTCACGAAATCCCGACGTTCCCTGACCGCGCGGGAAAACGCCGGCAGCAATGTCGTGTAAATCGGACCGACTACCAAGGACTCGGGGAGCCGGACGACTTGCATCGTAATGCTATAGAGGCCCAGGGCATATGCCCCATGCAGGAATCCGATCAGCAGGCTGTCGACGCTCTTCGTGATGACATTCATCGCAATCGAATTGAAGGCATAGAAAGCAAACTTGGCGTTCCTGGAAATAAACTCTTTATCGAGGGCAAGAACGACTTCGAATTTTCCGATAAACACGGCGATCGATAAGCGCGCGATAATCGAAACGGCTTGCTGAAGCACCAAGCTCTGAACGCCGGCACCATTCCAGGCCGCGACGATCGCCACCACGCCGCCGAGAACGACGCCCGCAACGTCGCCGATCGCAAAACCAAGCATCTTCCCTTCCCGCTGCAAGCGAGCGAAGGGCGCGCTGCAGACTGCGCCGAGCACCAGAACGATCGTACATTCTCGCAGAAGAACGCTCAGGCCCGGCTGGCCCATCCGCCGTTCGATCGCTTCGCTGCTGGCGAACAAGATGAGCGAGATAACGGCGCCACCGAGAATACTGATGAGAAGAACCGTCGTTTCCTGCGCTGGATTCTTCGACACGGATCGTACGAGGACAGGAGAGAATCCAAGATCCGCAGCGCAGGTGAGAGTGATGATCAGCGGAAAGACGAGATTGAAGAGCCCGTAATCTTCAGGTGACAGGAGCCGCGTCAGGACAGGAATGAGAGCAAAGGCCATCCCGAGTCGAAAAAGGTTGGATCCGACGAGCCAGATCGTCCCGAAAAATGTCGATTCGCGGTCCTGTGCCAAGGTCTCGATCCTAGCCTACTCGTCGGAGCAAAGTTCGTGCGGGTTCGGTTTGGACAATGATGAACCGCTAGGCCGGTGTTTCTGTCGGATCATTGGCCGTGGCGCAGGGGTCGCGACCTCCGCGGGACTTCTGTCATCGCGAACCGTGCGCCCGACGGAGACGCGAAGGGATTGCTGGCCTCGATCCGTTGTCGGCCGGAGAGATCGGGGGGAAGCGCCAGACGCTTCGCGCTGACGATATCGCATGCCGCTCAGCCCTGGCAGGACGAGCGCAAGCCCTTGCTGAGGATGCATGTCCCGCAGGCGGAGTTCTGAGCCAACAGCTTAGAGACGATCGACGCTCAAGGTGTTCGATGTTCCCTCGACCAGGACGACCCTCTGGGCGCCTTCGTGGGAACTGCTATCGTCCGATAGGGGAAGCGGCAGGGCTCGAATCGCGTCGCAAAGCTTCTGGACGCGCCGACTTTCTTCAGTGGAGGTGATCACGCCCCACTCACATGCCGCCTGTGGCGCAAGGACAAAGACTTCTTCTTCGCAGACCTTGGCTGCCGCCTCACGCATCCATTCGACCGCCCGCTTGAGCTGCGCGATCTTCGCACGTGCATCAATCAAGTCGAAGGTCTCGACAAGCAGAAATGTATGATTGATCTGCCCGTTCGCTTCACTGTATTCGCCCTGAAACAATGCCGATTCGGGCATGTGATCCTCCATCTGATTTAGTCATCGGAGAATGCACGAAGCGCCACAACTATGACAAGGCCGCCATTGGGGTTTGTTCCGATATTAAACTACGCAATGTCGGCTATGATTAATTCGCGCTTTCTTCCCAGCACTCGAAATCTGCGGTCGCAGTGTCGTTCGATTGCATCGAAAAGGGCATCGCGATGGCAGCTTCCGTGCGTCGGTCGAGCCCGCACCGGCTTCCAGATGTCGAGACATCGGGGCAGGACGTGCCATGTCTCGGGATCGTCGCGCCTGAGATCGCATCTGGATGGTGCCGGGACTCGAGTGCGAATGCCGGCGACGGGCTGCACCGCACCTCGGAGATGGCCGGACTTGTCGCGCCACCTCAATCCGTCATCGGCGACCATGACGGCGCCAACACCTACGGCGCGACGACGTCATGCCGTTCCTGGGTCGGCTCGGCTCATTCCTGCTGTCCTATGGCGGCCACCCACCCGAGCAGCCAGCGCGTCCTCCTCGGCGGGACGATCGTGCTCCCGCCGGCGATCCTGGAGCACGCCGCTCACGTCTCCTGGCTGTTCCGCGGCAAGGTCACCGCCGACGCGCTGGGCTACCATTGAGGGGCGTAATCATTACCCGTCACGATGCCGCGCGCTGCGTCGGCTGGTTCGTGGCGCTTCCGGCGGGCGGCATCGCCTGCCTCACGGCGGTTGCGCTGCCGCTGCGATGGCATCTCAAGGCGGTTTAACCGCGAGGGACGCGTTACGCCGGGTACTCCCGATCCCGGCTATGGTCGGGGCAACCCGCGACCACGCGTGCAGGATGCTGTCCGGCGTGGAGCGCAGGCAATCATGCGCAAACCTCGTCGCCCGGTTTGGATCATCACGGTTTCGTCGGGAACAAGGGGATGTGGAGCGGGTACCGGGAATCGAACCCGGGTATTCAGCTTGGAAGGCTGCTGCTCTACCATTGAGCTACACCCGCATCGATGACCAGACGAGCCGATCAGCGAGGTTCGAGACAGCCCGGATTGGGACTGGATCTCGACAGGTTTGGTGGGGGAAGTAGGACTCGAACCTACGAAGCTTACGCAGCGGATTTACAGTCCGCCCCCTTTGCCGCTCGGGACATTCCCCCAAACCGGCCGCCTTCCGGCGGCGCGCCGTCCTTATGATGACGGGTCGGGTCCGAGTCAACCGCGTCGCTCACGCGAAATGCGCGAGATCGCAGATCCGCATCTGCGCCCGTTCGGCCCCGCGCCAGGTATCGACCGACAGCGTGCCGGCGATATGGACCTCGCGGCCGAGTCCCGAGAGGATCGCCTGTCCGAGCGGGCCCTGCGCCGCCCGGAACGCGATGGCGCCGATGGCTTGGCCATCGCGGCTGCGCAGGCGGGCCCGGACGTGCCCGTTGCCCACGATGGCTGCATCGACGATGCGGTGGCGCGCCAGGACGAAGGTGGGTTCGGGCGCCGCCGAACCGAACGGCCCCGCCCGGTGGATCGTCCGGACCAGCTCGGCGGTCACGCCGCCCGCGCTCATCGCCCCGTCCACCAGCAGCGCCTCCACGGACCGGGCCTCCGCCACGGTAACGGCCAGGGCGCCGGCAAGATGGTCGCCGAAGCGGCTCACGTCGAAGCCCGGCAGGGTGACGCCCGCCGCCATGGTGTGGCCGCCGCCCTTGAGAGCCAAGCCGGCCTCCACCGCCGACCGCACGGCCTGACCGAGGTCGGCCCCGGCGATCGAGCGCCCGGAGCCGGTCGCGGTCCCGTCCGGGCGCAGGGCGAAGGCGAAGGCCGGGCGGCCGAAGCGCTCCTTGAGGCGGGCCGCGATCAGCCCGACGATGCCGGGATGCCAGTCGGCCGAGGCCGCGACCAGGACGGGCCGCTCCGGGTCGAGGCTCAGGGCATGATCCATCTCCGCCTCCGCGGCCGCGACGGCCTGAGCCTCTATGGCTTGGCGCTCGCGATTGAGCCGGTCGAGATCGGCGGCGATCCGGGCGGCCTCCGCCGGGTCGGCGGTGGTCAGCAGGGTTGCCCCGAGGGCAGCGTCGCCGATGCGCCCGCCGGCATTGATGCGCGGCCCGACGAGGTAGCCGAGATGCCAGGCCTCCGGCGGCTCGCTCAGGGACGCGGCATCGAGCAGGGCCGCGAGGCCGACCCGTCCGCGCGCCCGCATCACCTTGAGGCCCTGGACCACTAAGGCGCGGTTGAGGCCGGCGAGCGGAACCACGTCCGCCACCGTGGCGAGGGCGACGAGATCGAGGGATTCGGCGAGGTCGGGCAGCGAGCCGACAAGACCTTCCTGCCCGCGCAGGCGCCGGTTCAGCGCCACGAGGGTGAGGAAGACGACGCCGGCGGCGCAGAGGTGGCCGAGCCCCGACAGGTCGTCGAGGCGGTTCGGATTGACCAGGGCGCAGGCCGGCGGCAGTTGCTCGGGCGCGCCATGGTGGTCGAGCACAACGACGTCGAGGCCGAGCGCCGCGGCGGCTTCGAGGGGCGCGTGGCCGCTGGTCCCGCAATCGACCGTGACCAGCAGGGTGGCGCCGGCCGCGTGCAGAGCGGTGACGGCGGCGACGTTGGGGCCGTAGCCCTCGGTGATCCGGTCGGGGATGTGGATCTGGACGGTGAGGCCGAGGCCGCGCAGGTATCCGGCGAGCAAGGCGGCGCTGGCCGCACCGTCGACGTCGTAGTCGCCGAAGATCGCGACCCGCTCGCCGGCCATGACCGCGCGGGCGAGGCGGTCCGTCGCCGCCGGCATGTCGACCAGGCAGTCGGGGTCCGGCATCAGGTCGCGCAGGCGCGGGTGCAGGTGGGCCTCGGCCTCGGCCGGACGGATGCCGCGCCCGGCAAGGACGCGGGCGAGCATCTCCGGCAGGGCGTGCGCCTGCACCATGGTGGCGGCGTAGGCCTGGAGCGCCGGATCGGCGCAGCGGTCGCGCCAGGGCCGCCCGAGGACCGAGCGGGTGACGTCGAGGAACGCGCGGGGCGCGTCGAGGGCATGGGCGGCTGACACGGGCCGGAGCATAGCCGCAACCGGGCCGCACGGCTGCATCCGAAACGACAAAGGAGCCGGCGATCGCGCGCCGGCCCCTCGGTTTCGCGGGCGGGTCGTCCGACCCGCCGCGTTTCAGAGGTTCTTGAGGATCTGGTCGACCACCTTCTTGGCGTCGCCGAACAGCATCATGGTGTTGTCGCGGAAGAAGACCTCATTCTCGACGCCGGCATAGCCGGAGCCCATGCCACGCTTGATGAAGAGCACGGTCTTGGCCTTCTCCACGTCCAGGATCGGCATCCCGTAGATCGGCGAGGCCTTGTCGGTCTTGGCGGCCGGGTTGGTGACGTCGTTGGCGCCGATCACGAAGGCCACGTCGGCCTGCGGGAACTCGCCGTTGATGTCCTCGAGCTCGAAGACCTCGTCGTAGGGCACGTTCGCCTCGGCGAGCAGCACGTTCATGTGGCCGGGCATGCGACCCGCAACCGGGTGGATCGCGTATTTCACGTCCACGCCTTCCTTCTTGAGCATGTCGACCATCTCGCGAAGGCTGTGCTGGGCCTGGGCCACCGCCATGCCGTAGCCCGGCACGATGATGACGCGCTCGGCGTTCTTCATGATGTAGGCGGCGTCGTCGGCCGAGCCCTGCTTGACCGGACGGGTCTCCACCGCGCCGCCCGCGCCGGCCGCCGCGGCATCACCGCCGAAGCCGCCGAGGATCACGGAGATGAACGAGCGGTTCATCGCCTTGCACATGATGTAGGACAGGATCGCACCGGACGAGCCGACCAGCGCACCCGTGATGATGAGCGCGAGGTTGCCCAGGGTGAAGCCGATACCGGCTGCGGCCCAGCCCGAGTAGGAGTTCAGCATCGACACGACGACGGGCATGTCGGCGCCGCCGATCGGGATGATGAGCAGGCCGCCGAGCGCGAAGGACAGCAGCACGATCAGCCAGAAGACCGCCTTGCTTTCGTTGCCGATGAAGATCGCGATCAGCACCACCAGGGCGATGCCGAGGCCGATATTGATGAGGTGGCGCTGGGGTAGCATGATCGGCTTGCCCGACATGCGGCCGTCGAGCTTCAGGAACGCGATGACCGAGCCCGTGAAGGTGATGGCGCCGATGGCGACGCCGAGGGCCATCTCGAACAGCGACTCCTTGTGGATGTGGCCGTTCTCGAGGATGCCCACCGCCTGCGGTGCGTAGAGCGTCGCCGCCGCGCCCATCACGGCCGCGAGGCCGACGAGGGAGTGGAAGGCGGCCACGAGTTGCGGCATCGCCGTCATGGGCACGCGCTTGGCGATGATCGCGCCGGCACCGCCGCCGATGGCGAGGCCCAGGATGACGATGACCCATGCGCCGAGCCCGGCCGGCGGATGGCCGACCAGGGTGGTGAGCATGGCGAGACCCATGCCGATCATGCCGTACAGGTTGCCCTGCCGCGACGTGGTCGGGTGGGACAGGCCCCGCAGCGCCATGATGAACAGGACGCCGGAAACGATGTAGAGAAGGGATGAGACGTTCTGGGACATGTCTCAGGCCTTCTTCTTGTACATGCCGAGCATGCGCTGGGTGACGAGGAACCCGCCGAAGATGTTCACGCTGGCGAGGATGATGCCGACGAAGCCGAAGAAGCGGGCCCAGCCGGTGCCGTGCTCGATGTAGGGAACGCCGGCGGCCAGGAGCGCGCCGACGATGATCACCGAGGAGATCGCGTTGGTCACCGACATTAGCGGCGTGTGCAGGGCGGGCGTGACCGACCACACCACGTAGTAGCCGACCAGGATCGCCAGCACGAAGATCGCGAGCTGGAACACTGTCGGGTCGACGGCGCCGTGGGTCACGGCGCTGAGGCCGTGGCCGATGCCGTCTGCGTATTTCTGGGCCTGGAGCGCGTGCTGCTGCGCGATGTCGGCAGCGGTTCGGGCCGCGGCGGCGGCGGCGCGCGCCTGCTCGGCGGCCTGATCGGGGGGAAGCATAGCCATCGTATCCTCCGGCGGGATCAGGATTGGGTCTGGAACGAGGGGTGCGAGACCTGGCCGTCACGGGTCAGGTTCGTCGCCTTGACGAGTTCATCGTCCCATTTAACCGCCAGAGCCTTGGCGTCCTTGTCGACCAGGGTCTCGACGAAGGCATAGAGGTTGCGCGCGTAGAGGCTGGAGGCCGTCGCCGCGAGACGGCCGGCCACGTTGAGGTGGCCGACGATCTTCACCCCCTTGTCGGTCACCACGACTTCGCCGGGCTTGGCACCCTCGACGTTGCCGCCGCGCTCCACCGCCAGGTCGATCAGGACGGAGCCGGGCTTCATCGAGGCGACCATCGCCGCCGACACCAGCTGCGGGGCCGGACGCCCCGGAATCAGCGCCGTGGTGATGACGATGTCCTGCTTGGCGATGTGGGTGGTGACGAGGTCGGCCTGCTTCTTCTTGTACTCGGCCGACATCTCCTTGGCGTATCCGCCCGAGGTCTCGGCCTGCTTGAACTCCTCGTCCTCCACGGCGACGAACTTCGCGCCGAGGGATTCGACCTGCTCCTTGGTGGCCGGGCGCACGTCGGTGGCGGTGACCACCGCGCCCATCCGGCGCGCCGTGGCGATGGCCTGGAGACCGGCGACGCCGACGCCCATGACGAAGACGCGGGCGGCCGGCACGGTCCCGGCGGCGGTCATCATCATCGGCATGGCGCGGCCATACTCGGAGGCGCCGTCCACCACGGCGCGGTAGCCCGCGAGATTGGCCTGGGACGACAGCACGTCCATCACCTGCGCGCGGGTGATGCGGGGCATCAGCTCCATGGCGAAGGCATCGAGACCGGCTTCCGCCATGGCCCCGAGTTCGGCCTCGTGGCCGTACGGATCCATGATGGCGATGACCGTGGCGCCGCGCGGCAACAGGGCGATCTCCTCGGTCGAGGGACGACGCACCTTGAGCACGAGGTCGGCGGACCCGGCGGCTTCGGAGGCCGATCCGGCCACGGAGGCTCCGGCGGCCTCGTAGTCGGCGTCCGGCACGCCGGCCTTCAGGCCGGCGCCGGACTGGACGGTCACGTCGGCTCCGAGCCCGATGAATTTCTTGACCGTTTCTGGCACCGCCGCGACCCGCGGCTCCGCGGGATCGGTTTCGGACAATACAGCGATGCGCATGCAGGAGTGCTCCTTAAAGGACGGCCCGAAGGCGACCCGCAAAGTCAGTCAGAGATTCAAGGTTGTTCAGGCGAAGAAGAGGTACAGCAGCAGCAGGATGCCGACGGCGGCCGGGGCCTTGTAACCGATGGCGGGTGCCAGGGCGCCGACGGTGCCGGCGACGCCGGACAGGATCACGCCGAAGATCGCGGTCAGCCACGCTTCGCGAATGCCGCCGATGGCGAGAGCGAGGACCCAGCACAGCACCACGCCGGTGCCGATTTCGACGAAACGAACGAAGCCGCGATAGGTCTGCTCGTGAGTCTTCTCGTCCATTGCCGGGCTGTAATGCACGCCGGTCACGGTCTTGGTATCGGCCATCTTGTGGGCGTCCCCTTGGGTATCATCTTGATTTGTTCCAAGGGGATTTAGCGCATGCCAAGGTCGCTCGCAATCGAGATGCGTGCCCCGCATTCGCCACGAACGCCTTTTTATGGCCGCGCTTTCAAGCCGGCCAAGCACCTTTGCGCTGCACCATCAATTCAGGTCGCAGTTCAGGTCGCAGTTCAGGTCGGAAGCCCGAGCCCGGCTCTGGTCAAGGCCTCGCTCTGGCGCGTCTCGAGTTCCGCAAGCGAGAACTTGTCGATCTCGGCTTCGAACAACCGGTGGTAGTTCAGCTCCGAGCGCAGGTGAAGGAACACGGCGCCGAGCCCGACGGCCGCCCGATCCATGAAGACGAATTCCTGCGGGATTGTGACAGGACCACGGGCCTTGAGCGCCTGATGCACCTCGAAGGCCTGGCGCCGGCCGTATTCGCCCGGCTTCACGCCGTCCGCGACGGTGCGTGTGCGATCCTCCAGGATCGGTCCATAGATAAAGCGGGCCCAGATGTTGAGGATCTCGACCAGTTCCTTGTTGAGGTTCTTGAAGCCCCAGGTTTCATAAGCGTGGACGATACGGGCATTGTCGTTGGTCAGGAGGCCTCGGTAGAGATCCACCACGCCGCCGACGAAGCGCGGATGGAAGATGCGGACGCAGCCGTAATCGAGCAGGTTGATACCCTGTGCCTCGCCGCCTTCCGAGAACACCGTGTAGTTGCCGAGATGGGGATCGCCGTGGATCACGGCGGCCCGGCTGAACGGATGCCACCAGGCCTTGAACATGGACCGCGCGAGGCGGTTGCGGATCTCCACCGGCGAGTCGGCGAAGTTCAGGATGCGCTCGCCGTCGAGCCAGCCCAGCGTCAGCAGGCGCTTCGTCGACAGATCCTTGTGGATGGGCGGCACCCGCACGGCATCGACGTCGCGCAGGACGTTGCCGTACAGCACGGCGTGCTTGGCCTCGCGCTCGTAATCGAGCTCCTCGCGCACGCGGGCACCGATCTCCTTGGCGATTTCGCGCGTGTCGAGCCAGGACGACATGCGCCGATGCAGGGCGAAGGCGATCTCGAGCTGCTTCAGGTCGGCCTCGACGGCCGACTGCATGTCGGGATACTGGAGCTTGCAGGCGAGCCGGGTGCCGTCGAGGGCCGTCGCCCGATGGACTTGGCCCAGTGAGGCGGCAGCCGCGGGCTTCAGGTCGAAGTCCTGGAAGCGCGACTGCCAGTCGGCCCCGAGTTCGGCCATCATCCGGCGCTTGACGAAAGCCGCGCCCATGGGCGGCGCATCGGCCTGCAGCTTCTGCAGTTCGGTGGCGTATTCCGGCGGCAGCAGATCCGGCACGGTGGCGAGGAGTTGGGCCACCTTCATGATCGGCCCCTTGAGCCCGCCGAGAGCTTGGGCCAGGGCGGCCGCGTTGGTCGGGGCCTCCTTGCCGCCGAACAGCTTGGCGCCGGCCATCCGCGCCGCGACCCCGCCGACATTGGCCCCGACGCGGGCATAGCGGCCGGCACGGGCGGAAAAGCGGTTGGCTTCGCGATCGATCTCGCTCATCGGAATCATTCAACTCGTCGGGAGAGGCTCCTCCCGAGATAAGCGCGCCGCCCGCGCTTGCCAGGGCGGCGGGCTCATGGGTCGCGGACCCGCGCTTACGCCTCCGGCCAGTTGTCGCGAATCCAGCGGGTGAGCCCGGCCTCGTCGATCTCGCCGGCGGCGAGGCCGAGGATCACGGCGGTGGCCTCGGCGGGATCCGGCTGGAAGGGAATCGCGTTCAGGCGGAGAAAAAGAATCATCGCCACAAACGCAATTCGCTTGTTTCCATCGATGAACGCATGGTTTCGTGCCAGACCGAAAGCATAGGCAGCCGCGAGCGAAGCGAGATCTCCGTCCTCGTAGCGCCACCGATTGGCTGGTCGCTCCAAGGCGGATTCTAAGGCATTCTCGTCACGGAGTCCTGTCGGTCCACCGAAGCGCGCGAGTTGTCGCTCATGGGCGATCTTGACCTCCTCGGAGGTCAGCCAGCGAGGCTCGGTCATTGGGCGAGCGTACGCAGCGTGTCTTTGTATTCGTCCATGATAACGTCGACCAATGCCATCGCACGATCGAACTCAGGATCGTATGGCGTCAGTCGCACGCCACCATCCGGCATCTCGGTGACGTGAAGCCACTGGCCCTGGGACAGGTTGAGCTTTGCCATCAGCTCCTTCGGCAGGATCAGCCCGGTCGAATTGCCGATCTTCTTGACTTCAAGCTTCATCGCGAACCGCCTCCCGTTGTACGAAGCGTACAACGGGAGGCGGAGATCGTCCAGCGTCAAGCGCCGAGAGCTAAGCGGCGTTAGGCGTCTTCCATTCCTTCCAGCTCGACGATCATGCCCTCGATCATCGACAGGCCGATCTGCCAGAAGCCCGGATCGCGGGCGTCCAGGCCGAACGGGGCGAGGAGTTCGCCGTAGGGCTTGGCACCTCCCGCCGACAGCAGGGCGAAGTAGCGCTCGACGAAACCGTCCTCGGCTTTGGCGTAGACGCCGTAAAGCGAGTTCACCAGGCAATCGCCGAAGGCGTAGGCGTAGACGTAGAACGGTGAGTGGATGAAGTGCGGGATGTAGGCCCAGAACGGCTCGTAGCCCGGATCCAGGGCGATGGCCGGGCCGAGGCTCTCGGCCTGCACCGACATCCACAGGCCGTTGATCCTCTCGGCGGTCAGCTCGCCCTGCGCCCGGGCGAGGTGGACCTTGCGCTCGAAGGCGTAGAACGCGATCTGGCGCACCACCGTGTTGATCATATCCTCGACCTTGGCGGCCAGCATCGCCCGGCGCTGCGAGACGCTGGAGGTCGCCGCGAGCAGGCGGCGGAAGGTCAACATCTCGCCGAACACGCTGGCGGTCTCAGCCAGGGTCAGGGGCGTCGGCGCCATCAAGGCGCCGTTCGGGCCCGCGAGCACCTGGTGCACGCCGTGCCCGAGCTCGTGCGCGAGGGTCATCACGTCGCGCGGCTTGCCCTGGTAATTGACCAGCACGTAGGGGTGGGCCGAGGGGACGGTCGGGTGCGCGAAGGCGCCCGGCGCCTTGCCGGGCCGGGTCGGCGCGTCGATCCAGTTGCGGTCGAAGAAGGTGCGGGCGATGTCGGCCATGCGCGGCGAGAACGCCCCGTAGGCGTTCAGCACGGTGTCGCGGGCCTCGGTCCACGGGATGGTGCGCTGTTCCACCTTCGGCAGCGGCGCGTTGCGGTCCCAATACGGCAGCGCCTCGACGCCGAACCACCGGGCCTTCAGGCGATAATAGCGGTGCGACAGGCG
This sequence comes from Methylobacterium sp. 37f, assembly GCF_023093475.1. Classification (NCBI taxonomy): domain Bacteria; kingdom Pseudomonadati; phylum Pseudomonadota; class Alphaproteobacteria; order Hyphomicrobiales; family Methylobacteriaceae; genus Methylobacterium; species Methylobacterium sp. 37f. The sequence continues at coordinate 263,168 of NZ_JAGHKN010000001.1, forward strand.
CGGATAGGCCGCCTGCACCGCCTCCACCATCGCGGCGACCACCTCCGGCTCGACGCGGTTCGACAGGTGGCGGGCATCGGCCACGTCGGCGAAGCCGCGCCAGCGGTCCGAGATCTCCTTGTCCTTGGCCAGCGTGTTGGTGATCAGCGTGAAGGTGCGCAGGTTCGCCCGGAAGACGTCGCTGAGCGCGCCCGCGGCTTCCTTGCGCACGGTGCCGTCCGGGTCCTGGAGCTTGTTGAGGGTGGGCTCCAGGGTCAGCTGCTCGCCCTGGACGGGGAAGCGCAGCGACGCGATCGTGCCGTCGAAGAGCCGGTTCCAGGCCGAGCGGCCGGTGACGGATTTTTCGAGGAACAGCTTCTCGGTGCGGTCGTCGAGCTGGAACGGCTTCTCCCGGCGCAGGTCCTCGATCCACGGCGCGTAATGCGCCAGCGGTCCGTCGGCCATCGCCCGGTCCATCTCCGCATCCGGAATCCGGTTCAGCTCCAGGGCGAAGAACAGGAGATGGCTGGAGGCCGTGGTCAGGCGCTCCTGGGTGTCGCCGTAGAACTTCTCCCGGCGCTCATCGGTGGTGTCGCCGGAATAGACGAGGCCCGCGAACGACATCAGCCGGCCGAGCAGGTCCTCGATGCCCTCGTAGGCCGCCACCGCCTCGGCGAGCTGGGCCGACGCGTCGGGGGCGGAGGCCATCGCGGCGAGACGGCCGGCATAGCGCTCCGAGAACCGGGCGCAGTCGACCTCCGCGCGGGCGAGATCGGCGGTGAAGTCGGGGGCGTCGATGCCCGCGTAGAGGTCGGTCAGGTCCCATTCGGGCAGCACGCCGAGATCGGCTGCGTGGGCGGCGGCCCGCGCCGCGCTGGCCCCTTCCGCATTCGCGACGATGCCCGACAGGCTGGCATGGGCGACGGCTCGGCTCGGCATGATGGTTTCTTTCTTCGCGACACGACCTGGGCGACTCGACGGTGCCAGGCGCTGATATCGAGCGCCCGGCGGGCGCGATCAATCCGGCGTGAGGAGAATCCTGCCGCTTGCAGCGCTTTCCCGGGGGGATTCGGCAAAGGGTCACACCCACCCTGGTCTTCACCGCAAAAAGTCTGATCGTCGTTAAGCGCGGCTTTACGGTCTTGGGTCACCCTACGGTTCGAAACGAAACAAACCGGCGGTGCGCAGCCGGGCGAACCCGTGTCGCCCGCTCTCCTCCGCTTGCGAAACGCGAGGCGCTCCCATGTCGACAACGGTCCTCATCGTCGACGATGATCCCGTCCAGCGCCGTCTCGCCGAGGCGATGGTGCGGCGCCTCGGCTTCAACGCCAAGGTGGCCGAGAGCGGCGAGCAAGGTCTCGAAACCCTGCGCGCCGGCGATCCGATCGACGTGGTGCTCCTCGACCTCGTCATGCCGGGCGGCCTCGACGGCCTCGCGGTGATGGCCGAGATGCGCAAGACCGGCCTCGACGTTCCGGTGATCGTGCAGACCTCGAACGGTTCAATCGATGCCGTGGTGACGGCGATGCGGGCGGGCGCCGTCGATTTCGTGGTCAAGCCGGCGGGTGCCGAGCGGCTGCAGGTTTCGATCAAGAACGCCCTTAAGGTCGATCAGCTCGAGGAAGAGGTTCGCCGCATGCGCCGGCGCGCCTCCGGCGCCCTCAGCTTCGAGGACCTGACCTCGCGCAGCCCCGACATGGACCGGGTGATCCGGCTCGCCGAGCGCTCGGCCAAATCGAACATCCCGGTCCTGATCGAGGGCGAATCCGGCGTCGGCAAGGAAGTGCTGGCCCGCGCGATCCAGGGCTCGGGCGACCGGCGCGGCAAGGCCTTCGTCACCGTCAATTGCGGCGCGATCCCCGACAACCTCGTCGAATCCACCCTGTTCGGCCACGAGAAGGGCGCCTTCACCGGCGCCACCGATCGCCACGTCGGCAAGTTCGTCGAAGCCTCGGGCGGCACGCTGTTCCTCGACGAGATCGGCGAACTGCCGCTCGACGCCCAGGTCAAGCTTCTGCGCGCCCTGCAGGAAGGCGAGGTCGATCCGGTCGGCGGCAAGCGCAGCGTGCGCGTCGACATCCGGCTGATCTCGGCGACGAACCGCTCGCTGCTCGATCTCGTCAAGCAGGGCCGCTTCCGCGAGGACCTGTATTACCGGCTCAACGTGTTCCCCATGACGCTGCCGCCCCTGCGCGCCCGCCGGGAGGACATTCCCGATCTGGTGCGCTCGTTCTGCGCGCGCTTCGCCGCCGAGGAGGGCAAGCGCGTCCGGGCCATCACCCCCGAGGCAATGGCGCTGCTCACCCGTTACGGTTGGCCCGGCAATGTCCGCCAGTTGGAGAACGCGCTGTTCCGGGCGGTGGTGCTGGCCGATGGCGACGAGCTGACGGTGTCGGAATTTCCGCAGATCGCCGCTCAGGTCGAAGGCTTCGACGTCCGGATTCCCGCCGCTCCGCTGCAGCCGATGGTGCAGCACGGCGCCCCGGAACCGGTGCGCGAGATCGTCCGGGTCGAGGTCCGCGATCCCCACGCCATGAGCCTCGTCGCCGAGGAGACCGGCGAGATGAAGACCATGGAAGCGCTGGAAGCGGAGATCATCCGGTTCGCGCTGCAATATTACCGCGGCCGCATGTCCGAGGTGTCGCGCCGCCTCGGAATCGGCCGATCCACCCTCTATCGCAAGCTCAAGGACCTCGGCCTCGAGGACGGCGACAAGGCCGACGAGGCCGCGGCCTGAGGTCTTGCTCCGAAATCTCGGCTTGAGACCGCACGATGCGGTCTTAAGCGGAGGTCTCGACATGGCGTGCGGGTCGACCCACCCGTATCGCCCCGGGACGGCCCAACGGCGCAGGTGCATTTGCACACGCGCCCGCTTGGCCCGATTGTCCTAATCCGATCGGCCTGCCGGGTCGGTCCTGAGGAGTTGCCATCATGGGCGTTTCGCGCTCCGCCTCCGTTGCGCTGTCCGCCCTGCTGGCGGGCTGCATCGGCTATACGGCCCAGGCTCAGACCCAGGCCCAGACCCTGCCCTCCGATGAGGTGACGGCTCAGGCCAAATCGGCCGAAGCGGCTCAAGCCAATCCTCCTGAAGCGCCCGCTGTCGCGCCCGTCGTCAAAAACGCCTCCGTCGATGCGGCCGCCCCGGCGGTCGAGCCGGCCGCGCCGCAGGCGGGTGCTGCGGCCCCATCGACAGGATCCGCACCCGACGCAGCCGCGTCCGCACCGGTCGCCGAGGCGCCGCCGCCCCTCCCCGCCGATCCCCAGGGGGCGGCCGTCGCCGCACGGCTCCTCGATCCGGCACCGCTTCTGCCACGCCTCTCCACGAAGGAGCGCGAGGCCATCCAGGCCTTCTACGCGCTGGGCGCCTTCAAGCCGGTCTGGATCGTCGACGGCGCCCTGACCCCGGCGGCCAAATCCGCCGCCGCCCGCCTCGCCGCCGCCGGCGAGGACGGCCTCACCTCCTCGGCCTACCCGGTGCCGGTCCTCGGCACGCAGGGCGCCACCGAGGCACAGATCGCCGAGGCCGACCTGAAGCTGTCGGCCGCGGTGGTGCTCTACGCCCGCGACGCGCGCGGCGGCCGCATCCACCTCGCCAGCCTGTCCCGGCTGATCACCCCGACCCTCGACCTGCCCGCCCCCGACGCGGTCCTCGGCCGCATCGCCTCCGCGGGGACCCAGGCCGGCGCGCTGCTGCAGGGCTACAATCCGGCTCAGCCCGGCTACCTCGCCCTCAAGGCGCGGCTGGCGACCCTGCGCGGGCACGGTGAGACCCCGGCCGCCCCCAGCGTCCAGCTGCCGCCCGGTCCCGTGCTGAAGCTCGGCATGAGCGATCCGCGGGTGCCGGCCCTGCGCACCCGCTTCGGCCTGGAGACACGGACCGCCGGCACCCTCGATGCCGGTCCCGGCGATCCGCAGACCTACGATGCCCGGGTGGTCGCCGCCGTCACGGGTTTCCAGCGCGCCCGCGGTCTGGCACCCAACGGCCATCTGACGCCGCAGACCGTGGCGGCGCTCGCCCGGCCGGACTCCGCCGCCCGGCCCGATGCCGGCGAGGCCGCGCTGATCGTCAACATGGAGCGCTGGCGCTGGCTGCCCTCCGACCTCGGCCGCGACTACGTCCTGGTCAACATCCCCGAGTTCCGCCTGCGGGTGATCCGGGACGGCCGGCAGCGGGATGAGGCGCGGGTCATCGTCGGCAAGACGGAATCGCCGACGCCGATCTTTTCCGGGATGATGGAATACGCGGTGGTCAATCCGTCCTGGAACGTGCCGCCCTCGATCCTGAAGAACGAGTTCCTGCCCGGGCTCGCCCGCGATCCGAACTACGCGGCGCGGCGCGGCTACGAGGTGGTCTATCGCAACGGCAACGTCTCGGTGCGCCAGCCGCCGGGCGAGCGCAACGCCCTCGGGTTCATCAAGTTCATGTTCCCGAACAACCATGCGGTCTACCTGCACGACACACCGAACCGCAGCCTGTTTTCGTCGTCCCAGCGCGCCCTCAGCCATGGCTGCGTGCGCGTCGACGACCCCTTCCGCTTCGCCGATGCGGTCCTGCCCGAGGCCTGGTCGAGCGAGCGCCTCAAGAAACTCATCGGCAAGGGCGAGCGCCAGATCCGCCTGCCCGAGAAGCTGCCCGTGCACCTCGCCTACTTCACCGCATCGGTGGACGAGACCGGGAGCCTGCGCACCCTGCCGGATCTCTACGGCTACGATGCGCGCATGAAGATCGCCCTCGGCCTCAGCCCCGGCAGCCTCCTGGTCGCCAAGGCGAAGGAGGGCAAGAGCCCGGATCAGGCACGTCGCGGCACTCAGAAGCCGACCGTGACCGGCCGGACCGGTCCCGCCCTCACGGCCGCCCCGAAGCCGATGGCCGAGGCGCGGCGCCAGCGCGTCCGCGAGGTCAACTCGGAGACGGGATCGGCTGCGCGGGGGAATCCCGGCCGCGCTCCGGGCGATTTCGGCGAGCCCGACCTGTGGACTCCGCGTCCGGGCCGGCCCCTGAACAGCTGGTGGTAGGCCCGACGCGCCGGGGACGATGCTGAAGCGGGGTTTCATCGACCGCGCCGGCATCGTTTTCACCTCCCGACATCTTGGCGACGTCATTCCCATCGCGGGCGAATAGTCTCGAGGACAGGACCATAAGCCTGGGTGTGCGTCTCCGCACAGCCGGGCACGATTTTGCCACGGTTGAGACTTAGCCGTTAACGCCTGAACCGACGACGCGTCGAGGACCCGATAACCGGACGTTTACGGTTTTCGGCAACCTTGCGTTCACCATGATCCGTGCCCCGCATGCGATCGGGAGAGGGTGAGACAACGGTGGGTAAGCTTCTGCGACACGGTCAGACCACGCGTCGACGCTTCCCCGCTCCGGCGCGTCTCCGGCGCCTCGCGGTCATCGCGGCCGGCATCGGCCTCGCGGTGGTCGGCGGAACCCGTGGTACCCAGGATGCCGTGGCCAACGGCGACACCCGGACCCTCTCGATCTATCACACCCACACGAAGGAAAGCCTGACCGTCACCTTCAAACGGGATGGCCGCTACGACCGCGCCGCCCTGGAGCAGTTGAACTGGCTTCTGCGCGACTGGCGCATGGAAGAGCCGACCAAGATGGACCCGCGCCTCTTCGACACGGTGTGGGAGGCCTATCGTTCGGTGGGCTCGCAGGAGCCGATCAACGTCGTGTCGGCCTATCGCTCACCCGGCACCAACGCGATGCTGCGGCGGCGTTCGAAGATGGTGGCCGAGTACAGCCAGCACATGCTCGGCAAGGCCATGGATTTCTACCTGCCGGACGTGTCGATCGATCAGATCCGCGCCATTGGCATGCGGATGCAGCGCGGCGGCGTCGGCTGGTATCCGCGCTCCGGCTCTCCCTTCGTCCATCTCGACGTCGGCTCGGTCCGGTCCTGGCCGCGCATGACCCACGATCAGCTGGCCCGGCTGTTTCCGGATGGCAAGACCGTCCACCTGCCGAGCGACAATCGCCCCCTCCCCGGCTACGAGATGGCGCGGGCCGAAATCCTGCAGCGGGGCGGCACCGTGCTCGGCGTCACCGAAGTGGCGCAGATGGACGAGGATGACGGCCCGAGCATCAAGGGCTTCTTCGCCAGCCTGTTCGGCGGTGGCCGCACGCAGGAGACCGCGCCGCCGGTCCAGGTTGCCGCCAAGGCCTCCGACCGGACGTCCGAGCGAATGAGGGCGAAGCCCTCCCCCGTCGTCGTCGCGAGCGCCGACCCCGAGGATGCGGTCGGGGCTCGCGCCGCCCTCGCCTACGCGGCGCCCGCCGCCGACGAGACCCTCAACGGCGCCCTCCTCCGTCGCGACGGACGCGACGCCCAGAGCCTGCTGACCGCCGAAGCGCCGAATGCGGCTGCCTCCGAACCCGCGAAGGCCACTATCGTCCTGCCGCTGCCGCCCCGGCGTCCGGCGGAGTTCGCAGCCGTCACCGCGGCCTTGACCATGCCGCTACCGCCGTCGCGGCCGGCCGTCCAGGTGGCGAGCCTCGGTGCCGTCGGGATGGCCAACCTGACGTCCACGCCGAGCCGCTCCGCGGCAATCCCGGTGCCGGCCAACGCCGATTCGCGCACCCAACTTCGCGCCCTGTTCGCGGCCGCCGCTTCCGACGCGGAGCCCGCCAGCCGCGCGGCGCCGGTCAGGCTCGCGAACGCGAAGGCCAAGCTCGACGGCGCGCCCGGTGCGGTCGTGGCGCGGCCGGCCGGTGTCGCCACCCGCTTCTCGGTTCGCAGCCCCGGCGACGACCTCGCCGCGACCCGCTTCACCGGGTCCTCGACCCGAGGCGTTCCCGGCACCCGCTGACCGGGTCCGGTCCGCGATCGGACGATCGGGAGGGGCGGGGTTCGCTCCGTCCCTGTCTCGCCCGGGCATGTGGAACGGTCGGCGCCGCGTGCCCTGGTCGGCGCCGGACAGTCTTTCGCCATGCCGTTCTGGTGTTATCCGGTGGGAATACGGCCGATCCCCGTGTGTATCCGTCTCGGCGAGGCGATCTGTCCTGATGGCGGCCGGACACGCCGCGATGGACGTGAGCAACGGCATCAACACCGGACCTTGGGCGTCGGACCCGTGTCCTGACCGTTCCTGATCTCGAGTCCGCCAGCCTCGCGCGGATGAAGCAGCGCTTGGCGCTTCGACAAGTCTTGATCCGAACGACTGCGTTTTATCGGGCTCCAGCGCCGCGCAGAATTGGAGAGATCCGGCGCTATACGTAGTTTCCGGACGGGGGGAACGCCCCCGCATCACCCATATGGTGTATGACGCCGCCCCGCTGGCTCGGGACAAGGTGTGAATCCCTCACATCGGGAGGATTTGGCAACCGTCTTTCGCGAGATGGCGTTGCAGGCGGTGCGGAGGACCAGGGATCGTGATGTTTTCGATCAGCGCGACGTGCCTGCTGGCGGGGATCGTCCTCGCGCTGGTCGCGCAAAGTTACCCGCGCCGCCGGGTCGCCCTCGAATGGGCCGGCGGCACGCTCCTGATCGCGGGGCTGGGGCTGCTCGGCGCCGGTCTGCGCCTGTTCCGCTGACGGTCCCGGCTCAGACCATCCCGAGCGCCTGCATGTACAGCTCCAGGATCGCCTCTTCCTCCTGGCGCTCGGCATGGTCCTTCTTGCGCAGGGAGATGATCTTGCGCAGGGCCTTGGTGTCGAAGCCGGTGCCCTTGGCCTCGGCGTAGACGTCCTTGATATCGGAGGCGAGGCCGGCCTTCTCCTCCTCGAGGCGCTCGATGCGCTCGATGAAGCTCTTCAGCTGGTCGGCGGCGACGGAGGAGGCGTCGACGGCGGGTGCGGCGGATGCGGCCATGGTGGTTTCAAGTCCCTGACATGCGAGGCGCGGTGCGGGGCGCCGGAACCGCCTCGATAAGCCGTCAAGCTTACCGGGACCTTAGTGCGGCTCGGCCGCCGCCTTGGCGAAGGCCGCCTGTTGCTCCGGGGACGCGTCCGACTGGTACAGCCGCTTCCACTCGGCGAACGGCATGCCGTAGACCGCCTCCCGGCTCTCGTCCTTGCTCATCGGCAGGTCCTTGGCCTCGGCCGCGTCCTTGAGCCAGTTCGATAGGCAGTTGCGGCAGAACCCGGCCATGTTCATCAGGTCGATGTTCTGCACGTCGGTCCGGGCCTGCAGATGGGCCACGAGGCGCCGGAACACGGCGGCCTCGAGTTCGGTGCGGGTGGCGGCGTCGATCTCGGTCATGGTGCGGTGTCTCCGTTTGTCGGCTTGAGGTCGGGCGGCCCGGCCCCGCCGTCAAGCGGCGATCGGCAGCATCGGCCGGAGCAGGCGCGCGAAGCGGGTCGCCCATTCGGCCTGTCCCGCCTCGCCGACGATGAGATCCTGGCGGATCTCCACCAGGGCGTTCGGCAGCCCGCGCGCCATGGCGTGACGGTCGATGGTGTCGCCGGGCAGGCCGCCGCCGTAGGGCTCGTTGTCGCCCACCGTCAGCCCCGCCGGATCAGCGCGCAGGCCCGCGATCAGGGGCGCGCTCATGCGGTCGTCCCGGTCCCACAGGATGCCGACCTCCCAGGGCCGGGGCACGCCGCGCCAATAGGGCGTGAAGCTGTGGATGGTGACGATGGCCGGGCGCCTGCCGGTGGCCTCGGCCTCGGCGATGCCGGCGTCGATCGCCTCGTCGAAGGGCGCGTAGAAGCGCCGGATGCGCTCGGCCTTGCCGTCCTCGTCGATGCGGGCATTGCCCGGCACCACCGCCCCGTCGGAGAGGCGCATCACCAGGGTCGGGTCGGCCCGGCCCCGGTTCGGATCGATGATCAGGCGTGAGAACCGGGTCAGGATCGCCGGCACGCCGAGATCCGCCGCCAGCCGGCGCGTCACCGCGGCGGCGCCGATGTCGTAGGCGATGTGGCGGGCGAATTCGTGCTCCGGCACCCCGAGCTGGTCGAGGTCGGCCGGAACGTGGTTGGAGGCATGGTCGCAGATCAGGAGCAGGCCCCGGGCGGGATCGCCCGGGATGGTCTCGACGGGATGCGGTGGCTGCATGGGAAGGCAGGGTCCGGTTGAGCGCGGGCGGCGGCGTTGGAACGAACGGCACCGGTTTCGCCGGCGGGAAGCAAGGCCCCGGCCGCATCGCGGGGGATGCGCCGTCACGCACGGCTTACCCGTCATGCGTGGCTTGCCGAGGCGGCGAGCGTCGGGCACAGCACGTATCGCGGATCGCGCCGCGACGGCAACAATCCGGCACCATGCCGGGGGCACAACAATCCGGAGGACAACCACCGGGCCGCCTTCGCGATCGACCACCGGAATACGGAAACGCCATGACCGACTCCAACTCGACCGGCTCCAACTCGACCGAGACCGCCCGCGCCCTGCTCCTGCATTGCCTCGATGAGGCGATCGCCGCCGCCCACCCGGCGCGCTGCCTCGTGCCGCACCTGCCGGCGCCCGGCCAGGGCCGCCTCATCATCCTGGGTGCCGGCAAGGCCGGCGGCAGCATGGCGGCCGTCGCGAGCCGGTTCTACCGGGAGGAGCACGGCGTCGATCCGAGCCGCATCGTCGGCCTCGCGGTCGCCCGCCACGGCTACGGCGAGGAGGCGCCGATGATCCGCATGGTCGAGGCCGGACACCCGGTGCCGGACCAGGCCGGCATCGACGCCACCATCGACACCCTGAAGATCGCCGCCGACGCGGGGCCGGACGACGACGTGCTGGTGCTGCTCTCGGGCGGCGGCTCGGCCAACTGGATCGCCCCGGCCGGCGACCTGACGCTCACCGAGAAGCAGGCCATCACCAAGGCCCTGCTGCGCTCGGGCGCGCCGATCAACGAGATCAATTGCGTGCGCAAGCACCTGTCGCGGATCAAGGGCGGCCGGCTCGCCATGATGGCGCGCAACGCCCGCTCGATCCTGACGCTCGCCGTCTCCGACGTGCCGCACGACGACCCGGCGGTGATCGCCTCCGGCCCGACCGTACCCGACCCGTCCACTCTGGCCGATGCCCGCGCGATCTGCGAGCGGCGCGGCATCCCCCTGCCGGAGACCGCCAAGGCGCTCCTCAACGATCCCGCCAACGAGACACCGAAGGCCGGCGACCCCGCCTTCGCCCGGGCCGAGTACCGCATCATCGCCCGGCCGATCGACGCCCTGGAGGCCGCGGCGGCTGCCGCGTCCGCGGCCGGCTACGAGCCGGTGATGCTCGGACCCGACGTCGAGGGCGAGGCCCGCGAGGTCGCGGCCGAGCACGCCGGCATGGCCCGCGAGATGGCGGCGGCCGGGCGCAAGGTCGCCATCATCTCGGGCGGCGAGCTGACGGTCACGATCAAGGGCGAAGGCCATGGCGGCCCGAACCAGGAATACGCCCTGGCGCTCGCCCTGGCGCTCGACGGCGCCCCCGGCATCCTCGGCATCGCGGCCGACACCGACGGCACCGATGGCGGCCGCGGCGAGGCGACCGATCCGGCCGGCGGCCTGGTCGACCCGACCACGCTGGCCCGCGCCCGCGCCGCCGGGCTCGATCCCGCCGCGATGCTGGCCGACAACGATTCGACGAAGTTCTTCGCCACCATCGGCGACCTCGTTCAGCCGGGTCCGACACGCACCAATGTCAACGATTGCCGCATCATCCTCGTTGGCTAGGTGCGCCGGCGGGCGGTCCCGGGTCTTCGATGGGTCCACGGTCACCTTGGGTCCCCTCTCCTGGACGGAAACGGGCAGGGTGAGGCGTATGGATTCTCCGGACACGACCCACGCCTCACCCCAGCCCTCTCCTTCCAGGAGAGGGAGCGGCGTCGCGGCGTCGTCCGGCGGGGTCCTGCCCTGGGTTGCCGCGCTTCGGGCTGGAAACGGCGACCAACGCGGCGGACAGCTGGCCCGGCTCGCCCGCGCGGTCGCTGGCACGGTCGCCGTCACGTGCCTTGCGGCGATCCTCGTGCCGGTGCCGGCCCGCGCCGACCTGCGCATGTGCAACCAGACCGCCAGCAAGGTCGGGATCGCGCTCGGCTACCGCGACCCGCAGGGCTGGGTGACGGAGGGCTGGTGGGACGTCGCGCCCAAGGTCTGCGAGACGCTTGTGAAGGGAGCCCTCGCGGCGCGGTTCTACTACGTCTACGCGGTCGACTACACGCGCGGCGGCGAGTGGAGCGGCCGCTCGCTGATGTGCACCAAGGACCGTGAGTTCACGATCCGCGGCGTCGAGGATTGTCTCGCCCGGGGTCTCGACCGCAACGGCTTCTACGAGGTCGACACCGGCGAGCAGAAGAGCTGGACCATCCAGCTCACCGACCCCAACCAGCCGGTGACGCCGACGCCGTGACAGGCGGCCAAAGCCCGTGTCGCAACGGCGAGCCCCTGGGACGGACGTCCCGGCTCGGGCCACCTGCGCCCTCCTGGTGGCGATGAGGCCCGGTCCGGCCCCACCCTGTCAGGTTCGGCCAGGCCGGGGGATCGTTCTCACCGGCTCGCGGGCCGGCTCAGGGCTCGCGCGCCATGGTTCGCCCTCAGGCTGTCGCCCGCTTCTCAACGACGGTCGTGTTGACGGTGTCGGCGGGCTCATACAGCCACCGGGCCATGGCGCCGGCCGCGATCGCGCCTGCGATCGGCGCGAGCCAGAACAGCCACAACTGCATCACGGCCTCGCCGCCCGCGAACAGCGCGGGTCCGGTGCTGCGAGCCGGGTTGACCGAGGTGTTGGTCACCGGGATCGAAATCAGGTGGATGAGGACGAGAGCAAACCCGATGGGGATGCCGGCAAACCCCGTGGCGGCGCCTTTCGAGGTCGTGCCGACGATGATGAAGAGGAAGAAGAACGTCGTCAGGAATTCGATGATCAGGCAGGCCGCGAGACCGTACTTGCCGGGGCTGAGATCACCGTAGCCGTTCGACGCGAACCCGTTCGGGACCCAGCCGGCCTTGCCCGACGCGATCACGTAGAGGACGCCGGCCGCGACGACGGCGCCGATCACCTGGGCGACGATATAGGGCAGCACGTGCCGGTTCGCGCAGCGGTGGGCCGACCAGAGTCCGAGGGTCACGGCCGGGTTGAAGTGGCCGCCCGAGATGTGCCCGACCGCATAGGCCATGGTCAGCACGGTGAGGCCGAAGGCGAAGGCCACCCCGAGGAAGCCGATGCCGAGTTCCGGAAAAGCAGCCGACAGAACGGCGGCGCCACAGCCGCCGAAGGTGAGCCAGAAGGTGCCGAAGAACTCGGCGGTCGCGCGCCGCATGGTATCGTGATCCATCCTGAAACCTTTCGCTGCAAGAGTCCGCGAAGTGCTCGCGATCGGTCAGGACTGAAGATTTCAGTCGGCAAAGCGCGAGTTCGAGTTATCGACGACGGCATGGGCTAAGACGCCTTGCGCGAAAGTTGCATGTGCCCGTTGAGGTGGCAATTGTCGGCGCTGCGAATATTTTAGCAGTTGATTGCTTCTGTGCCTTATTATTGAGCTGATATGCTCAAGGATCATGAGCAAAGCGCCGGATTCAAAATCCACTGGGTATTCTGAGCCGAATTCATAGCTCTGCCGACGCGGCGTGGCTTTCGTGAAAAGCCGGCGGGTCTAGGCCACGCCGATACTGGGACGGACAAGGCCGAAACGATGCCGAATCTTGCAGCCATGCGGTGGATGTCGGGACCTGAAGTCCGATACCCTCGCGGTCCGTTCCGGCAAGACCGCGCGTCGAAGTCCTCGTTTCCGCAGTCCGGCTGTCGTGAATCCGGGCGCGGAGGGCCGCGCAGAACGTCGAATGTCCATCCACAAAAACATTGACAATATTCCTATTTCGTGCTTTCCTGCCGCCACTCGCCTCCCCCCGACGGGAGGCCCTTCGGCGGACCGGGTCGAGGGGTTTGGGAGGACGAGACGGCGCCCGCGCCGATGGCCCGGTTTCGCCATCGCCCCGGGCAGCGCCGCGCGACGCAGGGTGTCTCGGCGCGGGTTGGGCCTCTTCAGGCCGGACCCGCAAACCCTGGGGTACCTCCAGACAACGGACGACCCGCCCACTACGAGACGGGTACGGGGCCGTGGGCCATGATCAGCCGGCCGCCAGGGGCCGCCGCCTTCCAATAGGGGGCGACGGACCGTGGAGGAGGGCCGCCATAAGCCGAGTCGCCGACGCCGTAGAGGACGCCGTGACGTGACAGGTTCGACCCTTCGGGGCCGCGCCCAGGGACGCCGGGAGACCGGCTTCGTTTTCCCTTCGTGGTTTCGCGGCGTCCCGCGTCTCCCGCGTCGGTGAAACCCCGCGCCGGGATCGGCGGCGGGGCCGCGCGCGCATGCCGGCAGCGCATCGCGACCCCCTGGACGGGGGTCGGGGGCGGCCCGGCGTTCTTGACGCGCCGGCCCCATCGGTGCTTGTGGCCCTTCGCTCAACGCCGGTCGTCTGAAACCGGCGAGGCCTGATTTCGGGGATGGAGACCACAGTGAAACGCTCACGCCGCACCAAGATCATCGCGACCCTGGGTCCCGCCTCCGATACGCCGGAGATGATCGAGAAGCTGTTTCGCGCCGGCGCGGACGTCTTCCGCCTCAACATGAGCCATCTGCCCCGGGAAAAGCTGCCCGAGAAGATCGAGGTGATCCGCACGATCGAGCGGGAGTTGAAGCACCCGATCGCGATCCTGGTCGATCTCCAGGGACCGAAGCTGCGCGTGGCGGCCTTCGCCGAGGGTGCGGCGATGCTGGCGAACGGCGCCACCTTCGTGCTCGACAGCGACCCGACCCCCGGCGACGTGTCGCGGGTGTTCCTGCCCCATCCGGAGATCCTCTCCGCCCTGGAGCCGGGCCACGTGGTCATCATCGACGACGGCAAGCTGCGGCTGACCGTGACGGAGGTGTCCGAGGGCCGCGCCGTGACCCGCGTCGAGGTCGGCGGCCGGATCTCGAACCGCAAGGGCGTCTCTCTCCCCGACACCGTGATCCCGGTCGCCGCCATGACCGAGAAGGACCGCGGCGACCTCGAGGCCGGCCTCGCGGCGGGCGCCGACTGGATCGCCGTCTCGTTCGTGCAGCGTCCCGAGGACGTGGCCGAGGTGAAGAAGGTCGCGGCCGGCCGGGCGCTCATCATGGCCAAGATCGAGAAGCCGCAAGCCCTGACCCGGCTCGAGGAGATCATCGAGATCTCCGACGGCCTGATGGTGGCGCGCGGCGATCTCGGCGTCGAGATGCCCCTGGAGCAGGTGCCCGGCGTGCAGAAGCGCATCACCCGCGCCTCGCGCCGCATGGGCAAGCCGGTCGTGGTCGCGACCCAGATGCTCGAATCGATGATCACCGCCCCGGTGCCGACCCGCGCCGAGGTCTCGGACGTCGCCACCGCCGTCTACGAGGGGGCCGACGCGGTGATGCTCTCGGCCGAGAGCGCATCGGGTTCGTTCCCCATCGAGGCGATCTCGATGATGAGCCGGATCGCCGAGCAGGTCGAGCGCGACGCCCTGTACTGGACCATCCTGACGGCCCAGCGCTCGGAGCCCGACGCCACCGCCTCGGACGCGATCGCGGCGGCGGCGCACCAGATGGTCGACGCCCTCAACCTCACGGCGATCATGGCCTGGACGCATTCCGGCTCGACCGCCCTGCGTCTCGCGCGCTCGCGGCCCAACGCGACGATCATCGCGCTGACCCCGAAGCGCGAGACGGCCCGGCGCCTCGCTTTGTGCTGGGGCACGCACCCGATCGTCACCAAGGACGCCAGCGACGTGGACGACATGGCGTTCCGCGCCGCCAAGTTCGCGGTGCGCGAAAACTTCGCCGAGATCGGCGGCCGCATCATCGTGGTGGCGGGCGTGCCGTTCGGGACGCCGGGCGCCACCAATCTGGTGCGTATCGCCTTCGTGACCCGCGAGCACGCCGCCAAGGCGTGAGGTTCATGACGGAGCCGCGCCGCCGGTTCGTTGCGGCGGCGCGGCTCAGTGAGTGGTGACGGATTCGGACAGGCGGACCACCTCGTCGACGACCGCCTGCGTCGCCACCGCGTGGACCATATGGCCGATGCCGGCCAGCTCCACGAGCCGTGCGCCCGGGATGAGCCTGGCCAGCGGACGGGCATGCCGCTCGGCCGGGACGATGGCGTCGCGGTCGCCGGTGACGATCACGGTCGGTACCGCGATGCGCCCGTAGGCGGCGCTCTGCTGCTGGAGCGCGGCCGGCAGCGCCATCAGGTCCTGGACATTGGCCAGCATCGTCGCCGGTCGCAGGACGAGGGCGGCGCGGCTGGCCTCCAGGTAGCCCGGCGGCGCGCTCTGCGGCTTGAACACCGATTGCCCGGCCGGTCCCAAGTAATAGAGACCGACCGGCGTGGCGACGGTCCGGCTCAGCAGCCACGTCACCGGCGGGACCAGGGCAAGGCGGTAGTACCAGGGGATCGGCCCCATCTCGGGCAGCGGCATCACCGCCGGCGACACCAGGACGAGCCCCGAAACGCGATCCGGATGATCGAGGGCCAGGGCGGTCGCCAGCGCTCCGGACCAGGAATGGCCGAGCACGAGGGCGGGGCCGATGCCGAGATTCGCCAGCGCCTCCGCGATCACGGCGGCCTGCGCCCGCGGCGTCGCCAGGGCGCTGCCGCCGGGGCGGTCACTCCAGCCGAAGCCCGGCCGGTCGAGGGCCACCACCCGGAACCCCTCGGCGGCGAGGCGCCGGCCGAGATCTGTCATCGGATCGGCCGCATTGGCCGAGGCCCCGTGCAGCAGCACCACGGTGCCCCGCGCCGAGGGATTCGGGCCGGCCTGGATCGTGGCGATGCGGCCGCCCGTCACCGCCACGAACGGGCCAGCCGGCGGATAGCGCGCATCGATGCGCGCCGAAATCAGCAGGGTGATGCCGGCCGCGATCAGCGCCAGCACGAGGCCGCCGGCCAGGAGACCGGCGATCAGCTTGAGGAGGAACATGGGGGCTACAGGTCGCGACCGTCGACGTCGGGCGCCAAGCGGTCGATGGCGGTCTGGAGCCGGTCCATGCGGGGATAAAGGGCCGATGCCCGCCGGAATGCCTCCAGGGCACGGCCCTTGTCGTCGAGGCTCTGGTAGATCCGCCCCAGGGCCGCCCAGGCCTCGAAGTGGCGCGGCTCCAGAACGAGCGTACGCTGGAGGTCGGCGATGGCCGCCGACGGATCGGACAGCATCCAGAACACTGTCGCGCGCCGATTCCAGCCCTCGGACCAACCGGGCTCCAGGGTCGTCGCCCGGTCCATCAGCTCGATCGCCAGCGGAAGATCCTGGCCGGACATCGCCTGCCGGGCCCGCTCCGTGAGAAGGTCAGCAGTGGCGCTGCCGGACCGGCCCAGCCGCTGCTCGATCAGGCGGGCGACGCCCTTGGCCTCGGCATCGTCGCCGGCGGCCTTCAGGCGAGCATAGAGGTCGTCCAGGGAAAGCGGCTGGCTCTTCTCCGGCTTCGCCGCCTCCCGGACCGGAGCCGCCCGGACGAGCGGCACGGAGAGAACGCAGAAAGCCGCGACAAGCGCGGCTCTCAGGCAGGATCGGGCGGGATCGTGTGGCGACATGGGCGAAGCTTCCTCGCCTCGCATCGCCACGTCAACGTGCGCGCTTGCCGCGTCCCCTCGGGGGCGGCAGCAAACCCTTCAGCCCTGACGGGCCTTGAAGCGCTTCTGCGTCTTGTTGATGATGTAGACACGGCCCTTGCGACGCACGATCTGGTTGTCGCGATGACGGCCGCGGAGGGACTTGAGGGAGTTGCGAATCTTCATCGGTCTCACGTCGGTCGAGCGATCAGCCCGCCGCCTGTCCATAGGGTCTCGGGAACGAGGCACCTGACGGCGGCCTCGGCGATGTGTCGATGCATCGCGGAAAGGCGGTTGCCTTATCAGGATTCGCGCCGGCAAGGCAAGGCTTCCGGGGCGCTTCCGCCGCATCTCCGCGCTTGTACCGCTCGATTGGGCTATCAGGGAAACTAGATCCGTCCCTCACTTGCACCTCGAAAGGCCGGGACGCTCGCCCGCTGCGGATGACCGCCGCCAAGCCTTTCGATCTCGGGTTTCGCGAAAACGTGAACGGAGAGCCGTTTCCAGCGTAGTCAAACCTGCATCGCCCGAGAAACACTATCCATCTGTAAAGAGTCTCGGCCCTATAGAATTCGAGCGCGAGCCGATCGCGCAGATGGGGCTTTGACGACCGACATGGAGCATTCGGAGCAGGCTCAGGACGCGCCGGTACCGCGCCGCGAGGAGCGCAGCCCGACCAATTGGATCGCCACCATCCGGTTCCGGGACGGGACCGAGATCCCCTGCACCGTCAAGGACGTCTCGAAATCCGGCGCCCGGATCTGCATCGGGGCCAAGCAGGACCTTCCACCGGTCTTCATGCTGCGGATCATCGGCCGGGATTTTCTGTGCCTCGTCCGGGTCGCCTGGCGGCGGGGCGACTATGTCGGGGTCCGCATCGAGCGCGTCGGCAAGGTTCCTTCCGCAGCCGCCGCAACAGCCCCTGTTGCTCAGCCTGTCCCGGTGACGTCCGAACCGACGACACGGGCAGCCGTTCCCGATGGCGGCGGGCTTGGCGTTCCATCCCGCAAGCGCGGGATTTCGGCTTTCTAAGCTCCGAGCCCACCTCAGTTACACCTGTCTCCCTCTGGCGTCAGACCCTCCTGCGCAAGGGTGGTTCAAAACGAAAAACCCCGCCTGCCAGAGCAGGACGGGGTTTTCTCGTTCGACAAAAGTGGAGCGGATCAGGCCGCGGTGCGGTTGCGAGCTTCGCGCTTGGTGTCCACACCCGAAGCTTTGATCTCGGACAGCTTCTGGGCGACGTTGCGCGAGAACACGAACTCGGCCGGGCGCTGGTTCTCAAGGCTGACTTCGGGCGCCATGTCGCCCTCGGTCTTGATGCCACGGATGGCATGGATCAGCGGCTTCCAAGGCTTCTTCACGGAATCGACCACCGACGAGGCCTCGTAACCGGAATGGACCATGCAGTCGGCGCACTTTTCATAGTTGCCGGTGCCGTAGGAATCCCAGTCGGTCTCCTCCATCAGCTCCTTGAAGGTCGCCGCATACCCCTCGCCGAGCAGATAGCAGGGTTTCTGCCATCCGAACACGGTCCGGGTCGGGTTGCCCCACGGGGTGCAATGATAGGTCTGGTTACCGGCCAGGAAGTCGAGGAACAGACCCGACTGCTGGAAGGTCCACTTCTCGCGACCCTTCTCCTTGCCGTGCCGGAACACGCCGCGGAACAGCTCCTTGGTCGCCTTGCGGTTCAGGAAGTGCTTCTGGTCGGGCGCGCGCTCGTAGGCATAGCCAGGCGAGACCGTAATGCCATCGATGCCCATCTTCGTGACGCTATCGAAGAAGTTGGCGATCTTGTCGGCCGACGAGTTGTTGAAGAAGGTGCAGTTGATGGTGACCCGGAAGCCCATCTCCTTCGCCTTGGCAATGGCCGCCACGGCCTTGTCGTAGACGCCACGCTGGCACACCGACTGGTCGTGCATCTCCTTGTCGCCATCGAGATGGATCGACCAGGTGAAGTACGGGCTGGGCTTATACTCCTTGATCTTCTTCTCAAGGAGGAGCGCGTTGGTGCAGACGATGGCAAATTTCTTCTGGGCGATGATGCCCTCGACGATCTGCGGCAGATCCTTGTGCAGCAAGGGCTCGCCACCAGCGATCACCACCACGGGTGCACCGCACTCGCGCACGGATTCAAGAGCGTCGGCCACCGGCAGGCGCTTGTTCAGAATCTCGTCCGGGTAATCGATCTTCCCGCAACCGGCGCAAGCAAGATTGCAGCGGAACAGCGGCTCCATCATCATCACGAGCGGATAGCGCTTGCGACCGGTGAGGTGCTGTTTCAGAATGTAGCCGCCGATCTTCGCGACGTACCGGATAGGGATGCCCAAGACGCGGCTCCTTGTTGTTGGCCCCGATGTATCGGGCTGCTTAGCGTGAAAAAAGGCCAAATTCCAGCAAGCTAGCTTGGAACCATCCCGAAAGGCCACGAAACGGCGCCGTTCCGACAAGTTCGGCAGCAGCTGAAACTATCCGGCCACAGAATGCAGCACTCTCGTGCCGAAGCGCGCCATGACGGACCGCCTATAACCCGATCGGATGCCCATATTCCTATTCGAAAGCCGCATGCCAGAGCCCCAGCTTGGCCGTGGGGAAAGCGCATTAGCTGCCCGTATCCAGACGCGGTACGCGACGAAGATGCGGTGCGAGATCGCACAAAAGGTCCCAAGCCGGAACGCTCGCCTTGTTTGCGTTGCATTCCTACCGTTGGGTCGATAGGTGAACCGGCCATTCACGCAATGTCGTCAATGTCATGCGATTCGGTTGATCAGTGCCTTTCCGGGAGCCCCGCTTGGGTTTCCTAGGGGCGCTGGAAGCTGAGATTCGGGATTCGCGGCGACTGGTGATAACCGGCGGCATCGAACAGATCGATTCCCCTTGTGCAGCCGCGTCGGCCGCAGCGCCGGTAGTCGGCGTGCTTGCATCGGAATGAGATCGCTGAAGCAGGTAGGACACTCGTGATCGAACGGCTCGTCGCGTTTTCCGTCCAGCGTCGCTGGTTGGTCATAGCTCTCGTCGCACTCATTACCGTTGCCAGCGCCGGTGCGGCCGCTCATCTCTTCAAGATCAATACCGATGTCGAGCGGTTGATCGACAAGGATGTCCCCTGGCGTCAGGACGAGATCAACTATGAAGCTGCGTTCCCGCAGCGGACCGGTACCCTGGTGGCCGTCATCGACGGCAAGACGCCGGAGGAGGCCGAGGAGGCGGCGGCCGAGTTCGCGGCGGCGATCGCCAGACACAAGACCATGATCGAGTCGGTCTACCGTCCGGACGGCGGCGCCTTCTACGAGAAGAACGGTTTCCTGCTGATGTCGCAGGAAGAGCTGACCAAGACCACGGAGCAACTCGTCCAGCAGCAGGGCCTCCTCGGACCGTTGGCTGCCGACCCTTCCCTTCGCGGCATCATGCGCGTTCTCGGCCTTGGCGCCCGCGGCATCAAGAGTGGCGATGCCAAGCTCGAGGATCTCGAGCGGCCGATGACCCAGATCGACGCCACCGTGCGCAAGGTCCTGGCCGGCGAGCCTGCGCGCATGTCCTGGCAGATGCTGCTTTCCAACGGACAGACGCAGAGCACGGATCTGCGCAAGTTCGTCATGATCCAGCCCGTCTTGGACTACAACGCGCTACAGCCCGGCGCCCACGCGACAGAGGTGGTGCGCAAGGTCGCCTCGGAACTCAAGATCAATACCCTTGGGGGCCCGGAATTCGCCGAGCGTCCACGCATGCGTCTGACCGGCCCCGTCGCAGTGGCTGACGACGAGTTCGCCACCCTCTCAGAGGACGCTTTGCTGAACTACAGCGTCACGGTCGGTGCGATCGTGCTGTTCCTGTGGCTTGCACTCCGCTCGGCCCCGCTGATCGGCGCGGTCCTGATCACCACCTTCGCTGGCCTCATCGTGACTGCGGGTCTCGGCCTGCTGATGGTCGGCGAACTCAACCCGATCTCGGTCGCCTTCGCGGCGCTCTTCGTGGGCCTCGGCATCGATTTCGGTATCCAGTTCGCCGTTCGCTACCGTGCTGATCGGTTCGAGCAGCCCGACCTCCTCTCGGCCATGCGGGCGGCAGCTCGGGGCGTCGGCTGGTCGCTGACCCTGGCGGCCATCTCGCTTATCGCCGGCTTCTTCGCTTTTCTGCCGACTGCCTTCCGAGGCGTCTCGGAGCTGGGCCTCATCGCCGGCGTCGGCATGATCGTCGCCTACCTGTTCAGCCTCACCCTGCTGCCGGCCCTCATCGCGGTGTTCAAGCCCAAGGGTGAGCGCGAACCGGTGGAGACCGCCTGGCTCGCGGGCGTTGATCCGTGGATCATCCGCAACCGAAAGCCAATCTTGATCGGCGTCGGGTTGATCACGCTCGCGGGCATCCCGCTGCTGTTCAAGCTGCCCTTCGATTCCAACCCGATGCATTTGCGCAGCCCGAAGGTGGAATCGATCTCGACCTATCTCGATCTGATCAAGGACCCGGCGACGAGCCCGAACATCATCGACGTCATGGCACCCTCGGTGGCCGCGGTGCCGGCGCTTGCGGAGAAGCTGCTGAAGTTGAAATCCGTGGCGAAGGTCATCGACATCGACACCTTCGTGCCGCCGGACCAAGACCAGAAACTGGCCATTATCGCTGAGACCGCACAGTTGCTGGGGCCGGTCCTGAATCCCGGCCGCAAGCCGCCGCCGCCGACCGATGCCGAGAACGTCAAGGCGGTGAAGGAGGCGGTGACGGCCCTGCGCGGTATCGCGGCGGGCTCCACGGCTCCGGGCGCCAAGGTAGCGGGCGAGCTTGCGACCGATCTCGACAAACTGGCAGCTGCTCCGGTCGCGACCCGCGAGGCGGCGAGCGTTGCTCTAACGACGGATCTGAAGACCCTGCTCTCGCGTCTGTCCGGCCTCCTGAACCCGGAGAAGATCACCCTCGACAACCTTCCGCCTAAGTTGAAGGCCGAATGGATCGCCGCAGATGGACGTTCACGCATCGAAGTCCACCCAAGCGGGGACGCCAACGACAACCAGGTGCTGCGGAACTTTGCCAAGGACGTGCAGAGTGTCGCGCCGCATGCCACCGGCGCGCCGGTCGCCACGACGTCGTCCAGCTACACGATCCTGGGCGCCTTCCTGCAGGCGGCGATCACCGCACTCGTCCTGATCTTCATCATCCTGTCGGTGGCGCTCCGGAAGCCGTGGGACGTTGCGATGACCCTCGGGCCACTGGTGCTGGCAACCCTCTGGACGCTCATGGCCCTGCATATCGTCGGGATGCCGCTGAACTTCGCCAACATCATCGCGATGCCGCTGATGCTGGCGGTCGGCGTGGCTTTCCACATCTACTACGTCATCGCTTGGCGGGCGGGTGTGACCGACATGCTGGCTTCCAGCCTGACGCGAGCGATCTTCTTCTCGGCGCTGACCACCGGCACGGCGTTCGGCTCACTGGTGCTCTCCAGCCATCCGGGCACGGCCAGCATGGGCAAGCTTCTCGCGCTGTCGCTGTTCTTCACCCTGGTGGCAGCCTTCTTCGTGGTTCCGGCGTTCCTCGGGCCGCCGCCGAAGCATCCCGACCCGAAGCGTCCCGAGGGCGATGCCGCTCTACCGCCAGTAACCCGGGCCAAGGCCGCGGAAACGGTCTCGGCCAAGTAGGCCGCGCGGAAATTCCATAAGACGAAGAATGGGCGCGGGTCCCCGCCGCGCCCATTCTTCGTTCGCCATAAGTCTTGATTTGTCCTCAGGCGAGAAAGTCTGAGAATCCCCCTCTTACGAAGCCGGCGGCCGCCGCGAGGCTCTCGGGGGCGACCAGCGCATCACGCTCCGCCACATAAGCATAACCCGGCGCCTCGCCGGGAAACCCGCTTGCCGTGGCGGGATGAGTGTAGAGTTCGGTCAATCCGTCCGGCAGGTGCGCCAACAGCCCCTGCACTCGGGCTGGCGTCATCGCCCCGGACCAGGCGAGTCCGAGTGTCCTGTCCGGAATCAGGAGGCCTGCCTGACGCGCCCGTACGGCCAGCAAGGCCGCCCAGGGTGCTGTGTCGAGGGCCGGCTTCGGATTTGCGCCCGGCTCTGCCGCCCGCAGGACAGCACGGGTCTCACGCGGAACTCGGATCGCCCGCATGCCATGACGACGACCCGCTGCGAGCACCAGACCGGCAATGATCGGGTGCACGTGGAAATGCTTGTGGGCGTTGACGTGGTCCAGGGGTAGGCCGATCGCGCGGAAGGCCTGGAACTGTGCTTCGATTTCAGCCGAGAGTTGGCGCCGCACCGAGGCCTTGAGGGCCAGGTCGAGGCCGAGTCGCTCCATGTCGCTACGGATCAGACCGTCCGGGGTGACGAGATCGGGAATACGCTCAGGCGGCAGGGTCGGCCAAGCCTCCACCATCACCAAGTGAAGACCGATGCGCAGGGAGGGCAGACGCCGAGCCCGAGCCACGGCGTCATCGGCGGCCGGGGCAGATACCATCAGGCTTGCAGCGGTGAGGATGCCGTCACGATGCGCTTGCTCCACCGCCTCATTGACCTGAAGGCTCAGGCCGAAATCATCGGCGGTAACGACCAAGCGCTTCACAGGACGACTCCGGGTAATGGGAGGCGGGACCCTCCCCCTAAGGTAGGGGCTGTAGCCCCACGACGCGAAACGGCCGGGCTTTCCAGCCCGGCCGCCTCATTGTGTCTAGGTATCGAATCGAACCTGCGTCGAGCTCAGGCTGCAGCGCTGGTCTGACGGTCCTTGAGGAAGCGGTAGAACTCCACACCCTCGCGTAAACGGCGCTTCATCATGTCGGGCGAACGGACCATCTCGGAAACGATCGAGGCGATCTTCGGAGCGCGGAAGTAGAACTTCCGGTAGAACTCCTCGACAGCCGCGAAGATTTCGGAATGTGACAGGTGCGGGTAGTGCAGCGGTGCGATCTGCACGCCGTTCTCGTCGACGAGTTCCGCGTTTGCGACGTCCAGCCAGCCGTTCTCCACCGCCTGCTTGTACAGGAAAGTGCCGGGATACGGTGCCGCCAGCGAGGCCTGGATCGTGTGCGGATTGATGCGCTTGGCGAACGCGATCGTCTCCTGGATCGTCTCCCGGGTTTCGCCCGGGAGGCCAACGATGAAAGTACCATGGATGGCGATGCCGAGATCGTGGCAATCCTTGGTGAAGCGCTCGGCGACCTCGACGCGCATACCCTTCTTGATGTTGTTCAGGATCTGCTGGTTGCCGGACTCGTAGCCGACGAGCAGCAGGCGCAGGCCATTGTCCTTGAGCACCTTCAGGGTATCGCGCGGAACGTTGGCCTTGGCGTTGCACGACCAAGTCACACCGAGCTTGCCCAGTTCGCGGGCGATTTCTTCGGCGCGCGGCAGGTTATCGGTGAAGGTGTCGTCGTCGAAGAAGAACTCCTTGGTCTGGGGAAACTCCTTCAGGCAGTACTTGATCTCCTCGATCACGTGCGCGACCGAGCGGGTGCGGTAGGTATGACCGCCGACCGTCTGCGGCCAAAGGCAGAAGGTGCAGCGCGACTTGCAGCCACGGCCCGAGTAGAACGAGATATAGGGGTGCTTCAGGTACCCGATGAAGTACTTCTCCATCTGGAGATCGCGCTTATACACGCTCGTGACGAACGGCAGCTGATCCATGTCAGTCATGATTTCGCGGTCCTCGTTATGGACCACGTTGCCATTGGCATCGCGATAGGACAGCCCCTTGATCTCGGACATCGGGGTGCCGTCAGCGACTTCCTTGACGGTGAAGTCGAACTCATTGCGGGCACAGAAATCGACCACCGGGGCCTGGGCCATCGCGCCAGCGGCATCGACCGCGACCTTGGCGCCGATCAGGCCGGCGATGAGCTTCGGGTTCTCGGCCTTGAGGGCTTCAATCGTCTTCACGTCCGACTTGAAGGACGGAACCGAGGTATGCAGCACAACCAGGTCGAAATCATGCGCTTGGGCCACGATCTCGCTCAGCTTGATGTTGTGCGGCGGGGCATCGATCAGCTTCGAGTTCGGCACCAGGGCTGCAGGCTGGGCCAACCAGGTCGGGTACCAGAACGACTTGATCTCGCGTTTGGCTTGATAGCGGGAACCGGCACCGCCATCGAAGCCGTCGAAAGTGGGAGCCTGCAGGAAGAGGGTGCGCATGGGGTTCAAGGCCTCAGCGAGAACAGGGGACAGTTGAATGGGAGAATAAACGGAAGGTCAGAGTGACGATGCACCAGCATCGCGCCCAAGCGTCGTCTCGGGGATCAAGGTACCGTCCGCAACCACGCGATAATCATGGCCCTTCCATGTCACAGCACCGGAGACGAAGCTCCAGGTGAAGTTCATGAAGGATAGGATGTCGCGAATCGGCAACAGCCAGTAGGGATGCGGAGCAAGGCCGAAGGCCCGCTCCAGGCGGACGCACAGGATGATCCGGCACGCCAGGGCGAAGGCCGCCACGGCCAGGGCCGTGGTTCCAGCATCCGGGACCAAAGCTCCGATCAGGGCGAGCGGAAAGGCATGGGTCACGAACGATCCGGCATAGCCGGCAGGATCGACGTTGCGGATGGTGCGGTTCCAGCGAAGCTCATGGCTCCACAGGCTCGCCAGATCCGTGTCGACGCAGGTGTGCCCAATGGTGAAGCTCGGGATTGCAACGACCCCGCCCTTGGCGCGCAACGCTTCGCCGATGGCATAGTCGTCGGCGAGGTCGTCGCGGAAGGCTTCGAAGCCGCCGATCTCGCCAAGTGCCCTGGTGGAGAAGGCAATGGTGGATCCAAAGCAAGGCTGTGCGAGGCCGAGCGACGTGCCCATCACCACGTTGGGCAAGAACTGCACGTCGATGGCGAGAGCGGAGAGATGGGCCCAGATCCCCCGATGCGCAGGGACCCCATGATACAGGCAAGTCACTCCGTTCACGCCCGGCTGCCTTAGCTCACCGACGATCCGGCCGAGGTAGTCGGGCTTCACCACCATGTCGCTGTCGGCAAGAACCACAATCTCGTGGGAGATTCGGGTCGACATGTTGATGAGGTTTGAAACCTTTCGGTTCGAACCGTGCTGGCGCGCGTCGATGACAAGATCGAGCCGAAGCGCCGGATAGGCGGCCTGCAGACGACGGACGACGGCGATCGCCGGATCGGCGGCGTTCTGAACGCCAAAAATCACCTGCACGGGCGCGGCATAGGCCTGCTGGCAGAAAGTCTCGAGATTCTCGTACAGGTTTGGCTCGATTCCGCAGAGCGGCTTCAAGATCGTGACGGACGGCGCCCCATCACCCAGGGCCGGCGCTGCCTTGCGGGCAAAACGCCCGGCTAAGGCAGCGGCAGTCAGTCCGTACACGCAACCGACCAGGGCGATCAGCGGCAGGAGATGCGAGAGCCAAGTCAGGTCCATCAGGGGCATCGCTCGGTCACGGGGCTCGTGAGAGTGCCGCGAAGTCGAGCGGCGCGAATCGTTTGTCGTACGGGAGGAACAAAGTCCGGGCGTCTCTGACGCAACTCTAAGGCGCTGGTTTGACGGCGAGCATGCCGGCGGTACGATCCCTCATGAAGGTGAGAAGGCCATCCGCCCCGCCGGTCTTCAGCGGCTCCGAGAAGCTGCCGCGAAGGCTCGCGACCTCGCTGACATTGCCGTTGAGATAGACGTCCTGCACCCGGTTTTCCGGGCCGACCAGGAAATCCACCTGCGAGGTATCGCCGTCCTTGTTGGCGACCTCGGTCTGAACCACGCGGTTCGGACCGCGCGCTTCGCTTTGCGGCTTTAAGCTGAACTTGCCACCGGAGGCTTGCGCGAGGCGGGTGGCGTAGGTCGCGGTGAAGTAGCGTCCGAACGCGTCCGTGAGGGCACCCTGCTGTTCGGGCGTGAAGGTCTTCCACTTGGCCCCGGTGGCCAGACGGATCATCGCCGGAAAGTCGAAGGTCTCATTCAGGGTCGGGCCGATGGTCGCCGCACGGGCTCCGACATCCTTCGGTGCGCTTTTCAGGGCGCTTTCGAAGGTCGCGTAGACCTTGCCGATCGACGTCGCGGCCGGATCGTCGATCGCATGGGCGGCCGAGCCGAGGAGCAGGTGAGCCGCGACGAGGCTCGCGACAGCAACGCGTTTCAGGCGCACTTCTTGAGTTCTCCGAGCTGGGGTTCGGTGCGGGGCCGTCCACCCAAATCATTGGCAAGCACTGGGACCAGGAGGTCATGCCGCAAGCCAGGCTCGCTCTGGGGCTCCGGTGCCATAACCGGATCCGGCTTCGATCCCTCAAGAGCATGCCAGGCGAAGAGACCAGGCACCCCGACGAGCAAGTCCGCCAAGCGCTTGACCAGGGACAGCGCCAGCGCCGCCTCGGCCGGGATTCCGAAGATCGCGCACAGGGCGATGAGGCCGCCTTCCTGGGCGCCGAGGGCACCCGGCACCGCGAAGGCGGCGCCACGGACCGCCTGGGCCAGGCTCTCGATCACCACCGCCTCGACGATGCTGACAGGGTAGCCCATGAAGTGGAGGGCCACGTAGACCTCGACGGTGCCGATGAACCAGCCGATGAGGTGAATGCCGAGACCACCGGCGACACGGCCGCGATGGCCGTAAAGTCGTTTGAGGCTGTCGTAGAGTACGTCGATAGCGCCGAGCGCACGCCATTCGCGCGAGCCGGCGAACCGGCTGACCAAGGCCTGGATCACCTTGTGACCGCTTCGGCGCTGGATGAGATAGAAGGCACCGAGGGCGGGAGCAGCTAGGGCAAGGCCGCCGGTCACGGTCCGGACGATCGGGCCATCCCCCGCGATCCAAGCGAGGAGAACGACGCCCGCCACGGTAAAGAGGAATTGAGTTACCGCCTGGGTCATCAGGTCGACGAACATGCTCGCACCGGCGATGCCGCCGGGGACGCCGCGCTTGGTCAGGAGACGGGCACCGACGAAGTCGCCGCCGACCTGGGCGACCGGCAGCAACGTGTTGATACCCTCGCGCACGAAGCGCAGCGTGAGGCAGTCCCGCAATGTCGGGCGCGTCGCCTTCGGGAAGATCACGAACCAGCCGAGACCGGCCCAGGCTACGGCAAAACCTCGGGCGACAACCACGATCAGCGCGCCCCAACCGGCGCTGACGACCGCGGCCGCGACGTCTTCCAGGCCAGAGGACAGGAACAGGCCGACGACTGTGCATAGACCGGCGATCAGGGCCAATGTCGTAAGACGCTTCATGGGCCCCTTTCGGCCTGCAGTGCAGCGGATCACACCGAGATTCCGCCGTGTTTCCGACCGCAAAAAACCGCCGGAAACGTTGAATGTCTTCGGAAGTTGCAGCTTTGAGAACCGTTGTCTATCACCCGAGAGACACAGTCGGGACCAAAGCGGCGCAGGGCGAAAAGCCCGATAATCAGCCGTCCGGGCGGACAGGGGAACGGGATCAGATGGACCGCGAATCACAGATGACGGCCGACGAGGTCGTGCGCGACGACGTGCAGATGGAGCGCTATGCCGGCGGCGGCTTCGGCGCCATGCGTGCGCCCGCTGCAAGTTCCCCGGTGATGGCCTGGAACGAATGGGATCCGCTGGAAGAGGTCATTGTCGGAAGTCTGGACGGTGCGACCATTCCGACACACCACTTGACCGTGATCTTCAACCTGCCGCGGGCTGCTCAGCCGTTCTACAGGTTCGCCTCGGGCTTCCGCTATCCGAAGTTCATGAAGAAGCTCGCCCAGAAGGAGCTCGACAACTTCATCTCGATTCTGGCCGGCGAAGGAGTGAAGATCCGCCGTCCGGACCCGATCGATTTCTCGCGCAAGTTCAAGGCCCCCCAATGGTCCTCCCGCGGCTTCTGCGTCGCCTGCCCTCGTGATCCGTACCTCGTCATCGGCGACGAGATCATCGAGAGCCCGATGTGCTGGCGCTCGCGCTACTTCGAGGGCGATGCCTACCGGTCGCTGTTCAAGGAATACTTCCGCAATGGCGCGCGCTGGACCTCAGCCCCGCGTCCGCAGCTCACCGACGATCTGTACAACTACGACTACCGGGTGCCGAACCTCAAAGGCGGCGAGCCGATGCAGTTCACCGTCAACGAGTTCGAGCCGGTCTTCGACGCGGCTGACTTCGTGCGTTGCGGCCGCGACCTGTTCGTGACCCGCTCGAACGTGACCAACCTGATGGGTATCGAGTGGCTACGGCGCCACCTCGGTCCGGGCTTCCGGGTGCACGAGATTGAGAGCCGTTGCCCGCAACCCATGCACATCGACTCATCCTTTATGCCGCTGGCCCCCGGCAAGGTGCTGGTCAATCCGGACTACATCGACGTCGAGAAGCTGCCGGCCGTGCTCAAGAAGTGGGACGTGCTGATCGCGCCGCGCCCCGACCCAGTCGAGGGCTTCATGAGCAAGATCTCCATGTGCTCGCCCTGGACCTCGATCAACGTGCTGGCGCTGGACGAGAAAAAGATCGTCGTGGATGCGAGTCAGCCGACGCTGATCAAGGCGCTCAAGGACTGGGGCTTCGACCCGATCCCGGCGCCGTTCCTGTCCTATGGACCGTTCGGCGGCTCGTTCCACTGCGCCACCCTCGACGTTCGCCGTCGCGGCACTCTGAAGTCGTACTTCTAGGTCGAAATCGATTGAGTTTCGGCTGCAGGGGGCGCGTTCAGCGCCCCCTTTTTTCGTATCCGGGACCGGCTTACCTGGCCGTCGCGTAGAGGGAAGCGCCGGCCGAGACCGGCGCGGTGACGGTAGAGAAGACGGAGAGGACCTTCTGGACCTCGGTGAAGGGGGCGTTGGAGACGTAGACGAGATCGCGATTGCGCATGCGGAAGGCCTGGGTCAGGAACAGGCTGTTGGGGTCGCGCATGTTGATGCGGTAGACCACCGGCACCAGGGGCGTGCCCAGCAGCGGGCTGCCCGGCTTGAGGCGGCGCACCACCGCGGCCGGCTCGAAGCGGAAGATGAAGGTGCCCGACGGGTCGGCCTGGAAGTCGGACAGGCCGCGCGCCTTGGCCAGGGCCTGGGCCAGGGTGATGCCCTCGGCCTGGAACGGGATCTCGGAGGCGTTGCCCAGCGCGCCCACCGCCAGGAAGGTCTGGGGGTCGCGCACCAGGGTCAGGGTGTCGCCCGGGCGCAGGAAGATGTTCTCGGCCGGGTTCGACACCACCGTGGTCAGCGGCACCGTGGCGGTCTGCGGTCCGCGCGAGAGGCGCACGAAGGTCTCGTTGACCGGCGCGCGCACCCCGCCGGCGGTGGCGACCACGTCGAGCAGGCGGTCGCCCTTGCCCGAGAGCGGCACGCGGGCGCCGGCCACGACCTCGCCCGTCACCGTCACGGTCTGCGACACCGCCTTGGTCACCGAGACCAGCACCTGGGGCTGGATCGCCTTGCCGGCCAGTTCGGTCTCGATCAGCGCCTGCACATCCTGGGGCCGGCGCCCGGCCACCTGGATGCGCCCAGCATAGGGCACGCTGATGGCTCCGTCGCGCGGCACCACCTGCTCGGGGATGAGGGCCGACTTGGAGCCGGCCGAGAAGCGGTCGGCCACCAGCGGACCGGAGAACAGGCCGCCCGAACCCGCTTCCCACACCGACACGGCCACGTAGTCGCCGACCCCGATCACGGGTTCGAGGGAGGGCCGTCGGTCGCCGAACGAGGCCAGCAGGCTGTCGAGGGCGCGTCCGCGCAGGGCCTCGATGGTGGCCGCCGACAGGTCGACGATCTCGTAGCGCGCGAAGGTCCCCTCGCTCGTGGCGATGTCGGCCCCGTCCACCACCGCACCCGTCGTCGGACCGGCACCGGGAAGAAGCGACGAGCAGCCCGAGACGAGACAGGCCGTCAGGACGGCCAAGGACGCCTTGCGAAGCATGATTACTCTCCTGAACGGACCGCGCACATGTGCGGTCCGGGCCGTCGCCCATCCGGCTCGCGACCGGATGGCAGGGCCATCGGCTGCGGGGCGCATGGGCGGCGCCACTCTACTCTTGTCGAATTGCCGGGTGAGGTCCGCCTATCAAAGCGATCCTTACCAGGACGTGCGCTTTCAGGCGCTGGCCGCGTCCAACGTTAGCGGCAAAACGCTGCGATCGGATTAACGGACCATGCACTGCTTTTACGGTGCGACCCGAACCTCACAATGACCCGTCCTCTCGATCACCAATGCGTCACGACGGAGGCAAGGCCAAGCTCAAGTGCCGCGTTGCGTGGCCTCGATCGGTCATCGCTCCAGGCTGTCGCGCAACTGGCGTCCGAGTGCGGCGGCGGTGAGATCCCGGCGGACCGGTTCGGTCCCTGCCGGAGGCTCGCCGAACTCGAAGATCGCGTAGTCGGTCGCGGTGCCTCCAAAACCCGGGCGGCTGCTCGGGAGAGCCGGCGCGTGATCGCCGAAAAAGCACAGGGTTGCCGGTACTTCCGCCAGCCCGGCGATCAGGGTCTCCATGGCGCTGCCGGTATGGCCCACGTGAGTCAGGTACTGGTCCAGAGGATCGTCGATGCCGGGCAGGCGTCCAGGCTTCCACGGGCCGTGATTCTCCATCGTGATGCCGAACAGGAACAACGGGCCGGTGCGAGCCCGGATTTCGGACAGGACCCGCTCTACCATCGCGGCATCGCTCACGTAGGGACCAATCCGCGCCGCCGTACCGAATGCATCCTCCATGATCAGGCGGTCGAAGCCCAGGCGGGTCACCACCTCGGCGCGGTTGAAGAAGTCACGATGGAAGGGATGCACGAAGACGGTTTCGAAGCCGGCATCCCGAGCTCGAAGGGAAAGGCTCGTCGGCTCACGACCGCCATGGGTCAGGTAGGGATCATATACGCCGAACCCGAGGTCCTCGGCGTCCGATCCCGTCAGCACGGCGTGCTCGGTCCGCATCGTGTAGGCGCCGTGGGCTGGGACGCGCAGGCGGCCATACTGGGTGGCGCGCGTACGGATCAGGTCCATCAGGGGCAGCGCGGGGCCGCCGAGACGATCGGGATCGACGAAGGATTCGAGCTGCATGACTACGACAACGGGGACATCAGCGCGCGTCCGCGCAACCGGCAGCCTCGCTGCGAGCTCCGTCCGACGGTCGGTGCGCCAGCGCAGGGCATACCCGATCAGGGTCGCGGGCAGTCCGTAGCGAGCGACATCGGTCTCCAGCGCAGGCACCGGAAACAAGCGCGCAAGCGCTGCCGCCATTGCTCCCTCCCCGGCGAAGGCGACGGCACTGATCAGCACAAGCGGCAGGGCCAGGATCGCAATGATAGCCACGCTCGGTTCAGCCGGCAGAACCGTGGGCTCGATCGCGTACCATGCGGCGACGAGGCCGAGGGATACGACGATCGGCACGGCCATGCGCGGGTCGGTGAGTGGTTGCGTATAGTAGAGTTCCGGGTGGCGCGGCACCTGCTGCAACAGTGCGAAGTCGCTGAAGACCAGCGGTTCGCCGATCAGGGTGCGTTTCAGGCGACTGATCACCGTGAGAATGGCGACGGTCAGCACGCAGGAGAAGGCGGCGAGCCAAGGTCGCCACGAGAACTGAAACCAGAACCCCATCACCAGGGCATAGCCGGCGCAGCGGATGGCCAGATCGCGAGGTCGGCGGCTGACTGGGCGTGCCTCGGAGCCCTCCCCGGCCTCAATGGCAAGACTGAGCAGGACGGCGAGAGCGAAACTAGAGAGCAGCGTCATCAGGCCTTTCAGCGCCTCTGATCCCGGAACCGTTCGATTCCGCGCTTGGCGCGCAGGCGCCGCACAATCGGGTTGACCACCCAGTACCGGGCTCGCATCGTCAGGATCGCCATAGGGCTCAGGGCCAGCCGCGATGGACCGACCGCATCCCGCGCCGCCGAGAGACGGTCCAGCAACTGTTCGGCCGAGCACGGTTTCAGCGCCACCGGATCGAGATAACGCGGATAGAGCAAGAGCGCCGCAGCGACCAGTTCGTCGAGGGCGAGGCGCCGGCCGCGATCTGCCCCGGGCGCCAAATCCTCGGTGAGGCCCCAGCCGGCATAGAAGGGGCGTCCGTGAACCGCGACGGAGCGGCCACGGATGAGAGCTTCGAAACCGGCCAATGACGTCATCGTCTCCACGTGGTCGACACGATCGAGCAGGTCGACGATGGACAAGCCGCCGACAATCCGGTCGGCGAGCGTCAGCGCCTCGGTCTCGGGGATCGCGCCCGTGCGGAACCCGGCCTCGACATCGGGATGCGGCTTGTAGAGCAGGAACGCATCCGGGTGTCGCGCTCGGGCCGCCTGGAGCAGTGCCCGGTTGGAGCGCACGACCGGCGACCCGTGTCGGACCGACGCGTCGTCTTCCACCTGCCCCGGCACCAGAACAATGCGCCGGTCCTTCGGCCAGGGTCCGGATTGATCGGACAGGCCGACATTGTACTTCGTGAGGCGCCGCGCCACGACGAGGTCACGCAGAGCCTTGGCCCGGGCCAGGAGGTCCGCCGAGAAGGTCGCGGTCCGTAGGATCACCGCGAGGCGGTTCTCCGTGCGCGGATCATAGTAGATCCCGAGATCGTCGATCACGATCGACGCCCCAGGGGCAAGGCCGGCACCGAGGCCGACGGAACGCAAAAACCCGTCCTCGATGCGGGCGAGCGGCACGCCGGCTCCTGCGCAGAGTGGCTCCAGACGTTCCGGCATTCGGGTCGCCCAGACGCGGACCTGGGCTCCGTGCCGGCGGGCCTTCGCCACCGCATCGTCCGCCGTCATGGTGTGAACTGGCGCCCCCTCCGGTCCGACCAGGAATGCGTCGAGGGCCGGACGCTTCCAGCGCGAAATCCCGACGAAGACCGTTCGCCGATCGTTGTCGCAGAACCTGTCTCGCAGCCACGCCACGCGTGCCAGGCACTCCGCAGGGGCGATGGGCGCACGCGTCCAGGGATCGAAGTAATGCACCCCGGCGCCATAGCACAGCGCAACCAGATCGGCAGCCGTCAGAGAGGAAGCGTCATCGCCCGGTCGAGCGACCGCGCATCCGGCCAGCCTCGCTTCGGCGGCCGAAGCCCAGTCATCGACGAAGACGGTGCGGACCCGTTCAAAAAGCGCCCAAGGATTGATCGGCCGCGCCGCGACCCGGAGCCGGGTCGTCTCGCCGATCGACAGTGCCGGACAGCCGCCTGACCCGGCGACGATGAAGCTGCCTTTCGGGTCAGATGCCAGAACGCGCTTGACGAAGGCGGTCAGCCGCGCGCCGGAGCGCGCGACGGCACCCTCGGCCAGGATGAGGGCAGGGTCGGTGAGCCCGGCCAGGACCTCCGCAACCATACGATGATCGCGCGCGAAGCGATTACGCCCGAAGATCTGGGCCTCGCGCAGAGCCGTAGAGTCGATCGGCATGCTGCCACCGAGGTCGGCTCCCGCGTACCGGACGCGAAGGCTCGCCATGCCATTTTGCGGCGTGTCGTAGGGTGAGAGCAGCGGCCCCGGGCCGATCGTGCAGGCGGGGTGGTCGAGGATGCCGAGCCCGCGATCGAGCAGTCCATCCGCCCATACGGCTGGTGCCGCACCGGGCCGCCAGCGCCTTGCGAAGGAAACGCCCGTCGCAGCCGTGATCTCCGATTTCAGAGACCGGATGTGCGAACCTGTGGACAAAAAGGATGGCGGCAGGTTCGGGGGCATGAACGCTTTCGACCGACGTAACCGGCCGCTGCCTTAGCATCTTCCCGCCCGAATAGGACATGGATCGGGAGTAAATCGGGATTTCGGCCGGTAAGTTCACCGGACGCGCTGTTGCCGCGCGATCACAGATGAGGGGAATTCGTCATTGGCCCTACGAGCGCCCAATTGCTGAGGTGGTTGAGGCGTGCGACGGAATTGGCCGTCACGGTGGCCCGCGTTCGAACGGGCGCAGGAGCAGGCGTCGCTCGAGAATGCTTCAGCCCCGCGCAGACATGCCTCGTTCCGGAGAGGCCTTGCCGCTCGAAGGACAGGCCACGCCTCGCGAACGTCAGTCAATGACTCGCGAAGGACAAGCACTGTCTCGCGACGGACAGGCAACCTTCCTCTTCCTCCAGGGACTCGCGTCTCCCTTCTTCGCCGAACTCGGGCGCGCCCTCCAGGCGCGCGGACACCGGGTGCGCCGGATCAACTTCTCATCGGGCGACTGGCTGTTCTGGCGTCTCCCCTCGGACAATTACCGGGGGACCTTCGCCAAGTGGGGCGACTACGTCGCGGCCTACATCCGCGAGCACGGTATCACCGATATCGTGCTGTTCGGGGATTGCCGGCCCTATCACGTGGCCGCCACTGCGGCGGCCCAGCCGTTCGGTGTCCGCTTCCACGTCTTCGAAGAAGGCTACCTGCGCCCCAACTGGATCACCTGCGAACTCGGCGGCGTGAACGGCCACTCGACCCTACCGAAGACGGCAGACGAGATCCGGGCGATCGCTCGGCGCCTGCCCCAGCCCGGCCGCGCGATGCCGTCGAGCGGAGACATGGCCCGGCGCAGCCTGTGGGACGTCGCCTATAACATCGCGAATTTCGGGTTTCCCTACTTCTTCCCGCATTTCCGCAGCCACCGGCCGCACCACATCGCGGTTGAATATGGCGGCTGGATCAGGAAATTCTCCCGGCGCGCTCAGACTCGTCGCGAAGCGGCGCGTCTCAACGAGGCCTATACGGCCATCGGGGTGGATTACTTCCTGTTACCCCTCCAACTCGACAGCGACTACCAGATCCGCGTCCACTCCCCCTTCCTCGGGGTCGAGGGGTTCATGGACCGCACCATCGCGTCCTTCGCGACCCATGCGCCGGCGCCGACGCGCCTGCTG
Organism: Methylobacterium sp. 37f; assembly: GCF_023093475.1. Classification (NCBI taxonomy): domain Bacteria; kingdom Pseudomonadati; phylum Pseudomonadota; class Alphaproteobacteria; order Hyphomicrobiales; family Methylobacteriaceae; genus Methylobacterium; species Methylobacterium sp. 37f. Next base: position 298,302 of record NZ_JAGHKN010000001.1, read on the forward strand.
ATCAAGCTGCATCCCCTCGATAGCGGGCTAATCAACTGGCGCAAATACGCGCGTCATTCGGCCAAGCGCCACGGGGTCAACGATCGCCTCGACATCATCGATGGCGGCGACCTTCCGAGCCTGATCGCCGGCAGCCGCGGCGTCGTGCTGGTCAACAGCACGGTCGGGATGCTTTCGCTGGAACTCGGACGCCCGACCTGTGCGGCCGGCAATGCGATCTACAACTTCCCCGGCCTGACCCATCAGGGCGGACTGAACACGTTCTGGACGGCACCGACATCGCCGGATAGCGAATTGATGTCCGATTTCCGACGCGTCGTGCTCCACCGCTCTCAGGTCAATGGCGGGTTCTTCTCGCGCGCCGCCATCGAGCGCGCCATCACTGGCACCGTCCCGCGCCTGGAGGCCACGCTGCCGGCCGCCGCCCTCAATGCAGCGCGTGCGATCCGAGAACAGGCCAGCGAGCCCCAGGAACTGGCGCCGGTCTATTGATCCGGTCGCGCCTACCGGGCTAGCAGACCCGATGCCCGTCATCCTCATCACCGGCGCGTCGAGCGGAATTGGCGCGGCCCTCGCCCGTCATTACGCCGCCCCCGGCACGACCCTGATCCTCCAGGGCCGGGATCGTCCCCGCCTCGAAGCGATCGCTGAGGCCTGTCGCACGAAGGGTGCGGCGGTCGAAACCGAGCGCCTCGACATCCGGGAGCGTGAGGCCGTGGCCACCTGGTTGACGGCCGCGGACCAGCGTCGCGCCATCGACCTCGTCATCGTCAATGCGGCGATCAACGGAGGCGATCCCGGCGGCGATGTCGAGACGGAGGCGATGGCCTTCGAGACGGTGGACGTGAACCTCGTCGGTGCTCTCAACGTCGCCTTGCCCTGCGTGAGCCTGATGCGCGCCCGGGGACACGGGCAGATCGCACTGGTCTCATCCCTGGCCGCTTTCGCGCCGCTGCCGGACGCACCCGCCTATAGCGGCACCAAGGCGGCGCTTCTCGCTCACGGACTGGCGCTGCGCGAGAAACTGAAGCCGCATGGCGTGCGTATCAACGTGGTGACGCCCGGCTACGTCAAGACCGCGATGGGCGGGGAGTACCAGGGCTGGCGTCCCCTGGAGATCAGCGCCGAGGATGCGGCCCGCCGCATCGCGCGGGGTCTCGCCCGGAACCAGGACATCGTCGCCTTCCCGTGGATTCTCGCGGCAGCGGCGCGCGGCGCGGCCCTGCTCCCGGAATTTTTGCGGCGCCTCGGGATGAGCGGCTTCACGTTCAAGATCCGGGCCGACCGGTGACTCGCCCGCGCATTGCCCTGTTCGTGCTGGAAGCCCTGCCGAACGCCCGCGCCGTACGCCGCTTCGTCGACGAGCACGCCGCCGACATTGCCTTCGTGGGCCTCTCCAACGCGGAGCGGCCGAGTTCCGGCGGCCTCGTCGGACAGGTTAGGCGCCACCTCACGCGCTCCGGGCCGGCGATCCTGCCCTATCTCGGCGTCAATTTCGGCCTGCCCGACCTGCTGGCCCCATTATCGCCCCTGACGCGCCGCCTGACGGGGTCGGGTCCTTCCTCGCGTGCAACGCCGCTCAGGGAACTCTGCCGACAGGTGAGCATCCCTACTCTCAAAGTCGATGACGTCAACGGACCCGAGGTGGCGAAGGCTTTTGCCGAGCATGCACCCGACCTCATCGTCACCTTCCACTTCGATCAGATTCTCTCGGGCACAACCCTGATGCGAGCGCCGCTCGGCGGCCTGAACGTCCATCCGGGCCTGCTGCCGCATCATCGCGGCCCCGTGCCGACCATCCACGCCCTGGCTGAGGACGAGCCGGCCTTCGGGGTCACGATCCACCGCCTCGCGGTGACGATCGATGCCGGGGCTATCCTGGCCCAGCAGGCCGTCCGCTTTCCGGGCGACACCACTGCGACACGGGCAGCCACCAGGCTGCACGAGCACGGGCGGGTGCTGCTCGACGGCGTCCTTGTCGACGTCGCAGAGGGCCGGCTACCCGCCGGCGAGACGGTTCCGATCCTGCCTTATTGCCCGTTCCCCGATCGGGCTTTGCTGAAGGCCCTTCGCCGTAGCGGGCGGAAGCTGACCGACGCGCAGGACCTGCGGGAGGCCCTGGCGCTGAGCGCCAAGGCCTGAAGAAGCGCCCGTCCCATCCAGGCGGGCGCCGAAGCTTCGCCTTACCGCGAAAACTTCTTGTACTTGATTTTCTTCGGCATCAGCGAGTCGGCTCCAAGGCGACGCTTCTTGTCCTCCTCGTAATCCGAGAAGTTGCCCTCGAACCATTCGACGTGGCTCTCACCCTCGAAGGCGAGGATATGGGTGGCGATGCGGTTCAGGAACCAGCGATCGTGGCTGATGATCACGGCGCAGCCCGCATAATCCTCCAGCGCCTCTTCGAGCGCCCGCAGGGTCTCCATGTCGAGGTCGTTGGTCGGCTCGTCGAGCAGGAGCACGTTGGCGCCGCCCTTGAGCGTCCGGGCGAGATGGACGCGATTGCGCTCACCGCCCGAGAGCGTACCGACCTTCTTCTGCTGATCCGAGCCCTTGAAGGCGAAGGCGGCACAATAGGCGCGGGAATTGATCTCGCGCTTGTTGAAATAGATGATGTCGTTGCCGCCGGAGACCTCCTGCCAGACCGTGGCGTTCGGATCGAGGGCGTCGCGCGACTGGTCGACGTAACCGAGATGAACGGTTTCGCCGACCGAGATGGTCCCGCCGTCCGGCGTCTCGGCCCCGGTGATCATCTTGAACAAGGTCGTTTTGCCGGCGCCGTTCGGGCCGATGACGCCGACGATGCCGCCGGGCGGCAGCTTGAACGACAGATCCTCGATCAGAAGGCGGTCACCGAACGCCTTGTTCAGGTGCTCGAACTCGATGACGTTGTTACCAAGGCGCTCGTCGATCGGAATGACGATCTGTGCCGAGGCGTCGATCTTGTCCTGGGACTTCGCCACCAGCTCCTCGTAGCGGGTGATGCGGGCCTTCGACTTCGACTGGCGCGCCTTCGGCGAGGCGGCAATCCACTCCTGTTCGCGGTTGATCGCGCGCTGACGGGCCATGTCCTCACGGCCCTCCTGCTGAAGGCGCTTCTGCTTCTGCACCAGCCAGGCCGAATAATTGCCCTCGTAGGGGTAGCCGCGGGTGCGGTCGAGTTCGAGAATCCAGCCCGTGACGTTGTCGAGGAAGTAGCGATCGTGGGTCACGATCAGGATGGCGCCCGGGTACTGGCGCAGGTGGCCTTCGAGCCAGTTGACCGTCTCGGCGTCGAGATGGTTAGTCGGCTCGTCGAGGAGCAGCAGTTCCGGTTCCCACAGGAGCAGCTTGCAAAGGGCCACACGGCGACGCTCGCCACCTGAGAGCGTTGCAACCGGCTGCTCATCGCTGGGACAGCCGAGTGCTTCCATGGCCTGATCGACCTTGGAATCCAGCTCCCAGAGGTTGGCGGCCTCGATCTTATCCTGGAGCGCGGTCATCTCGTCCGCCGTCTCCTCGGAATAATTCATGGCGAGTTCGTTGTAGCGGTCGAGCAGCGCCTGCTTTTCGGCAACCCCCTCCATCACGTTCTCGCGGACCGACTTGTTGGGGTCGAGCTGCGGCTCCTGCGGCAGGTAGCCGACCCGGGCACCCTGGGCGACGAAGCCCTCGCCGGTCCAATCCTTGTCGATGCCGGCCATGATCTTCAGCAGGGTCGACTTGCCCGAGCCGTTGATGCCGAGAACACCGATCTTGGCATCCGGGTAGAAGGACAGGTTGATGTTATCGAGGACCTTCTTGCCACCCGAATAGGTCTTGGTCAGACCCTTCATGTGGTAGATGAATTCGCGCGCCATGATGGTATCCCTGTCGTGTCGGCGGCCCGGCGCGCCCTGCGCCTCGACCCCCGGAATCCTCGTGTGCGTGGTCCCGCGCCGGCACCTGTTCGAGCCAGTCGGCGTACCGCGCGGAATGCGCCGATGCGGCCGGACCTCTGGCGCTCGCCGTGGTCGAACCGCTTCGCGTGAGAGTGTTGCGCCGGAGTATCAGGGCGACGCCGGACCGGCAAGAACCCGGACAACGCCCACGACGGAACTGGCGCCGCCGGTCGAACCCACATCAGGCGAACGGATTCTTGACCGTCTCGGGCGAACGCGCCCCATCGGCGGTCTCTTCGGGCAGCGAGACCGCCTCAAGCGCGGTGACGATCGCCGAAAGCGTCGAAGCGAGCGTCCGCGCCCGCGCCAAGCCCATGGCATCGCGCGTCAGGTCGACAGTTCCGTGGATCCCGATCCGGTCGGTCCCGTTCTCGATCGACAGACCGCCGATGGTTTGCACGGCGGCATCGTCGGCAAAGGGGACGAATCGGGAGGTGTCCGTCGGCGTTATCCCTTTCGACATCGAAACCTGTCCTCAGCAGAGTCCATAAGGTGTCCCGCTGCGCCGCGGAGGAGCCGTTTCGACCATCAGGTCCGAACCTGTCATCCGTTTAGAAGATCGCACGCATCAGGTCGCGCCAGAGCCGTCGGAGGGCGCGATGCAACTCCTGCTTGGCCCAAGCCTCGAAGGAATCCGCGTCCGGGCGTCGGCGGTGTGGTGACCCATCGCCGTCCGCCGGACCCCGGGAATAGACGCGGGGTTCCGGCAATGCCATGGCCGTTGCCTTGGCGGCGGCGGGTAGCGTCGGGAAAACATCGAGCCCGGTCTCCTGGCGAAGGACATCCAGCGACACCGCGCGCCAGGACGCGTCGTCGGCGTTCGGCACCAGATAGGCGCCCGCCTCTCCGGTCGCCGGGTCGTAGAGCGCCTTGAACAGTTGCGTCGGCACCAGCACCCGCCCGTTGATCGCCCGGACGGAACCCCCGGAATAGACCGGGCCGGTGACGACGAAGAGCGTTCCGCGGCGAGTCGAGAGGCGGCGCACGCTCTCCTCGATGGCGGCCCAGAGCCCCCGGTTCACGGCGCGGTCCTGTGGAACCACGTTGGCAAGACTGAACGACTGTGCCTGGGCCGCTTCGGTCGGCATGTCGCCGGCCGGAGCCATGTGACCGCGATCGAAGCCGCTGCGGACGTAATCCTCCAGGAGGGCACGATCATCGGGCGGCAGCGCGTCCTCATCGTGGAAGGCGTCGATCCGGTCGATGCCGCGCGCGGCCGATACGCCTTCCCGCGTCAGGCGTTCGGCCGCGTAGAGTGGTGTCCGCGCCACTCCGGAATGCAGCACCGCGAAGGCGTCGTAACACAGCGGTACCAAGCGCTGGTCCAGCTTGACATTGATGATTTCAGGGCGTCGGCCCTCGGCGAACAAGGCCGAGCAATCCCGAGCCTTCGCGGTCCCGTGGCTTGCCAGCATCCCGGCAATGAGCACCCGGACGCATGCGAGGTTCCTCATCGCCGGTCCGTCAAAAGCACACGCGGACTTTCCGGGTTCCTTCGGGCGTGATGCGGGTGCGATAGCCGCAGGGTCGTCCGAGGGTTCCGTCGAACGGAGAGACCAATCGGTCGGCCGGGCCTGGACCAGCCTGGACGCCGCAGTGTCCGGGGGGCTCGCACGGGAACGTGAAGGGCTCCACCGGCCGGTGTCGGAGCACCAGGGCGGGATCGCGCTGAAGCCGATCCGCAGCGTCAGCCTCGCTCAAGCAGGCCAGCACCAGCACGAGGCTGCCGAGGGATCGAAGGAGAACCATGAACCTGCCTTAAGGCACGAGCGGCGGCTGGGAAAAGTGGAACGCACCGTTGATCCGAACGAAACGGAGGATTAACTGCCGGACTTCGTGCGCAAGAGCCAGCGGAGTTCATGCGTACCAGTCAGCATCGCAGCCGAATCACGATCCGGAATTCACCTCTTGGCCCCGTGCAGCGGAATCGTATTGCAGGTCGGTCCAGGCTGTGGACGCGAACAAACGTTCCGCAACGTGGCAAAGCTGCGTAATGGCGTTATAAGTGCGAATGAATGGCTTCGGTTTCACACCGGAGCACGCATCGTTTGATGATCGGCCGGCTCTCAATCCAGCGAGAGTGGGCGAAATCGAACCGATGTTCAGCAAACGAACGGGTGTGCATCGGTGTCACGGCAAGAAACCACGGGCGAAACCTCGCCAGCGTCCTCCGCGTCGGGGCTGTCGGAGGGTCCGTCGATCCTGGACGGTCTGTCCGAGCCCGCGGCTCTGCGGCTGTTGCCGGAGAGCC